>NZ_JADBGB010000004.1 GCF_015220045.1 Marivivens aquimaris | reverse complement strand
GATCAAGGACGATCGTTCCGAAGGTTTCGTAAAGAGCGCGGTCGGCACTTCGTTCGACGCGCTGACCACCGATATCGCGGCCTTCACCTCGCTGCAGGTACTTGGTGTTGATGACGCCCAAGAGGCCAAGATCCGTGAGAACCTGCCGGAGTTGTCAATCGTCGAGATGCCCGGTGGCGAGATGGAGAACTCCGGTCCCTACACCGTCTGGGGCTTCATGATCGGCGTCTCTGCGCGGCCGGGGATGGACGAGCAGACCGCCTATGACATCACCAAGGCAGTGATGGAGAACATGGCAGAGCAGGAAGCGGCCTTCCCGGCGGTCAAGGGCAACAACCTGCCGGAGCTGACGCTGCAATATGCCACCAGCCCGCTGCACCCCGGCGCGATCCGCTATTACGAGGAAATCGGCCTGACGGTGCCGGACCACCTCAAGTAACGCAACCGATCGATGCGGGCGGGGTTGCTTACTGCTGCCCCGCCCCGGACCTTCCTCTGCCGAAAGGTGCCGAGATGCCCAACCTCCCGTTTCTCACAAAGCTCCGTCAGGCGAGCATTGCCGGGCTTGCCGCCCTGCTCGGCGCCTTCGTGTTCTACACCTCCTTCAACGGCCCCTTCGAATCGCTGGTGCAGCGCTCGCTTTTCGTGATGACCATCGTCGCTCTGGCGGTGTTGATGAATCCGCTGTTCGAGGGTAGCCGCTGGCGTCCGCTGGGCATGGCGATCGACGCTGCGATCGTCGGCCTGGTGACCGTCTCTGGCACCTATATCATCGGCAATTACGAAACCATCATGAACGAACTGCCCTGGGCCACCACCCGGGACACGGTGATGGGGTTCGGCACATTGCTATGCGTGTTGGAACTGGCGCGGCGGACGTCGAACTGGGTGTTCCCGCTGATCGTGCTGAGCGCCGTGACATATGCCTTCTTCGGCTACCTGATCCCCGGCCAATTCGGCCATCGCGGCTTCGACATGGGCTATCTGACCGAGATCATCTTCCTGTCGGACCGCGGCCTCTGGGGCATGCTGGTCAACGTCGCCTCGACCACGCTGGCGGCTTTCGTCCTGTTCGGCGCGATCCTGCTGCACACCGGCGCCGGCGAGACTTTCTTCGACCTCTCGGCCCGTCTCGGCGGGTCACGCCCCGGCGGAGCGGCCAAGATCGCCACCTTCGCCTCTGGCTTCTTCGGCGCGATCAACGGCTCGACCGTGGCCAATGTGGCGACCACCGGCAATTTCACCATTCCGCTGATGAAGCGTCTGAAGTACCCGCCCGCCTATGCCGGCGCGGTCGAGGCGATCGCCTCGACCGGTGGCCAGTTGGCGCCGCCGATCATGGGGACCGCGGCCTTCGTCATGGCCGAGCTGGTGGGGGTGAACTACTGGTCCATTGCGCTGGCGGGCGTGGTGCCGGCGCTGCTCTTCTACCTCGGCATTTATGCAACCGTGCATGTGATCGCCCGACGCCAGAGCTTTGCCCCGGTCAGCGCCGAGGATCTGCCTGACTGGCGCGGCGCGATGAGCTTCACCCGGCTGGCGCCAATTGCGGCGGGGCTCGGCGGGCTGGCCTTCGGGGTGATCAACGGCAACTCGGTCGAATTGACCGCCTGTTACGGCATGATCGCCATGCTGATCGCGGTCTTCATCGGGAGGATCGCCGCCGGCGAGGACCCGCGCGCAGTTTTCGGCATCATCCTGCGCGCGCTCGAGGCAGGCGGCAAGGGCGTGGTGATCGTCGGCATTCTTCTGGTCGGCGCCCAGGTCTTCGTGGCGATGATCAACCTGACCGGGTTCGGCGTCGCCGTCACCTCGGCGGTGCTGGCCATCGGCCAGGGGCAGATCTGGCTGATCGCCGGGCTGATGGCCGTCGTCTGCCTGATCGCCGGCATGGGTCTGCCGACCTCGGCCGCCTATGTGATGGTCGCCGCGGTCTTTGCCCCGGCACTGATCCAGCAGGGCATCGACCCGCTGGTGGTGCATATGTTCGTGCTCTACTACGCCGCGCTTTCGGTGATCACGCCGCCGGTCTGCCTGGGCGTCTTCGTCGCTTCGACCATTGCCCAGGCCCCCTGGATGAAAGTGGCGATGGAGACCCTGCGGCTCGGCGCCACCGCCTATGCGCTGCCGATGCTGTTTCTCGCCTATCCCGGCATGCTGGGCGGCGGCGGCACCGAGGCCATCGCACGGGCCGTGCTGTCCGGCGCCGTCTTTGCCCTTGGTGTAGCGCATCTTCTGGGGGGCGCGCGCCTGCCCTGGGGCGGGGTCTCGCGGGTGCTCTGGGCGCTGCCGGTGGGGCTTGCTCTGATGCCGCCCTGGTGGGCCACGCTCACCGCCGCGTTGATCCTGGGCGGTCTGGTAGTGCTGTCGCGGCAGGCGACCGAGGCGCACCAGTCGCTCCGGCCGCAAGCGGTCTGACGGCACCCGCAGTTCACCGGCGGCCCCCCACCATCCGGGGCCGCCGCCCGTAACATCTGTTCTACAGACAAAGACGAGGGGAGATCCCGACATGACCATCACCTATCTCAAGCGCGGCAAGCCCGAAGCGGACCGCGCCGAGGACGACGCTAGGACCGCCTCGGTGGTCGCTGCCACTCTCAAGGACATCGACGCCCGCGGCGATGCGGCAGTGCGTGATCTTGCGGTGAAGTTCGACAGCTGTGAGCGCGAAAGCTATCGGCTGTCGGAGGCCGAGATCGAGGCGATCATCGCGAAGGTGTCGCCGCGCGACCTGGCTGATATCCGGTTCGCCCAGGAGCAGGTGACGAAATTTGCCCAGGCCCAGCGCGACTCGATGCAGGACATTGAGGTGGAAACGCTGCCGGGGGTGATCCTCGGCCACAAGAACATCCCCGTACAATCCGTGGGCTGCTACGTTCCCGGCGGCAAGTTTCCGATGGTGGCCTCGGCGCACATGTCCGTGGCGACCGCCAAGGTCGCCGGCGTGCCGCGCATCGTTGCCTGCACGCCGCCGTTCAATGGCGAGCCGAACCCCGGCGTCATTGCCGCGATGCACTTGGGCGGCGCCGACGAGATCTACTTGCTGGGCGGCATCCAGGCGGTGGGCGCGATGGCGATCGGCACCGAGACGATCGACCCGGTGCACCTGCTCGTGGGCCCGGGCAATGCCTTCGTCGCCGAGGCCAAGCGCCAGTTGTTCGGCCGGGTGGGGATCGACCTCTTCGCCGGCCCGACCGAAACCATGGTGATCGCCGACGACAGCGCCGCCGATGCCGAGCTTTGCGCCACCGATCTGCTGGGGCAGGCCGAACATGGCTACAACAGCCCCTGCGTGCTGCTGACCAACTCCGAGAAGCTGGCGAAGGAGACCCTGTCCGAGATCGACCGCCTGCTGGGCATCCTGCCCACCGCCGGCACCGCGAAGGTGTCCTGGGAGGATTACGGCGAGGTGATCGTCTGCGACACTTACGAGGAGATGCTGGAGGTGGCCGACGACATCGCCAGCGAGCACGTGCAGGTCATGACCGACCGCGACGACTGGTTCCTCGAGCACATGACCTGCTACGGCGCGCTCTTCCTTGGGCCGCGGACCAATGTGGCCAATGGGGACAAGGTGATCGGCACCAACCACACCCTGCCGACCAAGAAGGCGGGGCGCTATACGGGCGGGCTCTGGGTGGGCAAGTACCTCAAGACCCACAGCTATCAGAAGGTGACAACCGATGCGGCGGCGGCGATGATCGGCGAATACGGCTCGCGGCTCTGCATGCTCGAGGGTTTTGTCGGACATGCCGAGCAGTGCAACATCCGGGTGCGGCGCTATGGTGGGGTGAACGTGCCCTATGGCACCGGCGCGCCCTATCGCGAAGCCGCCGAGTGAGCCGGCCGCAAGCAGCGGGATGTTTCGGAAACGAAGAAGAACTGGACGCGCCATGATGAAACTGCCCCGAACCCCGTCCATGCGGCTTGACGGGCGCCGCGCGCTGGTGACCGGTGCCTCCTCGGGTATCGGCCAGGGCTGCGCCGTGGCGCTGGCCGAAGCGGGCGCGCATGTGGTCTGCGCAGCCCGCGGCGAAGCGCGGCTGAACGAGACCGTGGCGGCCATGCAGGCCGAAGGGTTCTCGGCCGAGGCACTGGTGCTCGACCAGGGCGATCTGCCGGCGCTCGAGGCAGCGCTGGCCGGGCAGGCCTTCGACATCGTGGTGAATTCCGCCGGCATCGCCCGGCACGGTCCGGCCATCGACACCACGCCCGAGGACTATGACGCGGCGATGGGGGTCAACCTGCGCTCGGCGCACTTCCTGTCGGCCTGGGCGGCCAGGGCGATGATGGCCGCCGGCAAGCGCGGCTCGATCATCCACATCTCATCGCAGATGGGACATGTGGGCGGCATCGACCGCGCGGTTTACTCGGCCAGCAAGCACGGGCTGGAAGGGATGGTGAAGTCCATGGCCATCGAATGGGGGCCCTCCGGCATCCGGATCAACAGCCTCTGCCCGACCTTCATCGCCACGCCGCTGGGCGCGCAGACGCTGCAGGACCCCGAGCGGCGGGCCTGGGTCGAAAGCAAGATAAAGCTCGGCCGGATCGGCGAGGTCGAGGATGTGATGGGCGCGGTGGTCTATCTGGCTTCGGATGCGGCGGCACTGGTCACCGGCACCTCGCTGCTGATCGACGGCGGCTGGACAGCGGGTTGAGCCGGCGGCGAGACAAATTAAAGGACGAGACCTCATGACCGAGATTGCACTTCCCGACGACCTGCTCGCTCTCCTGCGCGAGGTCGACACCCCCACTGTCTGCAATGCCATCGAGGTGGCGCAGGGCAGACGCGGCTTCAACCGCTTCACCCGCGGCACCATGCAGCATTCGAAGCCCGGCGATCCGGCGATCGTGGGCTTCGCACGGACCGCCCGGATTTCCGGGCTGGCGCCGCCGACCGAGGCGCCCGAGGTGATCCGCGCCCGGCGGATGGACTATTTCCGCGCCATGGCCGGCGGTACGGGTCCGACGGCGGCGGTGGTCGAGGATGTGGATTATCCCAATTGCATCGCCGGCTGGTGGGGCGAGGTGCATGTGGCGGTGCACAAGGGTCTGGGGCTGGCCGGCGCGGTCACCAACGGAGTGCTGCGCGATCTCGATGTGATCGATGAGGGCTTCCCAGTGCTGGCCGGATCGATCGGGCCGAGCCACGGCTATGTGCATGTGGTCGATATCGGCAGCGAGGTCAGCATCATGGGGATGCGGGTCGCCCAGGGTGAGCTGATCCACGCCGACCGGCACGGCGCATTGGTCATCCCCGACGAGGTGATCCCCGATCTCAAGCAGGCGATCGAGACGGTGGTCGCCAGCGAAAGCATCGTTCTCGGTCCGGCGCGCGAGCCCGGTTTCGACATCGACCGGCTCGAAGAGGTCTGGGCAGAGTTCGAGGCGGCCCGGACATGAACGGCGCGGCGCGCCCGAGCCTTCTGGTGACCCGCCGGCTGCCAGCGCCGGTCGAGGCGCGGCTACGCGAGGGCTATAAAGTGACCTTCAACCCCGACGACAGGCCGCTGTCGGCCGAGGCGCTGGCAGCGGCGTTGCGCAGCCATGACGCCGTGATGCCGACGGTCAGCGACCGGATCACGGCAGACATGCTGCAGGCCGAGGGCCGGCGCGCAGGCATCATTGCCAACGTGGGTGTCGGGTATTCCAACATCGACACCGAGGCCGCGCGGCAGGCGGGGGTCGTGGTGACGAACACGCCGGACGTGCTGACCGATGCCACCGCCGATACTGCGCTGCTGCTGATCCTCGCGGCCACCCGGCACGCCTATGCCGCCGAGAAGCGGCTGCGCGAGGGGCGCTGGCAGGGGTTTTCAATCGTCGAGGGGCTGGGCCGCAGCATCCAGGGCAAGGTGCTGGGGATCATCGGCATGGGCCGGATCGGCCGTGCCACGGCGGCGCGGGCCGCGGCGGGCTTCGGCATGGAGATCGTCTATTACAACCGGTCGGAGATCGCCGATCTGCCCTTTCCTGCACGCCGGCTCGACAGCATCGGCACGGTGATGGCGGCGGCGGATGTGGTGTCGGTCCATGTGCCGGGCGGCGGCGCCGCGCCGCTGGTGACGGCACAGCATATCGCGCGCATGAAGCCCGAGGCCTACCTCGTTAACACGGCCCGCGGAGACAGCATCGACGAGGAGGCGCTGATCGCCGCGCTGGCCGAGGGGCGGATTTCCGGAGCCGGTCTGGATGTCTTTGCCGAAGAGCCCAATGTGCCGGAGTCGCTGCGGTCGATGGAGAACGTGACGCTGCTGCCGCATATCGGTTCGGCGACCCGGGAGGTCCGCGAAGCCATGGGGCACCTTGCGGCCGACAACCTCGACGCGTTCTTTGCCGGCAAGGTGCTGCCGAGCCGGGTGGTCTAGGCAGGCGCGCGACCCCGTGGCCGCGTGTTCACTTCTGGGCCAGCTTGCGGCCTGCGAACCGGCGTTCATAAAGGGTGCGATAGGCCTCTGCCGAGGCCGGCAGATGCGCGCGGACGCTGGCTTCGTAGGCCTCGGTCGAGGTGCCGCGCAGGGCGGTGATGATGTCGCGGTGCTGGCCGATGATGGTCGCCATGTGGTCGGTGTCGTCGTATTTCACCACCCGGATCGGCTGGGCCATGCGGGCGTGCTGGGCGATCAGCCGGGCCAGACGCGGGTTCGGGCAGCAGCTGTATTGCAGCTCGTGGAACTGCTGGTTCAGCTCGTAGACCTCGCGGAAGGTGCCGTTCCTGACCGCCTCGGCGTGGCGGTCGGCCAGCACCTCGAGCGCGTCGGTCGTTTCGACGGGGGCGGGCAGGGGGGTGCGCCGGGCGGCGGCGGTTTCCAGCACGATTCGCAGGTCGTAGAGCGCGTCCACCTCGTCGGGGGTGAAATCCACCACCTCGACGCCGCGCCGCGGGCGATGCACCAGCAATCCCTGGTTTTCCAGCTCGGCAAATGCGTTCCGTACCGCGTGGCGCTTGGCGTCGTAGGTTTCCATCACCGTATCCTCGGTGATCCGCGTGCCCGGCGGGTAAACCCCGAAAATAATGTCATTTTCCAGGTCATTCTGGAGTGCGTTCGGCATGGGATCGGGCCTTGGTCAGGGACTTTCCCGTAAGCTTAAACAATGCCGCCCGACACCGCAATGATAAAATTATCAATAATCCTATTGACTACGAATCACACCTTCTCTAGCTTGCAGGCAGTTTCAGAGGGAGGATCACATGAAACATCTCACCAGCGCCCTTGCCATTGCGGCGGCAACATTCGGATCCGGCGTCAGCGCCTGGGAAGCGACCGCGGGCAAGCCTTACGACGGCGAAACCGTGCATGTGCTGGCGGTCAAATCCAGCCAGTTCGAAGCGCATGAAGCGCGACTCGCCGCGTTTGAAGAAGCCACCGGCATCGACGTGCTCTATGACTATGTGCCCTTCCCCAACATGAAAGAAGCGCTGACCACCGAGATGGTGGCGGGCGGCGATTACGATGTCGTTTCGATCATGGACCAGTGGGTGCCGTCGTTGCAGATGCTCGTGCAGCCCATCGGCGACGAAATCGAGGCGCAAGGCACGGACCTGGACGATTTCCCCCCGGCGCACCTGCGCCACGGCATGTTGAATGGCGAGCTGGTCGGCCTGCCGGTGCGCGGCCATGTGCAACTCCTGTTCTATCGCAAGGACCTGCTGGAGCAGGCTGGCGTCGAAGCACCGTCGACCTGGGATGAACTGGTGACGGCCGCGAAGGCGGTGCAGGAGAACACCGATGCCGCTGGTGTCGCGCTGCCCTATGGCAAGCTGAACGGCCAGAACCTGATGGTCTGGATCAACCTGCTCTGGGGCCATGGCGGCGACCTGTTTGATGAAAACGGCGACCCGGCCTTCAATTCCGAGGCAGGCATCGCTGCGACCGAGCAATATGTCAGCCTGCTGACCGAGGAAAAGATCGCCCCCGCAGGCTCGGCCACATTCGTCGAACAGGATGCGGTCAACAGCTTCAAGCAGGGCAATTCCGCCATGCTGCCGGTCTGGTGGTGGGTGCGCTCGCAGCTCTCTGATCCCGAGCAATCCAAGCTGACAGCCGACCAGATCGGCTTTACCTCGCTGCCCTCCGTGGGCGGGGCGGACAAGACCACCTTCACAAATACCTGGATCTTCGCCGTGACCGAAGGCGCGGACAACAAGGATGCTGCGGCGGAGTTCCTCGGCTGGCTGACCGATCCGGAACTGGAGCGCGAGGTACTGCTGGATGAAAACGGCTCCGAAGTGGTCGCGGTGCATTTCTCCAACCTGCGTGATGAAGAGGTCAACGCGCGCTGGGGCGGGATGCATTCCGCCGCCGCCGAGGCGCTGGCCACGGCCGAAGGCATGGACTTCGGCGACAACTGGCCGCGGATCTCGGAAATCCTCGAAACCGCTATTTCCAGCCTCGCAAGCGGCGAGGAGGCCGACACCGCCGCGGCGCTGAACCACGCGGCCGAGGAAATCGCGCGTATCCGCTGATCCCCGGTCCCAGGCGCGCCCTGCTCCCCGGGCGCGCCACCCTTCCTCCTCAGAAAGGTACAACATGCAGGACAGGTCGCTGTCATATCTACTGCTTGTCCCGGCATTCCTGATCGTGCTGGCGACGACGCTGTATCCGCTTGCCTATTCGCTGGTCACCGCGTTCCGCGAATGGGACCTCACCAAGCAACGCCGCCCCGGCGACTTCGTCGGCCTTGAGAATTTCGGCCATGCGTTTACCGAGCCGGGGTTTCAGAACTCGCTCTGGGTGACCACGATCTTCGTTCTGACCAGCGTGGCGCTGACCCTGGTGATCGCCATGTCTCTGGCGCTGTTGTTGCGACGCAAAGGCAAGATGCACACCTTCACCCGGGTGATCCTGATCCTGCCCTTCGCCATGAGCCCGGCGCTGATCGGTGTCAGCTACCGCTTCATGTTCAATCCCGAGTTCGGCGTCATTGCCAAGGGCCTCGGCGCTGTCTTCCCGGCGCTGGACGGCACGCCCTGGCTGGCCAGCCCCGATCTGGCGATGGCAATCCTCGTGCTGACGGATGTCTGGCACTGGGCGCCCTACATGACTTTCATGTGCCTCGGCGGCCTGGCCTCCGTGCCGCGAGAGACCGAAGAAGCCGCTCGGATCGACGGTGCCTCCACCCTGCGCATCATCTTCGGCATTGTGCTGCCGCAAATGAGGGGCGTGCTGCTGGTGGTGGCCGTGCTGAAGACGATCTTCGCACTGAAGATGTTCGACCAGGTTGTGACGCTGACTGGCGGTGGGCCCGGCACCTCGACCGAGACGCTGGCCTTCTTCATCTTCAACGTCGGCTTCAAATGGTACGACATGGGCTATGCCTCGGCACTGGCCTGGATCCTCACCGCAATCATGATGCTGATCTCGATCTGGTACGTCCGGATGTTGCTCAGCGAAAGAAAGATGGCCACGGCATGAGCAAATCTGTCTTCTGGTGGGTAGAGCGCGCGCTGCTGCTTCTCATCTCCACCATCGTCCTCTTCCCCATCGCCTGGATGTTCCTGACCGCCTTCAAGCGGCCGCGCGACGCCTATTCCCTCTCGCTCGATTTCAGCCCAACGTTGGCGAATTTCGCCACCGTGTTCGCGGACCCCTGGAACCTGGGCGACATGGTGCTGAACTCGGTGATCGTCGCGACGGTGACGGTGCTGATCGCGGTGCCCTGCGCCTCGCTTGCGGCCTATTCCTTCTCGCGGTTCCGGGTGAAGGGGCGGAAGTTTCTGTTCTTCCTGATCCTGTCGACCCAGTTCATCCCTGCGGTGGTGATCGTGCTACCCTTCTTCCTGATGTTCCGCTCGCTGGGGCTTCTGGACACGCGGATCGCGCTGATCATCGTCAACCTGGCGATCGTGACGCCCTTCGTGATCTGGATGATCAAGGGCTTCATCGACGCCATCCCGACCGACAGCGAGGAAGCGGCGATGATCGACGGCGCCTCGCGCCTGAGGGTGATCCGCGACATCGTGCTGCCGATGGCCGCTCCCGGCATCCTGACCTCGTCGATCTTCTGCTTCATCCTGACCTGGAACGAGTTCCTCTTCGCGCTGATCCTGACACGCCGCGATGCCGTCACCCTGCCGGTGGGGCTGGTCAGCTTCCGTACCGAGCGCGGCGACCTTTGGGAGCTGATGAGCGCCGCCGGGGTTATGATCACAGTGCCGATCTTCATCATGGCGCTGCTCATCCAGAAACATTTCACGCGCGGCATGACCGCCGGCGCAGTCAAATAAGGAGGCTCTGACATGGCCGAAGTACAGCTTGTCGACGTGGAAAAGAAATACGGCGAATTCCTCGCCGTACCGAAGCAGAGCCTGACCATCGAGGAAGGCGAGTTCCTGGTCCTGCTCGGGCCTTCGGGTTGTGGCAAGACCACCACCATGCGGATGATCGCGGGGCTGGAGGACATCACCTCGGGCGACCTGATGATCGCCGGGGAACGGGCCAACAACAAGCCGCCCAAGGATCGTGACATCGCGATGGTGTTCCAGAACTACGGGCTCTATCCGCACATGACGGTGGCGCAGAACATCGGATATCCGTTGAAGCTGCGCGGCATGGACCGCAAGGCGCGCGAGGCGCGAGTGCAGGAGACCGCTCAGAAAGTGGAACTGCAAGCGCTGCTGAAACGCCGGCCATCGGAGCTCTCCGGCGGCCAGCGGCAAAGGGTGGCGCTGGCACGGGCCATCGTGCGCACGCCGAAGATCTTCCTGATGGACGAGCCACTGTCGAACCTCGACGCCAAGCTGCGCGTCACTATGCGGGCCGAGTTGAAGCACTTGCACCACGAGTTGGGCGTGACCACCGTTTACGTGACGCACGACCAGATGGAGGCGATGACGCTCGCCAGCCGCGTCGCGGTGATGAAGGAGGGGCGGATCGTGCAGCTGGACACGCCCAAGAAGATCTACTCGGAACCGGCGGACCTGTTCGTCGCGGGCTTCATCGGCTCGCCCTCGATGAACCTGGTCGAAGGCCGGATCACCGGCGGCAACTTCGAGGCGCAGGGCGTATCGGTGCCGGTGGCCGAGCCGGACCGCGCCGACGTGGTGATGGGCATCCGCCCCGAGGATCTGCAACTGACCGACACCGCCGCGGCCCCGATCTCGGGCAATCTCTACGCGCTGGAGCTGACCGGCGATTCCACCCTCGTCACGCTGCGCAACGGCGCCACCTCGATCTGCGCCCGTGGTCCGGCCGATTTCGAGGCGCCCATCGACGCGCCTTGCGCCCTGGCCCCCAAGCCCGGCGCGCGCATTCACCTGTTTGACAAGAACACCGGCCAGCGCCTCGACGCCTGACCGTTACGATAGGAGAGAAACATGACCCAGATCACCCAATCCGAGGCCGAGGCCCGCCACGTCAAGCGCGAGGATTACGTCTCCTGCACCGTGGCTTTCATTGACTGCAAGAAACCCGGCTCGCATCTCAAGGAAAACTACTCGATCATCGGCCCCGGTGTGACCTCGTCGGACGAGCAGGTGGTCAACCTGCCCGAGCCGCATGGCTTCAACATCGGCGCGGCGGCCATGCCCAACGGCATCACCAACAACCTGCACGTCCATTTCACCGCCGAGGTCTTCATCGTCCAGAAAGGAGAATGGACCTTCCGCTGGGGCTCGAACGGCGAGAATGAGTTTGTCGGACGCGAGGGCGACATTCTCTCGGTCCCCACATGGATCTTCCGCGGCTTCACCAACACCGGGCCGGATGACGGCTGGCTGTTCACCGCGCTTGGCGGCGACAACACCGGCGGCGTTATTTTCCATCCAGAGATCATCCGTGAGGCGGCGGATTACGGCCTCTACATCTCGAACGACAACACATTGATCGACGCCTCCAAGGGTGACGAAGTACCGGGCGAAGAGGGCCGCATCGCGCCGATGCCCGACGAAGAGGTGGCCCAATTGCGCGAGGTTTCGCCCGAAGAGATGCGCCGCCGCGTGGTGACCGAGGGCGTCCGGGATTTCCGGCCGGCCTTCATAGATGCGGCATTGCCCGGCTGCGGTGCCGAAATCGCGCCGGTCATCGGCTCCGGTCTGACTCAGAACCGCGACCATGCCGCGCTGATCACCAATCCGCACGGCTTTTCGATCGAGTGGCTTCGGCTCGGCGCCGGGCGACGGGTGAGCCCCTTCACCCTGGCCGAAAAGATGGTGCTGATCGTCCGCTCCGGGCAGGTCCGGCTGAGCCTCAACGAGGGCGCCGACGTGACCGTCGATTTGGGCGAGCGCGACACCTATTCGATCCCGGCCGACGTGGTCCGCTCGATCGAGGCAACCGGAGATGCGGGCGCCGAGGTGCTGGTGGTGGTCACCGGCGATCACCGCAAGCGGCCGGTCTTCGCCGATGACGTGATCACGGCGGCGCGCGAGGCGGGGCAGGCGCTTGACGCTGGCGGATACGTGGCCAAGGCGGCGTTGCTGCCCGATTACAAGCGAGCCGGCTGATGCGCAGTAATACCGTCAAGCAAAGGCTGGCGGCGGGCGAGACCGTCGTCAACGCCTGGCTCTCCATCGGGTCGAGCTATTCCGCCGAGGGTGCCGGACATTCCGGCGTCCACTCGGTCACCGTCGATCTGCAGCACGGGATGATGGGCGTTTCGGAGGCACTGCACATGCTGCAGGCGATCTCTGCAACGCCCGCGACCCCGCTGGTGCGGGTGCCCGATCTTGATCCGGCCAAGATCATGCACCTGCTCGATGCCGGGGCCTACGGCGTCATCTGTCCGATGATCTCGACACCCGAACAGGCCGAGGCGCTGGTCTCGGCCTGCCGTTACCCGCCTTTCGGCACGCGCAGCTTCGGGCCGTCGCGCGGTCTGCTCTATGGGGGCAGCGACTACGTGGCCAAAGCGAATGAAACCGTCATGGCGATCCCGATGATCGAGACCGCCGAGGCAGTGGAGCGGATCGACGAGATCCTCGCCGTCGAGGGCATCGACATGATCTATGTCGGCCCCAACGACCTGGCCTTTGCCATTGACGGTCACGTCAGCCAGCCGCGCCCGAATTCCGAAGCGGCGATCACCAAGGTGCTCGAGGCCGCGCGTCGGCATGGCGTACCGGTGGGCATCTTCTGCTCGGGCGCCGATGATGCCCGTGCGCGGCGCGAACAGGGCTGCGCGCTGGTAACGCCGGGCAATGATTTTTCCCACCTGACGCGCAGCCTGGCCAGTGCGGTGCGGGCGCTGGCAGACGAACCGATTGCCACGGAAAGCCAGTCGCGGGCGGCGCATGGCTATTGACCTTGCTGACGGTCGGCCCTGGATCTTGCTGCCGGGGACCTTGTGTTCCGGAGCGGTTTTTGACGGGTTGCTCGATGGCCTGGACGTGCCGCCTTCCGCGCGGCACGTCATCTCGATGCGCCATCCGAAGATCGAGGATTTCCGGGCAGAGCTGCAGGATCTTTGTACGCCTGACGCGATAGTCTGCGGCTTTTCGCTGGGCGCGCTGGTGGCCGCGCATCTGGCCTGTCGGCTGCCCGCCGCCGAGTTCCTGCTCTTTGCGCTCAATCCTCACGCTGATGCTCCCGATAAGCGGGCAGACCGGCTGGAATTTGCTGCGGACGTGGCGCGGCAAGGCGGGGCGGCCAGCATTGCCCCCCGGCTTCCGCCATTGGCCGGGCCACGCCCAAATCGGACACGTGACAAGATCCTGCAAATGGCCGAGGAGAGCGCGGCTCTGATGCCAGCCCAAACCAATCTGGCGCTTGACCGTCCCGGCGCACTGGGCAGCCTTGCCAAGACCAAGGTCCCGGTCAGGCTCTTCACTGGCAGCGAAGACACCTGGTCACCCGTCGGACTGGCGCGGGACGCGGCGCGCGCCGCGCCTTGCGCGCAGGTCACGACCTTGCCGGGACTGGGCCACTACGCCTTGGTGGAAGACCCCACCGCATGTTGCCGTGCCCTATGCGAGAACCCGAAGGCCCGCAACGCCAGGCTCACATTGCCGGGAGAAGACAAATGACCACCGTTCTGGGATGTATTGCCGACGATTTTACCGGCGCCACCGACCTCGCCGGCCTCCTGGCCCGCAGCGGCGTGCGCGTGTCGCTTCGCATCGGAGTGCCCTCCGAGCCCCCGGCCGACCCGGCAGCCTTCGAGGTGATCGCGCTGAAATCGCGCACCGCGTCGGTGGGTGAGGCCGTGGCCGAGACCCGCGCCGCGCTCAAATGGCTGCAGGCGGCGGGGGCGCAGCGGTTCTTCTGGAAATACTGCTCGACCTTCGACTCGACGGCGGAGGGCAATATCGGCCCGGTGGCCGAGGCATTGATGGCCGACCTGGGCACTGACCAGACGATCTACTGCCCGGCCTTCCCGGAAAACGGCCGGTCGATCTTCATGGGCACCCTCTTTGTCGGGCAGCAGCCGCTGGCGGAAAGCCCGATGAAGGATCACCCGCTGACGCCCATGCGCGACAGCAACCTGATGCGGCTCTTGCAACCGCAGGTAACGCGCCTGGTGGGGCTGGCCGACCGGCTGACGGTGGCGCGGGGAGCAGAGGCGCTGCGGGCGGAACTGGACGCGCTGAAGGCAAAGGGCGTGGCGCATGTGGTGGTTGATGCCGTTGCGAAGGAGGACCTGGCGGTGATCGCCAAGGCCTGCCGCGACATGGTGCTGATGACCGGCGGCAGCGCCGTCGCCATGCCGCTGCCCGCACTTTACCTGGCCGATGGCACGCTCGCGGCGGATGCGCCCAAGGCGGAAGCCCCGCAACTGGACGCCAAAACCGTCGTGCTTTCGGGCAGTTGCTCGGCCATGACCAACAGGCAGGTGGCGGCCTACCTTGCCACCGGCGCGCCGGGGTTCAGGCTCGACCCGCTCGATCTGGCCGAAAACGGCGCGCAAAAGGCGCTTGACTGGCTGGCAGGGCAGGACCTGGAAAAAGCCCCGCTGATCTATGCCACCGCCAACCCAGACAGCGTGCGCGCTGCGCAGAAAAAGCTGGGCGTCGCGGAAGCGGGCGAGATCGTCGAGGCCACCCTTTCGGCCTGCGCGGTCGCGGCGCGCGACAGGGGCGCGCGGCGGGTGATCGTCGCGGGCGGCGAGACCTCGGGCGCGGTGACCAAGGCGCTTGGTGTCAGCCAGCTCGACATCGGGGCCGAGATCGCTCTGGGCGTGCCCTGGACCTATTGCCGCTCCGGCGGGCAACAGATCGCGCTGACGCTGAAATCCGGCAACTTCGGCGCCGAGACCTTCTTCACCGACGCGCAGGAAAGGCTGGCGTCATGAGCACAGAAGCCCGCCTGCGCGACCAGATCTGCCTTTTGGCCCGGTCGATGTTCGACCGTGGCCTGACCGGCGGCAGCACCGGCAATATCTCGGCCCGGACCGAGGACGGCGGGCTGCTGGTCAGCCCCACGGGCACCAGTTTCGGGCGGCTCGATCCCGGCCGTCTCAGCCGCTTCGATGCGGCGGGCAACCACACGGATGGCGACAAGCCCACCAAGGAAATGCCGCTGCATTCCGCCTTCTACGACACCCGCAGCACGGCGGGCGCGGTGGTGCATCTGCATTCCTGCCACTCAGTGGCGCTGTCGATGATGCCGGATGTGGACGAGGACAATTTCCTGCCGCCGCTTACGCCTTACGGCATAATGAAGCTGGGCCGGGTGAAGCTCCTGCCCTTCTTTGTGCCGGGCGACCCGGCGATGGGCGCGGCGGTGCGCGGTCTGGCGGGCAAACGCAGTGCGGTGATGCTGGCCAACCACGGCCCGGTGGTAGCCGGCAAGGACATCGAGGCCGCCTGCAACGCCATCGAGGAACTCGAAGACACTGCGCGTCTGGCGATGCTGACCCGCGGGATGGCTCCGCGCGGCCTGACCGTGGACCAGGTCCAGGCACTGATCACGAAATTCGACATTGAGTGGGACGCATGAAAATCTCCGCCAACTTGGGCTTTCTCTGGAACGACCGGCCCCTGCCCGAGGCCATCCGCGCCGCAAAGGCCGCCGGCTTCGACGCCGTGGAATGCCACTGGCCCTACGATGTGCCTGCGGACGACGTTAAGGCCGCCCTGAGCGAGACCGGCCTGACGATGCTGGGCCTCAACACCCGGCGCGGCGATGTCGGCGCCGGCGACAACGGCCTCTCGGCCATCCCCGGACGCGAGGCCGAGGCGCGCGCCGCCATCGACGAGGCCATCGCCTATGCCACCGCCATCGGCACGCCGAACATCCACGTCATGGCCGGGGTTGCCAGCGGTTCGGCGGCGCAGGCGACCTACGTGGAAAACCTGCGATATGCCTGCGCGGCAGCGGCGCCGCATGGCATCACCATCCTGATCGAGCCGCTGAACCGCTATGACGCGCCCGGCTATTTCCTGACCACCACAGATCAGGCGCTTGCGGTGATCGCGGCGGTGGGCGCGCCCAACCTGAAGCTGATGTTCGACTGCTACCATGTGCAGCTGATGGAGGGCGACCTGACCCACCGCCTGCGGGCGCTGCTGCCCGCCATCGGCCATATCCAGTTCGCCTCTGTCCCCGACCGCGGCGCGCCTGACCGGGGTGAGGTGAACTTTGCCCATGTCTTCGGCGTGATCGCCGACATGGGCTATGCCGCCCCGCTGGGCGCCGAATACAAGCCCGGCGGCCCGACCGAGCCCACGCTGGGCTGGCTGCGCACTCTATCCGCGCGCGTCACCTGACGCGAGCTAGTATCGCAGATGGCGGGGTCGACATCAGCTCGCTGGCCCGTCGCATTTTCGGCTGATAAACAGGAGGATGCCCGCGGCGCGGGCTTCTGACCACACGAAGAGGGCGCATGGCCAAGCAAGTTTCTCCCATCCGCAAGGACCGCAAGCGCAATCCGCAGGTGTCGCGTGGGAGTGGAAAAGTTCTGGGGGTTCAGAGCACGAGCAACCTATTCTCCCGCTGTGATGACAGGAGGATTGACGATGAAAGTACGGATCAGGATCGAAACGGAATTTGGATGGGGCGAGCGTCGGGGCCATGATATCAGCATTCTGGAGCGGAGTTTGACAGAGGCCTCCGCGGAAGAACTCGGGTTAAGCCTTGCCGAAGGGAAGATAATCCTGAGAGAGATCCAAAGGGCAGTGCTACAAGATCAGGTAGAGGAAATCACTGAGATTGAGCGGGTTTGCCAGACCTGCCAAACCTACTTGCCAATACACGATCATCGCTCACGACGGATAGATACCCTGTTCGGCCGTGTGACCGTCCAGGCACCACGGGTCCGCATCTGCATGTGCCGTTTTCCGGGTTTTCCAGAATGCACAACGGCATTCTCGCCGCTCACGCGCGTACTTCCAGGACAAGCGACGCCGGAGTTTTGCAAGCTGCAGGCCGATCTGGCCGCACGACATAGTTTTCGTGAAGCTGCGCGCCTTTTGAACGCGCTGACACCATGCGCCAGACAGAACCACACGACAATCCGCAACCGTCTTGCCTCCGTCGCTGACGGCTTGGAAACCAGGAGTGACGACATTCAAGAGGGCGTGGAAGTTCAATCTGGTGGACCCGAAATGACAGTTTTTCTGGATAGCGCCTATGTCCGCTCAAGACCAGAATATCAAAAACGGAACTTTGAAGTCATTGTCGGATCAATCGAGAGCAAAACAGCCAAGAAGCACCGTTTTGGATTGAGTCTAGCCGGGGTTGACCATCCCTTGGATTGCCTGAAGTCCAGTCTCAAAGCCGCTGGCTGGAGGCCGGGTTCAGCTATGACGGTCTTGTCCGATGGTGATCCCGCCCTTCCACGTCTTGTGCGAAACGCAATCAATGGAAACGTCGAACATATCCTCGATTGGTGGCACATATCCGCTCGCATCCGGCACGTGGAGACAACGTTCCAAACCCTGCTGTCGCAGCTTGACAACAGCGAGACCTGCGATGTCGAGGCGCTTGTGGAACGGCTACGATGGCGCATCTGGCATGGCCAGACTCACCGTGCGCTGGAAGCACTCAGAATCCTGTTCCGGTTTGCCATAAAGGCGCGCGATTGCGCTGCAGGTGAAACACAGGAAGCAGCGCTGTCGGTAGCGGGTCGAACGATGGACCTCCAGACCTACTTGACTCATAATCTGTCCGCTCTCGTCAACTACGGGCACCGGCGGAAGCAAGGAAAAGCTGTCTCTACGTCGCGAGCCGAAGGCCTGGTCAACGAAATCGCCAACGTCCGGATGGGAAAGAAGCAGCGAATGCGGTGGTCACCACGGGGTGCGCACAGGGTTGCTACCGTTAGAGCGGCCGTTCTGGACGGAAGACTGTTGACCCGCGGCCCCAACGCCGCTTGAACCCCAGATCCTTTCCACTCCCACAAACGCCGCTCAACGCGCCGCGTGCCGGATTTAAAGGCAACGCGACAGCGCGTCACGTTCCTGCAGCACCGCCAGGACGGCGGCGCGCTGGCTCTCGGGGATCGCGGACAGGTCGATGGGCGGGGCGTTGGACATGGGCGGATTATACCGGGCCCGGGGCGCCGAAACCCGCTCATTCAGCAGGCCGAGTCACTCTGCCACAGCTGGCCTGCGCACCTCCAGAGACCGCACCCGGCGCCAGTCCAGCCCGGCAAACAGGGCTTCGAACTGCGCGCGGTTCAGAGTCATGACCCCGTCGCGGATCGCGGGCCAGGTGAAGGTGCTTTCCTCCAGCCGCTTGTAGGCCATTACGAGCCCGCTGCCGTCCCAGAACAGGATCTTCAACCGGTCGGCGCGCTTCGAGCGGAACACGAAGACCGTTCCGGCAAACGGATCCTCCGTCAGTGTCGACTGGACCAACGCAGCGAGGCCATCGTGCCCCTTCCGAAAGTCGACCGGCTTCGTCGCCACCAGGATCCGCACGCCTTGCGAGGGCATCAGCATGGATGCGTCTCGAGCGCGTGGACGATCTCGGCAATCCGGGCGCCGGGGATGTCATGCGCGAACTCGATCACGACAGTGCCTCGAATGATCCTGATCGGGGCCGACTGCGATGCGACCTCCGGGCGCGCTTCCTCCTCGGCGACCTCACAGACAACGAGAGGCGCAAAGACAGGTTCCTCGACTTCGGTCGCAGGCAGCACGAGCTTGCCTTGCTTGGCCTCTCGTCGCCATGCCGAGAGCTGATTGGGCAGAATGCCAAACCGCTCCGCCACGGCATTCACCGTCGCACCAGCCTCCAAGGTCATCGAGACAGCCAACGCCTTTGCCTCATCTGGCCATCGGCGATGGCCCGACGCGTAAATCTCGACGCCCAGCGATTTGAGAAACGAATTTGTAGCGCACATTGCGAAACGCACTCCCCATCATGAGATGGAGATCAACTCTCAGCCAAAGCCATCAGCAGCAACGTGGGGTCCAGACGGCGCTTACGAAGTTCTGGCTTTGGCGGGCAGTCGACGCGAATGGGAATGTGCTCGACATTCTCGTGCAAAAGCAACGTAATGCAAAGGCCGCCAGCCGGTTCTTGAAGCGGCTGATCGACCGGTTTGGCGCGCCGTGGGTCGTGATCACCGACAAGCTGCGCAGTTACATCAGGCCGATCCGCAACCTCGTGGCGAATGGTGATCATCGGGCGCACAAGGGTTTGAACAACCGGATCGAAGGATCCCATCGGCCAACCCGCAAGCGAGAGAAACTCATGGGGCGGTTCAAGTCACCCGGACAGGCTCAGAGATTTCTGAACGCACATGACCAGATCAACATGTTCTTCCGTCCCCGCCGCTATCGTCTTACCGCCACATCGTACCGCCACGCCCGATCCGATGCCTTTGATCTTTGGAACGGCTACGCACTCGAGATGACCGCATGACGGGCGCGGAGCAGGCCGCATTCAGCCGGGTGCAAATAAGTTGGCAATGCCCGCTCAACGCATAGAGACCTGTGAAGAGGTGGTAGAGTCTCAAATTAAGTTTTTCCAGAAACGCTTTAGGTCTGCCCCATCGCGCGTGGTCACTCACCGCCCTGAAGCCTTTGCCGTTCGATCATCGCCAGCAGTTCGCGCTTGGTCCGTTCGATGTGCTGTGCCAGCAGGGCCGCGCCGCCTTCGGTGTCGCCCGCTCGCGCCAGCTCCAGCAGCTTGCAGTGCTCCTGTTTCGCCGGTTCGCGCTGTTTCATCACACTCAGGTGGATGCGCACGTAGCGGTCCGAGTGCAGGTGGAGCCGCTCGAGGAACTCCAGCGACATGTGCCGGTCCGCCGCGGCATAGAGCGCCAGATGGTATTCGTGGTTGTAGGTGCCCCAGTGGCTGACGTCCTCGGTCTCGTAGGCGCCCTCCATCTTAGCCAAGAGACGCGCGCAGGTCTCGAAGTCGGCTTCGGTCATCCGCGGGATGGCGCGGCGGAAGAGGTCGACCTCGATCAGGATGCGCAGGTCGAAGATCTCGCCGATCTCGGGCAGCGAGTGTTTGACCACCGTGCCGCCCCGGTTGTTTTCCCAATGCAGCAGGCCCTCGGCGCTGAGCCGTTTGAGCGCCTCGCGCACCGGCATCCGCGACACCTCGTATTCCTGCGCGAGCAGCTCCTGGCGGATGGCCTCGCCCTCGGCCAGTTCGCCGCTGAGGATGCGTTGCCGGAGGTCGTTTGCGATGATCTCGGGCAAACTCTCTTTCTTGACCGCGCGCCGACCTGCCATGTCGCTCCTCCGTTGTATTTTGGATGCAAATCTCGGAACGCTTTGGGTATAGGTCATTCTTCGCGCGGTCAGAAGCCAAAAAAGCGGTTTGCGGGACCGATCCGATCTATAGTATCCAATATCCGATCAGATAGGGGCAACCGGAATGAACAAGCAGCTCAGCCTTCAGAACGTCACCGAACTGAGCCTGTCGGTGCTCACCCATGCCGGCTACGGCCCGGCGCATGCCAGGGCGATTGCCGATCTGATCACCGCCTGCCAGCTGGACGATTGCCAGTCGCACGGCCTCTACCGCCTGCTGATGTGCGTCGAGACCATGCGCGCGGGGCAGATCGACGGCCATGCGGTGCCGGTGGTAACCTCGGGCGAGGCTGCCATCGTCCGGGCCGATGCGCAACGCGGGATGTCGCTGCTGGCATTCGAGGAGGCGCTGCCGGCCTTGATCGAGAAGGCGAAGGCGCATGGCCTCGCCGCGCTGGCAATCAACAATTGCTTCCACTTCTCGGCGCTCTGGCCCGAGGTCGAGCGTCTGTCCGCCGCCGGTCTGGCGGGGCTTGCGATGGTGCCGAGCCACGCCTGGGTGGCGCCGGCGGGGGGCACGCGCGGCAGCCTCGGCACCAATCCGATCGCCTTTTCCTGGCCGCGCGCGGGCAAGGACCCCTTCACCTTCGACTTCGCCACCAGCGGCTTTGCCCGCGGCGAGATCGAGCTTTACCGGCGCGCCGGCAAGCCCTTGCCCGAGGGGGTGGCGATCGACAAGGGCGGCAAGCCCACTACCGACCCCGAGGCGGCGATGGAAGGCGCGATGCTGACCTTCGGCGGCTACAAGGGCTCGGCGCTGTCGATCATGGTCGAGCTGATGGCCGGGCCGTTGATCGACGATCTGACCAGCCTCGAGAGCATGGCATTCGCCAGCAAGGCCGGCGGCGCACCCTATCATGGCGAGATCATCCTCGCCTTCGATCCCGTGCATTTCAGCGGCGGGCGCGTGGCTGAGAACGACGCCCGCGCCGAACGGCTGTTCGCCGATATCGTCGACCAGGGGGCGCGGCTGCCCTCGCAGCGCCGGTTCGCGGCGCGGGCGCGCAACCGTGCGCGCGGCTATGTCGAGATCCCGCAGGCGCTCTACGACGACCTGCGGGTGCTGGCCGGAGCCTAGGCGCCCCAGGTGTCGGAGAGGCGGTAGCCGCCGGGCCAGGGGTCGTCGGGGTCGAGCATGTGCTGGTGGATGCCGGTGATCCAGCCGCGGCCGCTGATCTCGGGTCGGATGGCGGGGCGGCCGCCCACCTGCGTGGTCTCGAGGATGCGCCCGGTGAAGCGCGAGCCGATGATCGAGGTGGCCTCGAAGGTCTGGCCAGTCTGCAATTCGCCCCGCGCGGCCATCAGCGCCATGCGGGCCGAGACGGCGGTGCCGGTGGGCGAACGGTCGACCTTGCCGGGCTGGATGGCGACGGCGGATGCGCCGGTGACGCCGGTCCCGGTCGGCGTCAGGGGGCCGCAGAAGGCGCAGAAGGAGATGTGATCCCACTCGGGGTTCTCAGGGTGGCTGAAGCCAAGCTGCGCGTTCGCGGCATCGGTGATCCGCACACCAAGGCGGGCGATCTCCTTGGCCTCGGCTTCCACGATCTCGAAGTCAAGCGCCGCGGCATCGACCACGACGAAACTGTCGCCGCCATAGGCGGTGTCGACGGTGATCGTGCCCAGCCCCTCGACCTCGAGCGGCACGGCGAGCTTGTCGGCGAAACTTGGCAGGTTCTCGACGAAGATCCGCTGCGCCTTGCCACCATGGCATTCCGCGCGCACCCGGACCAGCCCGCCGGGCGCTTCGAGCACCATTCGGGTCTCCGGCTCCTGCATCGGTACCAGCCCGCCGTCGAGCAGCACGGTCGCCACGCAGATCGAGTTGGACCCGGACATTGGCGGCGTGTCCTCGGGCTCCATGATGATCCACGCGGCGATGGCCTCGGGGTGTTTCGGCGGCACCAAAAGGTTGACGTGGCGAAAGACGCCGCCGCGCGGTTCGTTCAGCACGAACTGGCGCAGGGTCTCGTCCTCGGCTATGAAGCGGCGCTGGTCCCAGAGGGTTTCGCCCGGGGGCGGCAGGACGCCGCCGACGATGACATCGCCCACCTCGCCCTCGGCATGGGCGGAAATCACGTGGATCGTCTTGCTGCTGCGCATCTGGTGCTCCTGTCAGAACCGGTCGGGGCGGTAGGGGGCAAGGGGGAGGGCGCTGTCGCGGCGGGCGACAAGGTCGCTCACCAGCTCGGCGGTGGCGGCGGATTGCGTCAGTCCGAGGTGGCCATGGCCAAAGGCGTAGATCACGCGTTCGGCGCGCTGCGAAGCCCCGATCACCGGCAGCGTGTCGGGCAACGACGGGCGGAAGCCCATCCACTGGCGGCCGCCCGTGGTGTCCAGCCCAGGCAGGAAGCGCGCGGCCTTGTCCAGCAGCACCTCGGCCCGCCGGTAATTGGGCGGAAGGTTCAGCCCGCCCAGTTCCACCGCGCCGCCGACGCGGACTCCGCCGTTGATCCGGGTGACGACGAAGCCATGCGCGCCAAAGGTCAGATGCGTGCGGACGTCAAAAGCGCCGGGGGGCAGGGTGGTGTTGTAGCCGCGTTCGGTTTCCAGCGGAATGCGGTCGCCCAGCCGGCTGGCCAGGTGATGCGACCAGGCGCCGGCTGCCAGCACGACCCTGTCGGCGATGATCTCGCCCTCGGCATGGGTGATCCGGACACCGCCCTCCTCCGGCGCCAGGTCGCGCACCTCGGCGCGCAGGATCTCTCCGCCCCCCTGTCGGAAAGCGGCGGCGAGGTGTTCGGTCCAGGCCTTGGGATCGGTGGTGTTTATCCAGTCGGGGGTAAAGCCTGCATGGGTAAATCGCGGGGCGAGACCCGGCTGGATCTCGGCGATTTCCTCGGGGCGGGTCAGCAGGTCATAGCGGATCCCGTGACGGCCGCGCAGATCCCATCCCGGCAGGGCGGCGCGATACTGGGCCTCGCCCTCATAAAGCTGCAATTGTCCCTCGCGCCGGATCAGCGCCTCACCGCCGGTCTGGGCGATCTGCCGCTCCAGCGCTTCGCGCGCCAGTGTCATCAGCGCGGCCTGGGCGCGGATCGAGGCGTCATGCCGGTCCTGCCAGCTTGCCCGCCAGAAGCGCAGCATCCAGGGGGCGATCTGCAGTGCGTAGCGCGGCGGGATCGTGAGCGGCCCCAGCGGATCGAGCAGCCATTTCGGCGCCTTGCGCAGGATCCCCGGCGCCGCCAGCGGCATCACGTCGGTAAACGCAAAGGCCCCGGCATTGCCCTGCGAAGTCTCGGCGGCCACGCCCTTGCGGTCGAGCACCCGGACCCGGTGGCCCTGTCGGCGCAGTTCCAGCGCGCTGCTGATGCCGACGATGCCTGCGCCGACGACGACGATATCCTGCGACATGGGTGAGCCTCGTGACGGATTGAACGGGCAGGGGTGCCCTGCAAAGAGTGCCTCAGACGATCCCGTTACGGAAGGGATCGTCAGCGTCGAAGATCAGCCTGCTTTCGGCCATCACATGCGCCTGCCCGGTGATCCGCGGGATCACGCCGCCGGTGGGGCCGGGGCGACACGACAGGCGATAGGCGCTGCCGATAACGCTTTCGAGAAGGATCTCCTCACCCGCGGCCAGAGCGCCGGATGCGGCGCGGCAGGCGACGAAGGCCGAACTGCCGGTGCCACAGGGCGAGCGGTCGTATTCATCGTCAGGACACAGCACGAAGTTGCGCCGCAGCGCCTCGGGGTTCGGGCTGTCGCCGCTCAGGATCACGTGATCGACCGGCTGGCCCTCGGGCCCGGAGATGCCCCCATGGTGGCAGGCGCCGCGGATCGCGATCGAAAGCTCGGTCAGCGCCGGGATGTTCGCAGGCGTCACCGGCATCGGGCTGTCGGTGATGAAGAACCAGTTGCCGCCATAAGCCATGTCACCGGTGATCTCTCCCTGTCCCGGCACCGCGACCTGGACACCGTGGTGGATGCGGCGGCTCTCGATATTGGTGACCGAGACGGTATGGGCGTCGTGCAATTCCACCGTCACCACCCCGGCGGGGGTCTCGATCCGGTGGAGGCCCTGCGTCATGCGGCCAAGCCGGGCCAGCGTCACCGCAAGCCCGATGGTGCCATGACCGCACATGCCCAGCACCGCGTCGGCATCGAAATAGATCACCCCGGTCACGCACTCAGGATCCTGCGGCGGCACCAGCAGCGCTGCCACCATCCCGGCCTGGCCGCGCGGTTCCCTCAGCACGCCATCGCGGAACGCCGCGTGATCCCGAGCCAGCACCCCGGCGCGCTGAGCCAGCGGCCCCGCCCCAAGGTCGGGACCGCCGTCGAGGATCACCCGGGTCGGCATCCCGCCGGTATGGCTGTCGATCACATGCATTCGGCGATGATCCCGCCTTGCTTGGACCAATCTGCGAACCAGGTTCGGAACAGGCTGTACTGCTGTTCGCAGTAGTTGCGCTGCGCGTCGGTCAGCTCGTCGGTCTCGTTGAAGTGCAGGCGGTATTCCTCTTCACCGTTCAGCACCAGCAGGTACTTGTAATAGAGCACGAGGTCCGTGCCCTCGTCGAAGGACGCCAGCACGCCAAAGGCCTCTTCCAGCTCGCGCGCGCGCATCCGCGCCTCGGCATGGCCTTGGGCCGCCTTCTGCGACAGGGCGGCCAGCAGCAGCGCCTCTTTCGGCAGCGCAGTGCCGATGCCGGTGATCGAGCCGGTGGCGCCGCAGTTGACGAACCCGTGGTAGACCTCGGTGTCGACGCCGACCATCAGCGTCACCTGGTCGTCCTGGCTGGTGATGTGCTCGGCGGCATAACGCAGGTCGTCCTTGCCGCCGAATTCCTTGAAGCCGATCAGGTTGGGGTGTTCGGCGCGCAGGGCAAAGAACAGATCCGCGCGGGTGGCAAAGCCGTAGACCGGGCTGTTGTAGATGATCGCTGGTACGTCCGGGGCGGCGGAAAGAATGGCCTTGAAGTGGTTCTTCTGCGCGATGGCGGAGGTACCGCGCGACAGCACGCGGGGGATCACCATCAGGCCGGCGGCGCCCACCTCCTGCGCATGGGCGGCCAGCGCCACCGCGGATTTCGAGTTGATCGCGCCGGTGCCCACCACCACGGGCAGGCCGGCTTCGACCAGGCGGGCGACGCCGGTCTTGCGCTCGTCGTCGGTGAGCAGTGGCCAGTCGCCCATCGAGCCGCAGTAGACCACCGCCGACATGCCGGCCTCGATCATCTCCTTGCCCTTGCGGACAAGGGCGTCGAAGTCCGGCGTGCGGTCGGCTTTGCAGGGTGTCATCAGGGCGGGCATGGTGCCGGTGAAGATATTGCTGGACATGGGGGCTCCTGTCTTGGTGCGCGGCGGGCCTGGGGCCGGGGTGGGGCGCGTGGGCGAGTCTCTGCGAGGGTAATACAGGCTTTTGTATCCAAAATCCAATCTAATTTTGCGGGAGCGCGGAGGATTTTGCGGGTTGGGGGCCGAAGAGATGGCCGAACGCGAAGAAGCCGACGCAGAACGCCGGCTTCTTTGCCTTGCGATGATTTCGTGGCGTGTTGGTCAGCCCAGCAGAAGCTCGGGCAGCCAGAGCGCCACCGCGGGCACAAAGGTGGTCAGCATCAGCACCGGCAGCCAGGCGAAGAGGATGAACACCAGCGTCGGCCAGAGCATCCGCGCCACCGGCGTTTCCGACACTTGCGCGCCGAGGTAGAGCAGCGGCGCGGTCGGCGGGGTGATGTTGGCCATGCCGAGGTTGACGCCGATCACGGCGGCAAAATGGATCGGGTCCATGCCGACGCTCTGCGCGATGGGCAGAAGGATCGGTGTCGAGAGCAGCAGCCCGGAAATGTCGTCCATCAGCATGCCGATCAGGATCATCACGACGTTGATCATCAGGAGCACAATGACCGGATCGTCGGAGACCGCATAGACCAGCTGCTTGGCGACCTGCGGCGCGCCCTGGGCGATCAGGTTGTCCGACACGATCAACACCATGAAGATCATGATCATCACCACCCCGATGGTGATGCCGGACTTCTGGATGGTCTCGGCGAGGCCTTTCCAGGTCAGCCCGCGGTAGTAGTAGATCGCCACCGGCACCGCGTAGACCACGGCGATGCCCGCCGCCTCGGTCGGCGTCATGATGCCGCCGTAGATGCCGCCCAGGATGATGATCGGCATCATAAGCGCGGGCCCTGCGAGGCGCGCGCGCCGTCCGAGGGCGGGCAGGAAGGGGGAGGGACGCTCGGTCAAAATGATGTCGCGATGCTTGCGCAGCATCACCGCGTTGGTGACGATCAAGAGGGTGATCAGCACCAGCGCCGGGATCACCGTCGAGAGGAAGCACTTCAGCACGTGCTGCTGCGCCACCCAGCCGTAGAGGATGTGGTTGGTGCTGGGCGGGATCAGCAGGCCGAGCGGGCTGGCGGCCACCAGCAGCGCGGCGGATTGGCCCTCGGGATAGCGGGCGCGCCTGAGGTGCGGCAGCATGATGCCGCCGATGCAGGTCAGGGTGGAATTGGCGCTGCCCGCGATCGAGCCGAAGACGCCGCAGGCCAGCACCGCCGCCGCGCTCAGCCCACCTTTCAGGTGGCCCACGAACATTTCGGCGATGGAGACCAGCGGCGCGGCGATGCGGCCGCGCTCCATCACGCCGCCGGCGATCATGAAGAGCGGGATGGCCAGCAGCACCAGCGAGCGCAGACCGGTGGAGCCGGTGGGCAGGTAGCCGGTGATCGACTGGTCGCCGACCAGCGCGATGAACATCAGCACCGCGCCGAAGGCCACGAAGACGCTGACCCCCAGGAGCAGCATGGTGCAGACGATGGCAAGGCTTCCGAGGATGATCATGTCTGCGCCTCCCCGGCGGTCTCGGAGCGGAGCGGCAGGCCAAGCCCCTTGCGGATGTGAACGTAGAGATGCGCGGCCGAGAATATCGCGATGAAGCCGAAGGCCACCATGATCGCGATCCGCCAGGATACGAAGGGAATGCGCAGCGCCGGTGTCGCGCGCAGGCGCGGGAAGGAGAAATCGTCGGCCAGCGAGACGTAGCAGGCGTAGACGATGAAGAGCGTCACCGCGAGTTCGATCACCAGCACCGCGAAGCTGCGCCACCAGATGGCGCTGCGGTTCGTGATGACGACCTCGAGGATGTCGGCGTTGATGTGCAGCCGGCGCTCCGAGGCCAGCACGGCGCCGGCGAAAAAGCCCACGATGCTGATGGCCAGCAGCCACTCCTCGTAGGCGAAGAGATCCCCGCCGAAGCCGTAGCGCACCACCACGACCAGCCCGAAGGTCACCGCCATCAGCGCGCCTGCAAGGATCACGATCGCCTTCATCACGACCATCGCCCAATCCATCGGAACGCCGATGAGCCGCGGCAGTTCATCCGTTATGCGCACCATGGTCACTCCCTTCTTTTCGTATCAAGGTCCGGTAAAGGCAAAAGGGGCGGCTTGCGAGCCGCCCCTTCGACGTTTCGGTTACTGGACGGCGTCGAGGACCTTTTCGATCACGTCCTTGCCGACGGCGCCTTCCATGGTGGGCCAGATCTCGGCGCGCACGTAGTCGGTCATCGCCTTCTGGTCTTCCTCGTTCAGCTTGAGAATGGTGTAGCCGCTGTCGATCAGCTTCTGGCCGAAGGCGGCGTCATTCTCGCGGTTGTAGGCGAAGAAGTCGGCCGAGGCCTTGTTCATCGCCGCCTGGATCACGGCGCGCTGTTCGTCGTTCAGCTTGGCCAGCGTGCGCTCGGACCCGTAGTAGAAGGTCTGCTCGAGCAGGGCGTTGTACTCAACGAAGTGGGTGCCGACGTCGGACTTGGCGAAGATCGAGTAGGTCGCGGTCTTGGTGCAGCAGATCGCGCCATCGACGATGCCCGATTGCAGCGCCGGGAAGATATCGCCCCAAGCCATGGTGGTGGCGCGGTAGCCCAGCGACTCGACGGTGGACTTCACCGCGTTGGACGACCAGACGCGGATGTTCATGCCCTTGTCGTCGAAGGTGTTCCAGTTGTCGGGTGCCTTGGTGGCGACAATGCCGACGAAACCCTCGGGGTTGGCGGCCATGACGCGGACGCCGTATTCGTCGGTGATGTCCTGCAGGATGCGGTTATAGTCGGAGTCCATGTCGAGCAGCACGCGCTCCATGTCGTCATAGCTGCTCACGAGGAAGGGCATGTTCAAAAACTCGAGCCGCGAGTCGGTGTCGGAGTAGATGAAGGCCGAGGCGAAATCGATGTTGCCGCGGGCCACGTCCTCGAAGAGCGCCTCGCCCGAGCCGAGCTGGCTGGCCGGATAGACGGTCATGTCGAGGCCGACGTCGGCGGCGTTCACCTCGGCGGCGACCTGTTCCATCATCTTGGTGCCCTGGTGGTCGATCGGGAAGACGCCGGCAAAGCGCAGGGTGATGTCCTCGGCGAAGGCCGGGGTGGCGGTGTGCAGCGCGAGGGCGCTGGCGGCAAGGGCTGTCCACAGGCGGGTCATGGTTTGGGTTCCTCCGTGTTGGGAATTGATCGGTTTGGGGCGGGGCCGCCCGGTTTCACGCTTTGCGCGTCGTGTCACGTTTCGGGGTGCGGCCAGGCGTCGGCCAGCGTAAAGGCCGACCGGCACGGGTGCAACTGCATGGGTGTGGCCAAGGGCTCCTCCTCCCGAAAGCGATGAACTTTTGTATATCGTCAACAATATCCAAAATCCAACAGAAAAGATTCAGCGTGCGTGGATCCGCGTAAGGGTCTGGTGGAGCCGGTTTTTCCGGCAGGCTTCGGCAGAACAGAACTTGCTCAAAGCACTTCAGGCTCCGCCCGCGGGCAGAGCCTGTCGTGGAATCATGCGGGAATGTCCGGGCGGAACCGGCGCCTTACGCGCACTTCGGCAGCGTCTCCAGCCAGGCCTTTGCATCCGCGCTGAGCCAGGGGTCCAACGTGTTGCGCAACGCCTCGTGGTAGCCGTCCAGCCAGGCGCGCTCGGGTTCGGTCAACGCGTCCAGCAGCAGCATGTCGATCTGGATCGGCGCGTAGGTCAGGTTGCGGAAGCCCATGAAACCGTCGTCGAGGTCGACGATCTCGAAGACGTTCTCGATGCGGATGCCGTACAGTCCGGAGACGTAATGACCGGGCTCGATCGAGAGCACCATGCCGGGCACCAGGTCCACCGGGTTGTAAGGCTTGCCGAGGCGCTGCGGATGTTCATGCACCGAAAGCCGATGCCCGATGCCATGCCCGGTGCCGTGATCGTAGTCGAGCCCGAGGTCCCAGAGCGGCCGGCGGCAGATCGCGTCGACATGGTGGCCTTGCGTGCCCTTGGGAAAGCGCAGGGTCGAAAGCGCGTGGAAGGCCTTGAACACCGCAGTATAGGCGCGGGCGTAGCCCTCAGGCAGGGGGCCGAAGGCGTAGCTGCGGGTGGTGTCGGTGGTGCCGGTTTCGTACTGGCCGCCGCTGTCCAGAAGGTAGGGGTTCTCCGGCAGGATCGGGGCGTTGCGGTTGCCCACCGCCGCATAGTGACACATGGCGGCATTGCCGCCCGCGGCCGAGATCGACTGGAAGCTCGGCCCCAAGAACCCGGACCGTGCCGTGCGCAGGGCGAGGATGTGCTCCTGCGCCTCCTGTTCCGTCACCGGGTTGCCCTCTGCCGCCCGTGCAGGGACGGTGGCCAGCAGCCAGGCGGTGAACTCGGTCCAGGCGACGCCGTCCTGCACGTGGCAATCGCGCAGCCCGGCAAGCTCGACCGGGTTCTTGACCGCCTTGGCCAGCGTTAGCGGGCTGGCCACCGGCTCGGCGATGCCGCCCCGGGCCTCCACCGCCTGGCGGATCGCCACGGCAGAGAAGTCGGGATCGAAGCCGACCCGCGTGCCGGGCGCGACCTGGGTATCGAGTACCGGCAGCAGCGTCTCCATAGGGTGCCAGGTGACGCACTCCGGCAGGCCCGCGCGCAGTTCCTCGGTCAGCTTGCGCGGGTCGACGAACCAGCCGACGGCACCCGACCGGGAGGCCATGAGGAAGGATTGCGGCATCGGATTGAAGGCGATGTCGTCGCCGCGCACGTTCAAGAGCCAGGCGATATTGTCGAGCTGGGTCTCGACCATCAGGTCGAGCCCGCGCGACGCAAGCTGCTCGGCCAGCACGGCGCATTTGTCGGCAGAGCTCCGCCCGGCAAACTGCGTGGGGAAGGGCGTGACCTGACCCAGTGGCGGCTCGGGCTGGTCTTGCCAGATATCGTCCACCGGGTTGGAGGCGACGGCGACCATCTCGGCCCCCTGCGCGGCACAGGCAGTGGCAAACCGGTCGTACCAAGCGGGCGGCAGATGCATCGCGTCATAGCCCACGCGCCAGCCGCTCTGCGCGTGCTGCGCCAGCCAATTCTCGGCGGGCGTGTCGATCAGGTGGTGATAGGTGAAATCGCCGCCGGCACATTCGCCGCGCAACTGCACGCTGTAGCGGCCGTCCACGAACATCGCCACCTCCTCCTCGGCCACGATCGCCATGCCGGCCGAGCCGGTGAAGCCGGTCACGTAGGCCAGCCGCTCGTCACGCGGGGTGACGTATTCCCCTTGGTGGGCATCGAAGCGCGGCAGGATGAAGGCGTCGAGGTCAAGCTCCGACAGACGCTGGCGCAGGGCGGTGATGATCGAAAGGCGGGCGTGAGGGTCAGACATGGTCATTGATCTCTTCGGCTAGGTGACAGGCGACCTCACCGGCCCGGCCGACCTGGCGCAGGGCGGGAACGTCGCGTTTGCAGATGTTCGTGGCATGGGGGCAGCGGACGTGGAACGGGCAGCCCGGCGGGACGTTCAGCGGCGAGGGCAGCTCGCCCTCGAGGTGCATGGCCTGTCCCTTGTCGTCCGGGTCGAGCGAGGGCGCGGCGCTGAGCAGCGCCTGCGAATACGGATGCGCGGGGTTGGCAAAGAGCGTCTCGCTGTCGCCGATCTCGACGATGCGGCCGAGGTAAATCACCGCGACGCGATGCGAGACGTGCCGCACCAGCCGCAGGTCATGGGCGACGAAGAGGATCGTCAGTCCCAGCCTCTCCTGCAGTTCCAGCAGCAGGTTCACCACCTGCGCCTGCACCGAGACGTCGAGCGCCGAGACCAGCTCGTCGGCGATCAGCACATCCGGCTCCACCGCGAGCGCGCGGGCAATGGCGATTCGCTGCCGCTGGCCGCCGGAGAATTCGTGCGGCAGCTTGTGCGCCGCATCCTGGGGCAGGCGCACCAGGTCCAGCAGTTCGGCCACCCGGGCTGGGATCTCGTCTGCCGGGCGCATCCTGTGGACACTGAGCGCCTCCGACAGGATCTGGCCGCAGGTCATGCGCGGGTTGAGCGAGGAATAGGGATCTTGGAACATCATCTGCACGAGGCGATTGAAGGCACGGTCGCCGCGCCCCAGATCGGTGAAGATGTCCCGTCCGCGGTAGCGGATCGCGCCCTTCTGAGGCTCGTAAAGCCGCACCATGCAGCGGGCCAGGGTGGACTTGCCGCAGCCGGATTCGCCGACGACGCCCAGCGTCTCGCCCTCGCGCAGCTCGAGGCTGATGCCGTTGAGCGCGCGCACCGCGCGGCCCGCGCGGCGGGCCAGCACATCGCCTAGCGTGCGGGGCAGGTGGAAGGTCAGGCCGAGATCGGTGATCTCCATTACCGGCGCGTCGGTGGCGCCGCGGTGGGGGGCGTTCATGCGATGTCCCTCCGGATGGCGGGTTCCGGGTTGAAGCAGGCGGCGCGGCGGCCCGGCGCGATCTGCTCCAGCGGCGGGCGCGCGGTCAGGCAGTGCTCGGTACGAGAGGCGCAGCGTGGCGCGTAGGCGCAGCCAGGCGGCAGGGCCAGCAGGCTGGGCGGCGTGCCGGGCACCGAATAGAGCGGCGTGCGGGGCGCGACGTCCTGCGGCACCGAGCGCATCAGGCCGGTGGTATAGGGATGGCGCGGCGCACGCAGCACCTGCCGGACCGGACCCTGTTCGACGATGCGCCCGGCATACATCACCGCCACGCTCTCGCAGGTCTGGGCCACGACGCCCAAGTCATGGGTCACGAGGATCACGCCCATGTTCATCTCGTCCGAGAGCTTCAGGATCAGGTCGAGGATCTGCGCCTGGATGGTCACGTCGAGCGCGGTGGTGGGCTCATCGGCCAGCAGCAGTTCCGGCTCGGCCGCCAGCGCGATGGCAATCATCACCCGCTGGCGCATCCCGCCGGAGAACTGGTGCGGGTAATCGTCCAGTCGCGAGGCGGCCGACGGGATACCCACGTGCTCCAGCATCTCGATGGCCCGTGCCCTTCGCCCGGCGCGAGACAGGTCGGTGTGGGCCCGGAGCGTTTCCGACAGTTGCAGGCCCACGGTCAGCAGCGGATTGAGCGAGGTCATCGGCTCCTGGAAGATCATCGCGATCTGGCCGCCGCGAATGGGTCGCAGCGCGCGTTCCGACAGGCGCGAGATGTCGCGGCCTTTCCAGCGGATCTGGCCCGTGACCTCTCCGTAGCGGCGGCTGAGCCCGAGGATCGAGCGCAGCGTGACGCTCTTGCCCGAGCCGCTTTCGCCGACAAGGCCCAGCACCTCGACCTGCCGCACCGAGAAGCTCACGTCGCGCACCGCAGGGATGCGGGTATTGCGGCCGAAGGATGTGCAGAGATTGTCCACTTCGAGGATCGGCTGCGTGTTCATGGGATCATCCTTTCGCATTCAGCCGCGCGGGCGGAGCAGGTCGGCCAGCCCGTCGCCGATCAGGGAAAACCCGATCCCGGTGATGACGATGGCGATGCCGGGCATCAGGCTCAGCCACCAGGCGGTGGTGATGAAATTGCGGCCCTCGGCGATCAGCACGCCCCATTCCGCCTGCGGCGGCTGCGCGCCAAGCCCGAGATAGCCCAGCGACGAGCCCAGAAGGATCGCCAGCGCCATGTCGGTCATCCAGTAGACGATCACCGGCGTGATCGCATTGGGCAGCAGGTGCCGGAAGATGATGCGGCGGTCGCTGTAGCCCATGACGATGCCGGCGGCGGCATAATCGTTGCCCATCTGCGCGATCACCTCGGCCCGCATCAGCCGCGCGTAATAGACCCAGTTCACCAGCGTGATGGCGATATACATGTTCACCAGCCCCGGCCCCAGCACCGCCACCACGGCGATCACCAGTACCAGAAAGGGAAAGGTGATGATCGCATCGACGAAACGCCCGAAGATCACGTCGGCGATGCCGCGGTAATAGCCCACCAGCGCGCCCACTGTGACGCCGATCAGCATGGCAAAGACCGTCGCAAGAACCGCCATCTGCATGTTGACGGAATAGGCGGCGATCACCCGGCTCAGACTGTCGCGGCCCAGCATGTCGGTGCCGAAGGGATGCGCCCAACTCGGCGGCTGGCGCACTGCGGTGTAGTCGATGAAGTTCGGATCATAGGGCGCGAAGGCCGCGGGCGCGATGGCCAGCAGGGTGGAGAACCCGATGATGACAAGCCCGAGCATCAATCCGGGTTTGGCCGCGATCCGTCGCATCAGGCCCGGCGGCGCGGTGGTGGCTTGCGGTGCGGAGATATCGCTCATGTCAGACGCATCCTCGGGTCAAGCAGGCTCTGGATCAGGTCGGTCAGCAGGAAGACCACCGAGACCAGCAGCGCGAAGGTCAGGGTCAGCCCCTGGATCAGGGGATAGTCACGGGCAAAGATCGCCTCGAGCATCAGCCGCCCGACGCCCGGCACCGCAAAGACCGTCTCGGTCACCAGCGTGCCGCTCATCAGGTTGCCGATCGACAGGCCCAGCAGCGTCACGGTGGAGATCAGTGCGTTGCGTAATACGTGGCGGCCGAGGATTTGGTGCGCGGGCAGCCCCTTGGCGCGAGCGAATTGCACGTATTCAGCATCCACCACCTCGATGATGGCCGAGCGCAGGTTCCGCATGATGATCGCCGAGGTATAGAGCGCCACCGCCACCGCCGGCAGGAACAGGTGATAGAGCCGCGCACCGAAGGTCTCGCCGTAGCCGCCCACCGGGAACCAGCGCAGCTGCGCGGCGAGGAAGGTCAACAGGATCAGCCCGATGTAGAAGACCGGCATCGACAGGCCTATCTGGAACACGGTGCGGATCACCGCATCGGGCCAGCGGCCGCGGTTGAGCGCGGCGACGAAGGCCAGGGGCCCCGCGATCAGCACCGAGAGCAGCACCGCGTAGATCGTCAGGAAGAGCGTCGTCGGCAGCCGGTTCGCGATCACCTCGATCACCGGCGCGCGCATCAGGATCGACCGGCCGAGGTCGCCCTGGAGCGTGTTGGTGACGAAGTGCCAGAACTGCATCCAGAGCGGCTGGTTCAGCCCCAGCCTTTCGCGGATCGCGGCCAGGTCGGCGTCGGAGGCCCGGTCCCCCGCGATGGCAATCGCCGGGTCACCGGGAAGCAGACGGACCAGCAGGAAGATGATGATCATGACCAGAAAGAAGGTCGGAATCATCAGCAACAGGCGCTTGAGGATATACTGGATCGCGGCCATGGCGGCCTCCGTTCAGGGGCGCCGCCTGCCCTTGGGGGGGGCGGACGGCGTTGGTGCGATTTCGTGAGGGTGGGCTCAGCGCGAGACGGTGGCCTCTTCGAACTGGTTGTTGCCGAGCGGCGTCTGGACATAGCCCTCGACCGCGTCCGAGACCGCCACCGCGAAGGGGGTCTCGTACAAGAAGAGAAGCGGCGCCGCCTCGGCGTAGATCTCCTGCATCTCGGCGTATTGCTGCGCGCGCGCCGCGGGGTCCATCTCCTTTGCGGATTCCTCGAAGAGCGTGTTGAACTCCGAATTTTCCCAGCCGGTGCCGACCGCGTTGGCAGTGGGGGTGTAGCCCAGCCAGCCGGTGACCTGGCTCGGGTCGTTCACGTCGTTGACCCAGCCGTAGGTGTGGATGTCGAACTCGCCCGAGCGGTTCTTGGCCCCTCGGGTGGCATTATCGACCTGCTCAACCACCAGCTTGATGCCCAAGGGCGCCCACATCTGTTGCAGCGCCGCGAAGATGGTGCCGTCATCGGCAGAGCCCGCCAGCGTGGTCAGCGTGATCTCGGTGCCCGGCGCCAGCCCGGCCTCGTCGATCAGCGCCTTGGCCCTTTCCATGTCATAGCCGTAGAGCGGGTCGGTCTCCGTCGCCAGCTGCGTCGCCGCGGCCATCAGCGGCGAGGTCATCGGCTTGCCCGCGCCCTGCAGCACCAGCCCGATCAGCGCCTGCTTGTTGGTGGCATAATTTAACGCCTGCCGGACCTTCGGATCGGCCAGCGGATTGGGGCTGCCGTCGGCGCGGGTCTCGCGGGTGTTGATCGGCGCATAGATGATCCGGGTCGAGGGGAAGAGGTTCATCTCGATCGACGGATCGGCTTCCAGTTCGGCCACGCGCGAGAAGGGGATGAATTCCGCCGCGTCGACTTCGCCGGCCTGCAGCTTCAGCACGCGGGTGGCGTCGTCGGGGATGATCTCGAAATGCACGCCGTCCAGATAGGGCAGGGGTTCGCCGTCGGCGCCCGCGCGCCAGTAATGCTGGTTGGCGCAGAACTCCATCGAGGTGCCTTGTTCGAAACCGCAGAGGTAGAAGGGGCCGGAGCCGACCCCGGGGGCGGTGGCGGCGAAGAGCGCGGCCGACTTGTCCTGATCGGTCTCGCCTTCCGCGGCCTCGAAGGCCGCCTTCGATACGATGCCGGTGGTGAAGGTGGCGAGCATCGACAGGATCGTCGGGTCCGGGGTGCTCAACTCGATAGTGACCTTGCGTCCGTCATGGCTGACGCTATCGATATTGCCCAGGAGGCCGGCCCAGGGGCCGAGGTCGGGGTTGCGGGCGCGGTCGAGCGAAAAGACCACGTCCTCGCCGGTCAGCGCGCTGCCGTCCGAGAACTTCAGCCCTTCGCGCAGCGTCAGCGTGACCGCGCTGCCGTCCTCGGAGACATCAAAGCTCTCGGCGAGGCCCGGCACGATGCTGCCGTTTTCGTCCGACCGCAGAAGCGTGTCAAACAGGCTGCCGACCATCCAGATGTCGGGGTTGCGATCGGCATAGATCGGATCGATCAGGTTCGACCCGTCATAGCGCGCGAAGTTCAGCACGCCGCCGCGCTCCTGGCCGAGGGCGGGCAGCGCCGCGACGGAGGCTAGCAAGGCCGCGGCAACGGTCATTTTCTTGGTCATGGGTGGGGTGCTCCAATGTGATTCTCGTCCCTGTGTATCGGCACCCTATCTCAGATTCTGCAGTATTGCTAAAATAAATTTTAGCCTAGCTGCATTTCTTGCAGCCAGACTCAGGATTTCTCCTTCATTGGCATGGTGCTGACCCAGAGTTCGACCGATTCCGCGTCGCTGGTAACGATGGAATAATGCGGCGTCGCGGTGTCGTGGTGGATGGTGTCGCCCGCCTGCATGTGGTGGACCGCGTCGCCCAGGTGGTATTCCAGCGTGCCCGACATCAGGTAGCAGAACACCTCGCCCGGGTGGCACATCTGCTCCGAGACATGGCCGGGCGGGCGGTGGATGATCGAGGGATAGCACAGCGCGCCGGAAAAGCCCGGGCCGAGCTTCTCGTAGCTGCGGCCGTTGACGCCAAGGGCATAGGTCTGGCGCTGATCCTTGGGGATGTAGGCCCGGAAGCCCTCGTCAACGCTGAGCAATTCCTCGACGCTGCTCTGCAGGGTGGCGGCGATGGCCAGTAGCGAGGCCAGCGAGGGCGAGCTGATCCCGCGTTCGACCTGCGAGATGAAACCGGTGGTCAGCGCGGTGTCCTCGGCCACCTGTACCAGAGTCATGCCGAGCGCCTTGCGCCGCCGCCGGATCGCCTTGCCCAGCTGCACCGGGTCGTCCCGGCGTTTCGTCTTGTTGCTGTCTGCCGCCCTGTCCATGTCCTGCCCCCGGTTCCGGTTCTGCTTCATTTCGCCGGGCCTGGAGACCGGCGGTCGACATGAAACTACACCGCTAAAACGAATTTTAGCAATACTGCAGGAGGTGCCTGTTTCGGTTCACTTGGCCGGGCCCGGGAGGGAAGGCCCGGCCAGGATCCGCAAGGAGGGGGGAGGACGCCCTGCGGATCGGTAATGCCGCGCCTTCGGATCAGCGTGGGCGGTGCGGGCTCATGCCTCTGCGCCGAACTCGGGCACCAGCGCGTCGGGCATGTTCTGGTAGCAGACCGGCCGCAGGAAGCGGCGGATCGACAGCGTGCCGACGGAGGTGGCGCCGAAGTTGGTCGAGGCCGGATAGGGGCCGCCATGCACCATCGCGTCGGCCACCTCGACCCCTGTGGGGAAGCCATTGGCCAGCACGCGGCCCGCCTTGCGCTCGAGCACCGGGAGCAGGTCCTGCGCCGCGGCCATGTCACTCGTCTCCATCTGCAGCGTGCAGGTCAGCTGGCCCTGCAGGCCGCGGGCGACGGCGCGCATCTCCTCGGCATCCTCGGCCACGACGATCAGGCCGAGCGGTCCGAAGACCTCCTCGCTCAGCGCCTCATTGTCCAGCCAGGTGCGCGCGGTGACCCGGTAGAGGAAGGGGGTGGCGCTGCGGGCCTCGCTGGTCGAGCGCAGCAGTTCTTCGACGCCTTCGATCCCGGCGACGCGCGCCTGCCCGCCGCGATAGGCCGCGGCGATGCCGTCGGTCAGCATGCATTGCGCGCCGGTCTCGGCCAGGGCGTCGCGGGCGGCGGCCGCGAAGGTCTCAGCCGCCGCGCCCGCGGTCACCACGGCGATGCCCGGGTTGGTGCAGAACTGCCCGGCGCCCATGCTCAGCGAGCCGGCCCAGCCGGTGCCGATTTCCTCGGCGCGGGCGGCGAGCGCGCCCTCCAGCACGAACATCGGGTTGACCGAGCCGAGCTCGCCGAAGAAGGGGATCGGCTCGGGGCGGGCGGCGCAGAGATCGAAGAGCGCGCGGCCCCCGGCGAGCGAGCCGGTAAAGCCCACCGCCTTGATCAGCGGATGCTGCACCAGCGCCGCGCCGACCTCGCGGTTGCCGCCCTGGATCAGGCTGAACACGCCGGGGTGCAGGTCGCATTTGGCGATCGCGGCCAGCACCGCCTCGGCCACGATCTCGCCGGTGCCGGGGTGGGCTGAATGGCCCTTGACCACCACCGGACAGCCCGCGGCCAGCGCTGCCGCGGTGTCGCCGCCCGCGGTGGAGAAGGCCAGCGGAAAGTTCGAGGCGCCGAAGACCGCGACCGGCCCGATCGGGCGTTGGACCATCTTGAGGTTGGGGCGGGGCAGGGGGCTGCGGTCGGGCAGGGCCTCGTCGTGGCGCCGGTCGAGGTGGGCGCCTTCGAGGATATGCGCGGCGAACATCCGGAGCTGACCGGTGGTTCTCCCGCGCTCGCCCTCAAGGCGCGCTTCGGGCAGGCCGGTTTCCTGGGTGCCGATCTCGGTGATGGCCGCGCCGCGCGCGTCGATCTCGTCGGCAATGGCGTGGAGGAAATCGGCGCGTGCCTTGCGTGAGGTGGCTCCGTAGCTCCAGAATGCCTCTTCGGCGGCGCGGGCAGCGGCCACGACATCGCTGACGCGGCCCACCGAATAGGCGTGACCGGGCCCATGCGCAGGGCAGGAGTCGAACGTGTCGGTGCCAGCCTGCCACGTGCCTGCGATCAAATGTTTGCCATGCGGAGAGTAGGTCATGTCGGCTGTGCTTTCGTGCAAGTGCGTCGGAGAGGGCGAATCGTTTATTGGATAATGTATCCGTTGATTGGGCTTGTGCAATGAACTTTCCCGGGCCGGCTTCCACCGGTGTCGCGTAGCCCTTAATTGTGAGATGAGAAATCCAATGAAATCAACGGCGGGAGTGGGCAAAACTTGGGGGTCATGCAGCTGCTCTTTGGTAGGCTCCGGTTAGCCGACCGTCGAGAACGGCGGCGCGGACAACAGCCACTCGGTGGGCTCCCTTGGGTGACCATCTCATGCGGCGTCGCTTTCCCATGCGGGTGTTGCCGATGCCGTCCACGCAGCCCTCAGCCCGGGACGAAGAAATCGGAAGACCGGTGCGATACCGCCGACCATAGTCAGTCAGGCTGTCCATGTTGTTCGCAAGGTAGGAATAGAGGTCCCGGCACCGAGCTTGCACGCGCTGAGCCGCTTCAGTCACCACGCGGTCATCTGTAACCAGCCGCGCGCAATCGACCATCAACCATTGCAGACTGGTCGTGGCCGTTAGAACTTTTCCATGCCAAAGGTACCATCGCAGCTTTTCGGTGGGACGTTTGAACAGCACTGGAATGCCGGAGAAACCCCTGCTCTGCAGCAGGCCTTTTACGGCGTTCTCGACGTGCTGAATACGCATCGAGATATGCCACCAGTCGAGGATGTGGCGGACCTTTCCATCGACGGCATTGCGGACGAGGTTTGGCAGGGCTGGTTCTCCGTCCGAAATTACCGTGACGGCTTGTTCGTGATCCCAACCGAGAGCCTTCAAGTCCTGGCGAAGCTGACTAGCAGGTGACAGGACCGCCTGTTGCACCAAGCCGAAGCGACGGCACCTATCGTGGCTTTCGATCTTGCCGACCACAACATCGAGGTGTCGCTTCTGGTATTCCGGCCTGCATCGGATATGCGCACCGTCCAGGAAAACCGTCAGCGCAGGCGCCGCTTCGGCGGATGAAGGGACCAGCGGCTCGTTCTGCTCGCTGTCGCAGTTTTCCCGGGCAACTTTGCCCAGTCGATTGCGCACCGATGTATTCACCTGCTTCGCGCAAGGCAGAAAGGTTTCCAGAATACGCGCCGCTTCCCGGAAGGAATGACGCGCCCCAAGTTCGGCTTGAAGGCGTCGCAGTTCCGGGGTCGATCGATCCGGAAAAAAGTGCGCGAGAGGCGAAAGCGGTCCGCCCAACACAACATCGGATTTTGCATTGCAGGCACAGAGGCGAATGCGCGGCACCTTGACCTCGAACATGCCGAAGAGCGTGTCGAGCACCCGCGACCGATAATCATGTATGGCCCGGACCCCGTCGCAGTCGGGACAGATCCTGCTGGCTTGGGAAATCTCCTCGATCTGGTCGAGCAGGATCGCTTTCTGCAATTGCCCGAGGATGGTCTTCGCATCTTCGAGCAACAACCCGAACCCCTCAGGCTGCGTGCTTCGAAACGGGCGGGACAAACGGCCGAGATGATGCCTCTTTGTGGTTCCATTCTCAAAGGTTGTCTCAATAATAATCCGCACGTCCATGGCAGTTCCCCTCTCAATGAACCACCAGCATACACATACACCCCCAAGTTTTGCCCACTCCCCTGATTTTGAATGGACAAGACAGCAATTCGATCTGCCAGAAGGCATGATCTATCTGAACGGCAACTCACTTGGCCCGATGCCGCGCGCCTCCGTGCCTGCCATGACCAACTTTCTCACCGACGAATGGCGTACAGAGCTGATCAAGGGCTGGAATACCAAAAACTGGTTCACGCAGACCAACACGCTGGGTGACCGCGTCGGGCATTTGATTGGGGCGGGAGCGGGCACCACGGTGGTCGGCGACACGCTGTCGATCAAAGTGTTTCAGGCCGTTGCTGCCGGCATGGCCATGGTGCCGGAGCGCCGCGTGGTTTTTTCGGACAGCGGCAATTTCCCCACGGATCTTTATATGGTCGAGGGGCTGATGAAACTAAAGGATGCGGGCTACACCCTTCACACGCCCGCCCCCGAGGATGTTATGGAGGCCATCACCGAGGAGGTCGGCGTGGTGATGCTGACCGAAGTGGATTACCGAATGGGCCGCCGCCATGACATGAAAGCCGTTATTGAAAAGGCGCATGCAGTTGGGGCAGTGGTCGTGTGGGACCTGGCGCATTCAGCGGGCGCGGTGCCGGTCGATGTGGGCGGATTTGACACCGATTTCGCCATCGGCTGCACCTACAAATACCTCAATGGCGGCCCTGGCGCCCCGGCTTTTATATACGTCGCGCCCCGCCTGCTGGAGACGGTAGAGCCGTTCCTGTCGGGCTGGTACGGCCACGAGGCACCTTTTGCCTTCGACACCGACTACCGTCCGATGCCGGGCAAGATCGAGCGGATGCGCATCGGCACACCGTCGATCGCGTCCTTCGCGCTTTTGTCGGTTGCATTGGACATCTGGGACAAGGCCGACATGGGCGAGGTTCACGCCAAGTCCATCGAACTGTCAGAGTTGTTCATCCGCGAGGTTGAAGCCCGATGCCCCGGCCTGAAGTTGGTCAGCCCGCGCGATCCGGCCGCGCGCGGCAGCCACGTGTCCTTCGCATTCGAGCACGGCTATGCCGCCATGCAAGCGTTGATCGCTGACAACGTGATTGGTGATTTTCGGGCCCCTGACGTCATGCGCTTTGGCATCACACCGCTGTTCGTGAATGAGGCCGATATCATCGATGCCGTCGACAAGCTGGAACGCATCCTTGAGGAAGAACGCTTCAAGGACGCGGAATTCCAGAAACGCGCGTTGGTCACGTAGACTCTCATCACGATGAGGCCAACGGCTCGGATAACGCAGAAAAAATTGGCTGAAGAATTGCCAAAAGCGACATGAAGTGGCGTGAAGGTGTTAGCCGGGTTGCGTGTCAGTATCTTATCAGCGCGACAAGGGTCGGTGATGGCGTCGCCAGCACAAAGTGCACACCCTCTTTCACCATCCTGAACGCCGGGATCTTGCTTTGTCGTTTGCGCGATGAGGAGAGATTTCCATCTCCATCGCTCAAACGCTTGATAGGAGTTGGATTTATGGAGCGTCCACAACATTATCGCTTTCACCAGGGTCAGAAGACCCTGCCGTTTTCAGATGCCGAATATGAGGCGCGCCTAGGCAAACTGCGCGCGCAGATGGCTGAGATGGGCGTCGACGCTTGCGTCCTGACGTCGATGCACAACGTCGCCTATTATTCAGGTTTCCTCTATTGTTCCTTTGGTCGTCCCTACGCACAGGTTGTGACGCCCACTGAAACCGTGACCTTCAGCGCTGGCATCGACGCGGCGCAGCCGTGGCGGCGCGGTTATGGCGACAACATCACCTACACCGACTGGCAGCGGAACAACTACTGGCGCGCGATCCAGTCCGTGACAGGGTCGGGCAAGGTCATTGGCTTTGAAGGCGATCACATATCCTTCGCGCAGTTGGGTTTGCTGGATGAATTCCTGTCCCCGTCGGCGAAGAAAGATATCGCACCCACGACGATGAAACTGCGTATGCACAAGTCTGCGGCTGAGATTGAACTGATCCGCGCAGGTGCTGCGACCGCTGACGTGGGTGGCTATGCGATCAAGGATGCGATCAAAGCAGGCGTCCGCGAGGTCGATGTGGCGATGGCAGGCCGTGATGCCATGGAGTTGGAAATCGCCCGGCGTTTTCCGGACAGCGAGATCCGCGATACCTGGGTCTGGTTCCAGTCCGGCATCAACACCGATGGGGCCCACAACCCGGTGACAACCCGCGTTCTGGAGCGTGGCGATATCCTGTCGCTCAACACCTTCCCGATGATCTCAGGCTACTACACCGCGCTGGAACGGACATTGTTTGTTGAAGAAGTTGACGCCGCCAGTCTGAAAATCTGGGAAGCCAACGTCGCCGCGCATGAGCTAGGCATTAGCCTGCTGAAGCCGGGTGCAACTTGCGCCGAGGTTACGCACAAGATCAACGATTTCTTTGCAGAGCATGATCTGCTGCAGTACCGGAGCTTTGGGTACGGCCATTCCTTCGGCGTTCTGTCGCACTACTATGGCCGCGAGGCGGGTCTGGAGTTACGCGAGGACATCGATACGGTGCTTGAGCCGGGCATGGTGATCTCGATGGAGCCGATGCTGACCATTCCCGAAGGTCAGCCCGGGGCAGGCGGCTACCGCGAGCATGACATCCTTGTCATCACCGAGGATGGCAACGAAAACATCACGGGTTATCCGTACGGCCCTGAGTTCAACGTGGTTGGCTAGTTTGCAGACATCTGAAGTGAGCAATAACTATTGCTCACTTCATTCACTTTTCTGTTTGTTTTTCTGGTGCGCAGAAGGAGAGTTTCCAAACCGGTCCTTGTAGTGGCGGGAAAGTACTCCAGTAGAACTGAACCCGCTCGCAATGGCAATTTCCGCAACAGTCATATCAGTTTCAACGACAAGTGCGCGTGCTCGATCCAGCCGGATGTTGCGGTACGCAATCATGGGGCTTTCCCCCAAATATTGCTTGAATTGACGCTCGATCTGTCGACGAGACAGCCCGGTTATCTCACTCAGCTCATCAAAGGATACCGGCTCTTCGATATTGTTGTACATCGCCTGAACGACCTGAACCAATTTGGCGTTGCGGGTACTTAGCGCGCGAGCAAGTGAGGACCTTTGTGCTGCGTGCGGTGCCAATTCACCGTAGTTGAGGCACATGTCAGAGACGACAATCGCGAAATCCCGACCATAATCGCGCTGGATGATCGAAAGCATCATCTCGGTTGCAGCAGCACCGCCACCACATGTCCAGAGATCACCGTCAATCTCGAACCGCTTCGGCGAAGGGATCAAGTCAGGATACCTTTCCACAAACCCGGGCTGGTTTTCCCAATGCATGGTGAAGATGCGATCGTTCAGCAAACCTGCACGTGCAAGAGTGGCGGCGCCCGTACAAATCCCCCCGACCTTGCCACCAAAGCGGACGTGTTTGCGAAGCCGCGCAACCGTCGCGTCTGACGCCGCGTCCAACCCCTGATTGCCTGAGCAGACCAGCAAACGCAGGTCTTTTGGCAAGGAATCCAGGCTGCCATGGACGCTTACATCCATCCCGGAAGATGAGGTGATGGCCTGACCATTCTCGGAAAAAACGGTCCATCGATAGAGTGGCTTTTGCGCAAGCTGATTGGCGATACGCAGTGGATCAAGGGCAGCACTGAAGGCCAGCAGCGTGAAACGCGGCAAGAGCAAGAACCCCAGATCCAAAGGTACTTTGAAGTCTTCCACAGGGAAGAAAAACGCACCTTCCGGGACTACTTCAGGTCCGAGGCCAAGATCAGGGTCATTTTGGTTCACCACAACGGCAATGCTAATGGCCCGAGCGGCCTTGTCCAAGCCGACATCGAGAATTTGGGGTGGACCCAGTGGCACATACCGCTATTCGGCCATTTGCCGGTCGACTTGTCGTTCTTCGTTGATCATGGCCTGCAACTGGCGGCGGAAGCGCAATTGCCCGCCGTCAATGGGCAGATCAATATGTGGCGAGGTCTTGTTGCTCATGCCCTTTTGCACTTCGTTCAGCACGTCCCTGTCCTCTTCGAAAGCGTGCTGAACGTCTTCGGACATCATCCTGGAAAGCTCGTCGTCATCGGGCCTGATGTTGCGCAATTGGAACCAGTAATAGCGCGTCCGCCCCTCATCTGTGGGGGTCATGAAATTGTAGCTGTCCATGATGAAGGTGTTTTCGTGCAACGAACCGTCCGGCCCTCCGGTGCCGGCGGGGGTGAACACCGCCTTGATGAGCGCATGGGACGGATAGCGCACTTCGTAATGCTGAAGGCGGTCGCAGTTGCCCTCGAACTCCACCACTTTTTTGTAAAATGGCGCGGGTTCGTGATCCATCATCCAGCGGTGCACGATCACGCCATTTTCGGTTTTGGTGATCCGCAGCGGCGTGTCCTTGGTGGCGTCCGCGGCAAAGCTGCTTTGGTGCACCCATGCCACGTGGGTCGGATCCAGCAGGTTGTCGCACATCAGCAGATAGTTGCAGTCCAGTTCCATCGCGGCACCGCGATTGATGCCCCAGGCCGGGTTGTCGTAATTCTCGATCTCGAAGATGTCGGCCGGATCGGCCAGCGCGGGGTTACCCATCCAGATCCAGACCAGCCCGTATTTTTCGTGCAACGGATAGGCGTGCACCTTGGCATTGGACGGGATTCCGCCGGATCCGGGCGCCCAGACGCATTGGCCGACGCAGTTGAATGTCAGGCCGTGGTAGCCGCATTCGACAGTATCGCCTTTGATGCGCCCTTTGGACAGGGGCAGCTTGCGGTGGGGGCAGGCGTCTTCGAGGGCGACAAGCGCGCCAACCTCGCTGCGGAACACGCAGATTTTCTCGCCAAGCACCATGATCTGTTGCAAGTCGCGGGTTATCTCATGATCCCAGGCGGCGACGTACCAGGCGTTTTTCAGGAACATGTGTTATCTCCCCAGAATGCCGGGCAAGTTCAGCCCTTTTTCGCGCGCGCAGTCCAGCGCGATGTCATAGCCCGCGTCGGCGTGGCGCATGACGCCGGTGGCCGGATCATTCCACAGGACATTGGCGATCCGGCGATCCGCGTCTTCGGTGCCATCACAGCAGATCACCATGCCGGAGTGTTGCGAGAACCCCATGCCGACGCCGCCGCCGTGGTGCAGCGACACCCATGTCGCGCCGCCTGCGACGTTCAGCATCGCATTCAGGAGTGGCCAGTCTGAAACCGCGTCAGAGCCGTCTTTCATCGCCTCGGTTTCGCGGTTGGGCGAAGCCACCGACCCACTGTCCAGGTGATCGCGGCCAATGACCACAGGTGCCGACAACTCGCCATTGCGCACCATCTCGTTGAAAGCAAGGCCGAGCTTGTCGCGCAGGCCCAGACCGACCCAGCAGATGCGGGCGGGCAGGCCCTGAAACGCGATCCGCTCGCGCGCCATATCGAGCCAGTTGTGCAGATGCGGGTCGTCGATCAGTTCCTTGACCTTGGCATCGGTCTTGTAGATGTCCTCGGGATCACCCGACAGCGCGCACCAGCGGAACGGCCCGACGCCGCGGCAAAACAGCGGGCGGATATAGGCGGGCACGAAGCCGGGGAAGGCAAAGGCGTTCTCAAGCCCTTCCTCCTGCGCGACCTGGCGGATGTTGTTGCCATAGTCCAGCGTCGGCACGCCTGCGTTCCAGAAATCGACCATCGCCGCGACCTGGATCTTCATCGAGGCGCGCGCGGCAGCCTCGACAGCCTTGGGATCGCTTTCCTGCTTTTCGCGCCACTCCGCAACGCTCCAGCCTTGGGGCAGGTAGCCGTGGACCGGATCGTGGGCCGAGGTCTGGTCGGTGACCATATCCGGCCTGACGCCGCGCTTGACCAGTTCGGGGAAAACATCGGCGGCGTTGCCGATCAGAGCCACGGACTTGGCTTCACCCGCCGCAGTCCAGCGCTCAATCATCGCAAGCGCTTCGTCCAGATCGTGCGTTTTCTCATCCACATAGCGCGTGCGAAGACGGAAATCGGCGCGGGTCTCGTCGCATTCGACAGCCAGACAGCATGCACCCGCCATCACCGCGGCCAGCGGCTGCGCGCCGCCCATGCCGCCAAGACCCCCAGTTAAGATCCACCGACCTTTCAGGTTGCCTTCATAATGCTGGCGGCCCGCTTCCATGAAGGTTTCATAGGTGCCCTGCACGATGCCCTGCGTGCCGATGTAGATCCACGACCCGGCGGTCATCTGGCCGTACATCGCCAGGCCCTTTTTATCCAACTCGTTGAAATGATCCCAGGTGGCCCAATGCGGCACTAGATTGGAGTTGGCGATCAACACGCGCGGCGCATCCTTGTGCGTGTTGAACACGCCTACGGGTTTGCCCGATTGCACCAGCAGCGTTTGTGTATCGTCCAGATCCTTGAGCGCCGCGACGATGGCGTCAAAGTCTTCCCAGGTGCGCGCGGCACGGCCGATGCCGCCGTAAACGACCAGCTCGTGCGGGTTTTCAGCTACATCGGGATGCAGGTTGTTCATCAGCATCCGCATGGGTGCCTCGGTGAGCCAGCTTTTGGCGGTGATCTCGGGGCCGGTCGGGGGGTATATGTCGCGCAGGTTGTGGCGGGGGTTGGTCATGATGTGCCTCCTAGGGTCGGGGCCAGATCGGCCAGAGTGGTCAGGATTTCGGCCAGATGCGGGCGCAGCTTTGCCGCTTTGGTTTCGTCATAGGCCCAGGGCGCGGCTTCGTCTTGCAGGTAGGTGGACTGTGCCAGTTCCATCTGGATTGCATGGACGCCCTGTGCGGGCTGGCCATAATGCCGCGTGGTCCAGCCGCCCTTGAACCGGCCATTGGACGTGCTGGAATAGTCTGCGGCCCTTTCGCAGATCTGACGTGCGGATTGCTCAACGGCTGGCGCACAGGTGCGCCCCTGGTTCGTGCCGATGTTGAAATCCGGCAAGGTGCCTTCAAACAGGAACGGAATGCGCGACCGGATCGAGTGGCAATCATACAGGATCGCGCAGCCGTGCAAGGCATGCACGCGCTTCAGCTCGGCTTCCAGCGCCGCGTGATAGGGCGCGTGAAAAGCCGCGCGGCGGGTGTCGATATCCGTCGCCGTGGGCGGTTCGGCCCAGATCGCGGCACCGTCAAAATCGGTGAGCGGGACCAGGCTTGTCGTGTTCTGGCCGGGATAAAGGCTTTCCCCCTGCGGATCACGATTGGCGTCGATCACGTAGCGATGGAAATTGGCGGTAACGGTCGTCGCGTCGGGCAGCAAGCCCGCATAGAGCCGGTCGATATGCCAATCTGTATCCGCCAGCTTGCGGCCATTTTCGTTCAACGTCGCCATGATGGCGTCAGGAACGAAGGTGCCTGTGTGCGGCAGGCCCAGAACGACAGGGCCGCTGCCCTGGGTAACGGAAACCGGATTCATGCCGCGTACCCTCTGACAAAGGCAGGCAGGTCCACAGACGCGGCCAACGCACCGTTTTCCACCAGAGCAGCGGCCGCCTCAAGTGAGGGCGCCATGTAGCGGTCTTCGGCAAGGCTGGGCACGGCCTCGCGCAAGGTTGCCATCGCCACCTGAAGCGGTGCGCTGGTTTGCAGGGGCGCGCGGAATTCGATGCCCTGCGCACCGCACATCGCCTCCACCCCGAGGATCACGTTCAGGTTCGCGTTCATCCGCAACAGGCGGCGCGCGGCATGGGCTGCCATGCTCACGTGATCTTCCTGGTTGGCAGAGGTGGGCGTACTGTCGGTGGTGCAGGGGTTCGCCAGATGCTTGTTTTCGCTCATCAATGCGGCAGTCGTCACCTCGGCGATCATCAGGCCGGAGTTGAGGCCGGGATCAGGCGTCAGGAAGGGCGGCAGATCAAAGCTGAGCGTTGGATCCACCATCAAAGCCACGCGCCGCTGTGCAATCGCGCCAATCTCGGAAATGGCGACAGCGATCTGATCAGCGGCAAAACCAACGGGCTCCGCGTGGAAATTCCCACCCGAGACGATCAGATCGTCCTCGACCAGAACCAACGGATTGTCGGTGACAGCGTTGGCCTCAACCTCAAGCGTGCGCGCCGCGAAATGCAGCAGGTCCATCGCGGCGCCCGTCACCTGTGGCTGGCAACGGATGCAATAAGGGTCTTGCACGCGGGTGTCGCCGTCCTGGTGGCTTTCGCGGATTTCCGAGCCCTCCATCAGCGCGCGTTGGGCGCGGGCCACAGCGTTCTGGCCGGCATGGCCGCGCAGGGTGTGGATGGCATCCTGCAAAGGCGCGGTGGAGCCCATGATCGCGTCGGTGGACAGCGCACAGGTCAGCACGCTGGTCGCGGCATTACGCCAGGCGCCCCACAGACCCACCAGCGCGCAAGCGGTCGAGAATTGCGTGCCGTTGATCAGGGCCAGCCCCTCTTTGGGACCCAGGACAATGGGCGTGATCCCCGCCTTGGCCAGCGCCTCACCGGCCGGCATGCGGGTGCCGTCATAGGTGGCTTCACCCTCTCCGATCATCGCTGCGGCCATATGGGCGAGCGGGGCCAGATCGCCGGACGCGCCAACCGACCCCTGGCTGGGAATCACCGGCGTGACGCCGCGCGCAAGCATGTCTTGAAGGATCTCGACTGTGGTCATGGCAACGCCAGAGGCACCGCGCCCCAGCGACAACAGCTTGAGCACCATCATCAGTCGCGTCGTGGGTTCGTCCAATGGCTCTCCCACACCGCAGCAGTGGGACAGGATCAGGTTGCGCTGCAGAGTGGCCACGTCTTTTGCCGCGATCTTGACGCTGGCCAGTTTGCCAAACCCAGTGTTGACGCCGTAAACCGCCGCGTCACCGTTGGCGGCCATTGTCACCAGTTTCTGCGCAGCGGCGATGCCGGCATGGCAGGCAGGGTCTAGCGCGACAGCATGGCCTTTGGCCCAGATGTCCTGCAACTGGGCCAGGGTTGCGGCACCCGGCGTAAGCGTGATTGTCATAGCGATCCCCTGAAGATGCGTTGGTGAAGCGGGTTGAACCCAATGCGGTAGGCAAGTTCTGCCGGGTGGGTCACGTCCCAGACACACAGATCGGCCTGCGCCCCTGCGGTGATGCGCCCGCGATCGGCCATGCCCAAAGCCGCCGCCGCATGGGCGGTCATACCCAGCAAGGCCTCAAGCGGTGTCATGCGAAACAGCGTGCAGGCCATGTTCATCGCCAGCAGGGGCGAGGTCAGCGGGGATGAGCCGGGGTTGCAATCGGTGGCCAGCGCCATCGGCACGCCGTGATTGCGAAAGGACTGGATCGGCGGGCTTTGGGTTTCGCGCAGGGTGTAGAACGCGCCGGGCAGCACGACAGCCACCGTGCCAGACGCCGCCAGGGCTTGCGCATCCGCATCGGTGGCATATTCCACATGATCCGCGCTGAGCGCGCCGTATTCTGCGGCAAGCTGCGTGCCGCCGATGTTTGACAACTGCTCGGCATGCAGCTTGACCGGCAGCCCCAATTCCACGGCGACGTCAAAGACGCGGGCGATCTGGCCTGTGTCAAAGGCGATGCCCTCGCAAAACCCATCCACCGCATCGACCAGCCCTTCGGCATGGGCGGCGCGCAGGGTGGGAATGCAGATCTCGTCGATATAGGCGTCGGGCCTGCCCTTGTATTCGGGCGGCACAGCATGGGCACCAAGAAAGCTGGTGCGCACTTCGACAGGCCGCGCCTGCGCGATCTGACGGGCCACGCGCAGCATCTTCAACTCGGTGTCCTGATTCAGACCGTAGCCGGACTTCACCTCGATCAGGGTGATGCCTTCCGCGATCAGAGCGTCCACGCGGGTCAGCGCATCGGCCAAGAGCGCGTCCTCGGAGGCCGCGCGGGTTGCCGACACGGTGGATACGATCCCGCCGCCTGCGCGGGCCACCTCTTCATAACTGGCTCCGTTCAGGCGCAGCTCAAACTCCGCCGCCCGGTTGCCACCAAAGACAACATGCGTGTGACAGTCGATCAGCGCGGGCGTGACAAGCCGTCCGCCCAGATCATGCGTTTGCGCGTCGGCATAGGCTGCGGGACGCTCTGCCGCCCGACCGACCCAGGCAATGCGGGTATTCGCAAGGGCAATCGCGCCGTCTTCGATCAGACCGTAGGTCTGGTTGTCTTTCAGTGTCGCGATCGTGGCATTCGTCAGGAGCATGGCCGACTCACTTGCAAATTACGGTGCTTAATGTCTTTATGTGCGTACATAATAACCTGTCAAGCGGAGTGTGCCATGCAGATGATCTGGGCTGAAACGGCCTTGTTGCCGACCGGCTGGGCGAACAAAGTGCTTGTCGAGATTGACGGGCAGGGCCGGATCGGCGGCGTGCAACGCGGGGCCTCTGCGCCGGATCAGGCCACGCAGGTTCCGCTGCTGCTGCCCGCGCCGGTCAACGTGCACAGCCATGCGTTTCAACGCGCCATGGCGGGCCTGACAGAACGCCGTGGCCCTGATCCAAGCGACAGCTTCTGGACCTGGCGGCAGCTCATGTTCCGCTTTCTGGACCGTCTGACGCCCGAGCATATCGAGACGATCACCGCCTTTGTGCAGATGGAAATGCTTGAAGCGGGCTACGGCGCGTCGGTCGAATTCCACTATCTGCATCACCAGCCCGGTGGCGTTGCCTATGACGATATCGCGGAAACATCCGCCCGTGTCGTCGCGGCGTCGGATCGCACCGGCATGGGGCTGTGCCTGCTGCCTGTGCACTATCAGTTCGGCGGCTGTGATCAACGCGGGCTGAGCGCGGGGCAAATCCGGTTCGGCAATACGTTCGAACAGTTTCAAACGCTTCATGACGCGGCAGCGGCCCTCATCAAACAAGCATCCGCCGACAGCGCCATCGGTGTCGCCCCGCATTCCCTGCGCGCGGTCGGGATCGAGGATCTCAAGGGCTACAACACCGCCTTTCCCGATGGACCCATTCACATGCACCTTGCCGAACAACGCGCAGAGGTTGCTGAGGTTGAGGCGCATTGGGGCGCGCGGCCGGTGGCCTGGGCGCTCGATAACATGCAGTTGGATGGGCGCTGGTGCCTGATCCATTGCACCCAAATGACACCGGACGAGACCATCGCGCTGGCCCGTTCCGGTGCCGTCGCCGGTCTGTGTCCGATCACTGAAAGCAGTCTGGGGGACGGGATCTTTGACGCGGTGCGCTGGCTGGACAATGGCGGGGCTTTTGCCATCGGGTCAGACAGCAACATCCGCATTTCGCTAAGCGAGGAATTGCGCACGCTGGATTACTCGCAACGCCTGCGCGACGGCACGCGCGCAGCACTGGCGACGCCGGACAAATCGACCGGTCGGCGAATGTTCGACGGGATGCTGCAAGGCGGCGCACAGGCCTCTGGCCGAAAGACCGGGCGCATCGAGGCGGGATGCTGGGCCGATATGCTGGCGCTGGATACACTCTCTGAACATATGTGGGGCAGGCAGCTCGACACCGCGCTGGACGCCTGGATTTTCGCAGGCGACGATCGCCTGGTGACGGATGTTTGGTCCGCTGGCCGCCATATGGTAAAGCACGGCCGGCATGTGCAGCGCACCAGTATTGTCGCTGCCTATAAACGCACGATTGACGCATTGAGAGACGCCTTGTGAACTCGCCCACGTTTCGGAACTGGCAAAGCGTGCAGGACGAAGTCCTGCGCCGCATTCATGCCCGCGAATGGCCGCCCGGCGCCCTGATCCCCAACGAAGCCGATCTGGCGATCGAGTTTGGCTGCGCCCGGTCCACGGTGAACCGTGCCTTGCGATCCTTGGCTGAAAGCGGTTGGCTTGACCGTAAACGCAAGGCGGGTACTCGGGTTGCCGCGCAACCGGTTGCCAAGGCAACGCTTGATATCGCGGTGATCCGGCATGAGGTCGAGGAACACGGCGCGACCTACGGCTATCAATTGATTTCGCGCAGCGTTGCCGTGCCGCCGGCCCCTGTCAGCGGGACGATGAAAACCAGAGCGCAAGACAAGCTGCTGAATCTGCGCGCGCTGCATCTGGCCGATGACGCGGCCTATGCTGTCGAAGACAGGTGGATCAATACAAGCGTGGTCCCCGACGCTGCGGCGGAACCGTTCGATGTGCTCAGCGCCAACGAATGGTTGATGCAACACGCGCCCTACACGCACGGGGATATCGCCTTTTCCGCCGTGCAGGCCGACCAGCAGGATGCGGAGGTGCTTGGGATCGCCCCCCACAGCGCCTTGTTTGCCATTGACCGGGTGACTTGGGACAACGCAGTATCCGTCACAAAGGTCAGGCTGCTTTTTGCGCCCGGCTACAAACTGCGCACGCAAATCTAGGTGGCCCGCGTTTCGGCTTTTCCAGAACCAAGGACATTTCCATGCGGCACATCCAGCATTGGCAGACGGCCCTGGCACAGCATTGGGGCATCACTGCGGAGCTGAGCCCGCTTGACGGTGAGTATGATCTGAATTTTCTGGCGAAAGCCGATGATGACAGCGGGTACATCCTCAAGGTCATGCGCACGGGATGCGAAGCGTGGCTGGTGGATATGCAGGTCAGCGCCTTCGAGCACATCACCGCGAAACGACCTGACCTGCCGTGTCCGGTGGTTGTACGGGCCGCCGGGGGCGCATCGGTTGTGACTTTGAAGGACGAGACAGGCGCGGAACGCCTAGCCTGGGTTCTGCGCCAACTGCCAGGGCGCTGCTATGCCCATGTGGCGCCAAAAAGTCGGGCGCTGATCCACCAGATCGGGCAGGTGCTGGGCGGGACGGCCCTGGCGCTGGCAGATTTCGAGCATGCCGGTTTGGTGCGTGATTTCAAATGGGATCTGATGCGCGCCGGGTGGATCGCGGATCAAACGGGTTGCATCCCCGATCCGGCGCGGCGTCGGATCGTCGAGGGGATCCATGCCCGGTTCGCGGCGCTGAAGCCTGCGCTGGATGCCCTGCCGCATCAGGCGATCCACAACGACGCCAATGACTACAACATCCTGGTCGAGGGCACATGGAACGACGCGCGCCGCGTGTCCGGCCTGATTGATCTTGGCGATATGTGCGCCGCCCCGCGTGTGTGCGATTTGGCCATTGCTGCGGCCTACATCGTGCTGGATCATCCAAAGCCCGAAGCCGCGTTGGCGGCCTTTGTCGCGGGTTATCACGAGGCCAATCCGCTTGCGGCGCAAGAGGTGGACTTGATCTGGCCGCTGCTGCGGATGCGGCTGGCGGTAAGCGTTGTGAACTCCACCTTGATGGCCGCAGAGAACCCCGATGACCCCTATGTCACGATTTCGCAGGCGCCCGCGTGGCGGTTCCTGGAAGGCTGCGCGCTGCACGGCGGATTGCTCAGCGCAAGGCTGCGTGCTGCCTGCGGCCTGCCCGTGGTCGAAGGGGCGGACCGTGTGGCGACATGGCTTGACCGGGAACGCGGGCATTTCGCGCCCCTGATGGGGTGCGATCTGTCGCAGGCCCCATTGGGGTCCTTGTCCGTCGAGGAATCGGCCTGGCCGCAGAACCCGTTTCATATGCCCCTGGAAGAAGCCGCCCGCGTGGGCGAGGAATTCGAGGATCACGGGCGCATGTGGCTGGGCTACTATCACGAGCCACGCCTGATCTATGCCGAGCCTGCCTTTCGCAAGGGGCCATGGAAGGCCAGCGACCGCCGCACGGTGCATCTGGCCGTCGATGTGTTTGCACCCGCCGGGACGCCAATGTTCGCGCCTTTGCGGGGCGAAGTGTTCATCGCGGAGTATCGCGCGGGGCATCTGGATTACGGTGGGGTGATCATCCTGCGCCATGAAACGCCCGAGGGTGATCCGTTCTTCACGCTCTATGGGCACCTCGACCCAGAGTTTCTGGACCGCCTGCGCGTGGGTCAGGTGATCGAGAAAGGTGAGGAATTCTGCCGCCTTGGTGATCCAAGCATGAATGGCGGCTGGGCACCGCATGTGCATTTCCAGCTTGCGCTGACCACTGAAGGGATCGAGGCCGACTGGCCCGGTGTGGGCGATCCTGACGAGATGTATCTGTGGCGCGCGGTCTGTCCCAACCCGGCCGCCTTGCTGAACCTGCCCGACGACAAGCTTTGCTATGTCCCGACAGACAAGGCTGGGATCAGGCAGGGTCGTGAGGCGCATTTCGGCGGCAATCTCAGCCTGACCTATGATGACCCCGTGATGCTGGTGCGCGGCTGGCGGCACCATCTCTTTGACGAATGGGGCCGCCCCTATCTCGACGCCTACAATAATGTGCCGCATGTGGGCCACGCCCATCCGCGCATTCAGGCGGTGGCGGCGGATCAGCTCAGGCGGATCAATTCCAATACGCGTTATCTGCATCCCGCGCAGACCGCTTTTGCGGACAAGATCCTGTCCAAGATGCCCGGCCACTTGCAGGTCTGCTATTTCGTGAACTCGGGGTCTGAAGCGAACGAGTTGGCTCTGCGGCTAGCGCGGGCGCACACCGGTGCCAAAGGTATGGTCACGCCCGATCATGGCTATCACGGGAACACTACGGGTGCGGTCGATATTTCTGCTTACAAGTTCAACAAGCCAGGCGGTGTTGGCCAGGCCGATTGGGTGGAGCTGGTGGAAATCGCAGATGACTACCGCGGCTCGTTCCGCCGCAACGACCCTGAGCGCGCCCAGAAATTCGCAGACCTTGTCGATCCTGCGATCGCGTCCTTGCGGCAAAAAGGGCAGGGCGTCGCGGGGTTCATCGCCGAAACCTTCCCGTCGGTTGGCGGTCAGATCATTCCGCCCAAAGGCTATCTGTCGGCGGTCTATGCCAAGTTCCGCGCGGCGGGCGGCATCTGCATCGCGGACGAAGTGCAGACCGGGCTGGGGAGATTGGGTGAATACTATTTCGGCTTCGAACACCAAGAGGTGCTGCCGGACGTCGTCGTGCTGGGCAAACCAATTGGCAATGGGCATCCAATGGGAGTGGTCGTCACGACCAAGGCAATTGCGGAGAGCTTTGACAACGGGATCGAGTTTTTCTCGACCTTCGGAGGCTCAACCCTGTCCTGCCGGATCGGACGTGAGGTGCTGCAGATCGTGGACGATGAAGGCTTGCAGGAAAACGCCCGCGTGATCGGCGGCCAGTTGATGGCAGGTCTGAAAGCGCTGGAAGCGAAACATGATTGCGTGGGCGACGTGCGCGGCATGGGGCTGTTTCTGGGGGTGGAACTGATCCGGACCGATGGCTCTGAGGCCACAGAGATATGCGCCTACGTCAAGAACCGCATGCGCGATCACCGCATCCTCATCGGCAGTGAGGGGCCAAGGGACAATATCCTCAAGATCCGCCCGCCGCTGACAATTGAGGCGGAGGATGTGGGGATGATCATCGCTGTTCTGGATCAGGTCCTTGGCGAATGTGCCTGACTTCACGGTGAAAGCACATCAAGTATGGCGCGGAAATCGGGGCTGTCTTCCCGCAGGCTTGACCAGATCAGGGAGATCTCTGTTTTCGCCTGTGGCGTGGCAATCGGCACGGTCACAAGGGGTTTGCCGTCATAGCTCAGATCACCGGGCGGGCGGGAATAGCTGATGCCGACACCCACACCATTGGCAGCCAGCGATCGCATCATCTCCAGCGATGCCACCTTTTGCTGGATCACCGGTGTCAGGTGCATCCGCGCGAACAGATCGCGCATGAATCCCTGCGACAGGTCCTCATTGAACAGGATCAGGGGTATGCCCTCGAGGTCGGACAGTTCCAGCTCATCCCGTCCGGTCAGGGGATGATCAATTTCGACAAAAGCCACAGGCGCAATATCGGTCAGCTTGCGGCGCATGAAATTCCCTTCGAACCCAACATCATAGGAAATCACGAAGTCCAACAGTCCTTCGGCCAAATCGCGCGCCAGATCCGCAAAACGCCCTTCGCGTCCCGAAAAGGACAATGCTGGAAAACGGTCCGCAAGTCGTTTGAGCGCGGGCGCCAGATACCACGGCGCGATGTCTGCAAAACAGCCAACGCCCCAAGTATGCGTAGCGTCGTGGCCCTGCTCAATCTCGGTTGCAAGCGTCAACAGGGACCGCGCCTGCGCTATGAGACGGTGCCCGAAAGGGGTGATCTCGATTGCTGACCCTTTTCCGCGCAGGAAGATCGCTCTCCCTAGGTGTTGTTCGACCCGAGTGATTGCGACCGAAAGCGATGGCTGCGACACATTCAGTTGCGCCGCTGCTTTGGTCAGACTGCCTGCGTCGGCAACGCCGACGATATAGTCATACTGGCGCAGGGTAATGTTTAACATTACGCTATTATTAGTATGATAAAATATTATTAGAAGTTAAATCTTTTGTTGCGTATGCCTGCCCCGAATACGGAGGATCACAAGATGCACGCACTTCTTACCCAAGACCATGTCGATACCTTCCAGCGCGATGGCGTTGTGCTGATCAAGGGTCTGTTTGCCGATCATGTCGAGACGATCCGCGCCGGTATCGAACGCAACATGAAAGAACCCGGTCCCTATGCTGCCGAGAACCTCAAGGAAGGCGAGGGCGGCCGTTTCTTCGATGACTATTGCAACTGGACCCGCATTCCCGAATTTGAAGAGGTGATCCGCAACTCCGACGTGGGTGAAGTGGCCGCCGACCTGATGCAATCGAAGCGCGTTCAGGTGTTCCATGATCATGTGCTGGTCAAGGAGCCGGGCACGTCGAAGCCGACGCCCTGGCATCAGGACGGCCCATATTACTTCGTCGACGGAATGCAGAATGTCAGCTTCTGGTCGCCGATGGACACGGTCAGGGGCGCAAGCCTGCGCTGTGTCGCGGGCAGCCATGCCTGGGAAAAGCCCGTGTTGCCGACCCGTTGGCTCGCAGAGACCAGTTTTTACCCGAACGAGGATGACTACATGCCGGTGCCGGATCCCGATGCCGAAGGCATGGAAATCCGCGAATGGGAGATGGAGCCGGGTGATGCGGTGGCCTTCAACTATGGCACGCTGCATGGCGCGCGCGGCAACACCACAGAGTCCCGCCGCCGCGCATTTTCCTTGCGCCTCGTTGGGGATGATGCCCGCTATGTAGAGCGCCCCGGTCCGACCTCGCCGCCGTTTCTGGGCCATGGCATGACACCGGGGCAGATGCTGCGCGAAGATTGGTTTCCTGTGATCTACCAACGGACCTAACGACTTCTGAAAGGCCCCGTGCTCATGACACAGCCAGATCATTAATCGCCCGTGCTGGCGATTGTGACGATCCTGCAACAGCTTTGCTGTCGTTGGCCTCGTCGAGGATACGATGAATTCGGGCGGCGACCCTGCCGCGTTCATCACACTCGTCGATGCGCAAACCCTGCAATCGCAACTTGCCCCGCCAGCCCAGCGAGTCCAGACCGCGCGGGGTGCCGGCCTGCTGGAAAGCGCCGACACCGTTGCGGCGGTCATCGCCCGGCTCGAACCCGCGGCCGATCCGCAGGGTGTCGCCACCACTGTTCGTCAGTGGAAGCACCTCGGCGCGCTGACGCAGGCAGAGCAGGAGGCGATCCTGATCGGGTCGGTCGTGGACCGCGCCAAGCGGCAGATCGGCCTGTTCCTCGGTATTCTGCTGACGGTCTCGGCCGTGGTGATCGCGCTGATCATCTACACGATGACGATGGAAAAACTCAAACAGATTGCCACCTTGAAGCTGATCGGCGCGCCCGATCGCACCATCGTCAGCCTGATCGTGCAACAATCGCTAGCCCTGGGTATGGTTGGCTGGAGTTTCGGCCTGATCCTGATCCTGCTGGTCAAGGACTACTTCCCCCGCTGCGTCGTGCTGGAGCCGGTGAATGCGGCGGCACTCGGCGGGATTATCATCGTGGTTTGTATCGTCGCCAGCGGGCTTGGTGTCCGCGCAGCGCTGAAGGTCGATCCGGCAACAGCGATCGGAGGCTGAACAATGGATGACGCGCGCCAGCCCCTGATCGAGATCGCCGGCGTCTCCAAGCATTTTGGCGAGGGCGAGGCGCGCGTCGATGCGCTGCGCGACATTGGCCTGACCGTACGCCGTGGCGAGGTCGTGGCCCTGCTGGGCCCGTCGGGGTCGGGCAAGACCACACTGCTCAACGTCATCGGCTGCATCATCGCGCCGACCGTAGGCCGGGTGACGCTGGACGGCGAACTGGTCTATGACAACCGCGCCCTGCGCGGCGATCTGCGCCGCCTACGGCTCGACAAGATCGGCTTCATCTTTCAGTTCCATAACCTGCTTCCGTTTCTCAACGCGCGCGACAACGTCGCCTTGGTGTTGACGCTGGCAGGTCGGTCGTCTGCGGAGGCTCAAGCGCAGGCTGTGGAGTTGCTCGATTATCTTGAAGTAGGCCATCGAAAGGACGCCATGCCGGCACTCCTGTCCGGAGGTGAAGCGCAACGCGTGGCCATCGCGCGCGCGCTCGCTAACAGTCCGCGCATCATCCTTGCGGACGAGCCTACGGCGGCGCTGGACAGCAAACGCGCGGGGATCGTGATGGATCTTCTGCGCAAACTGGCTGCCGAACAGGATGCCTGCATTGTCGCCGTCACCCATGACGAAAAGATCTACGACCGCTTCGACCGTTTGTTTCATCTGCGCGATGGGGTTCTGGAAGTTCAAGGAGAGGAAGCGACGTGAAGAACCGTGCATACAAGAGCTGGCCAATACGAACGGCTACCGGCGTAGCCATTCTGTTCGGCCTCCTGACGATCCTGTCAGGTGGTCGCGTGCTGTTCGGGGATGACACGGCGCGGGCAGCCGCGGGGAACGTCGTCTGGTTTGTCCTGTGGTTCAATTTCCTGTCAGGATTTGCCTATGTGCTGGCGGGGGTCGGGATCGCGACGCGGCGTCGCTGGGCGGCCTCACTTTCGATCCTCCTGGCGATTTCTATCGCGGTTGTGTTCTTGTTTTTTGGTTTCCGCATCTTGTCCGGCGAAGCCTTCGAGATGCGAACGATGGGCGCAATGACCCTACGCCTGGTCGTATGGGTTGCCATAGCTATGGTGAGCCGCAGGAGCACTTTTTCTAATCAACAAACTGCGGAGTGAATTTGGTTGATGCACTCCGTGCAGGTGTCATGCCACGCGTATCTGGCATAACGTCAATATCTTTAACATAAACTTCATTATGCGATTTTATACTTAGTGTTGCGATAGTATATTATCGTATGTATGCTGACCCTATTACAGAGGGTCCTCAGCATGCGTCATCTATTCAAGAAGCTCCTCCCCTCGGTCGCAGTCGCTCTGACTGTGACAAGTACGTCTCTGCCGATGCCCGCCCGCGCGCAGACATACCCAATCGATTGCGCGATCCTCCTGTGCCTGTCTGGCGGCTGGCCTGCTTCCGTCCCTTGCGCACGAGCGCGCGCCGAATTCATTCGACGCATTACGCCATGGCCGGTGGAACCGCCGCTTCAAATCTGGCGCTGTCCTATGGGCGCGTCCCTTCAGACCGCTCCAGCAGAAGACAGTGCAAACCGCATCTTTGAAGCGTTTTTCCAGAACAACAGCACTAGACCGCGACAGTCTTTTCCAGCGCGCGTTCCCGCTGATCCAATTATGGCTGCTTGGCGCATTCCAGAAACACCTAGTGACTTCGTTCCTGCCGACCAGGCCCTTCGGCTCATTCGAGATCGCGCGGACATCGATATCAGCGGACCTGAGTTCAACTTCGTACGATCCATCCGAGTCTTCGATGTCCGGTATGCGCGACAGCATGAATCCGGACGTGACGGCGACTGCAACCGTAGCGCCACCGTGGTCCTCGGCACATACGGAACCCAAGGCGATTTCGCCTGGCAGAGGTCTTCCATCAGCGCCCTACCCTCCGCCCATATCGGCCTCGAACGCTGGGGCCAGAACTGCCCCGGCATCTATCACCGTTCTGTCTTCGTCGACTGGCGTGACTATGAAGGGCACTACGGCTTTGAGCAGGTGAACTACTAGCACCGACAAAGACAGCGTTGGCATTCGTCCGTGTCGGCGTAAGTGCTCGGACCTACTCAATCACCGGTCGTTCGCTGCTGTCGAAGCCTAGGTCAGCTGACGGGACTCTTCAGACTTTCGCTGCACATGCTCCAATGTCTGGTCTCGCCCATTCGACTTCTAGAATGTTCCTAGGCCGACACATCACTTATCCTGACGCTCTTGCGCATAGGCCAAGGCCTCGAACACGTACGCTTCGTAGTCGCCTTCATGTTCTTGCGGGATCAAAACCCATTCCTTGAAGCGCTTTGTGGTGACATTGAATTCGATGCCAATACCGCAGGTGATGAGGTCATTCACCCGTTCAGCAGATACCTTGATGATCAACGCCTCCGGCTTTTCTAACATCATCGCAAGAAAACCGCCCCGATATCGCAGGCAGGGGGCACTCATCATCGTCGATGTTTCGACGCCATCCTGCGCGAGGATGGCGCTGAGCGCGCTTTCGTAACTCATTTGAAGGCCTTTTCGGTGAATTCCAAAAGCGGCAGGTTGTTGTCTAATTTCCGCGCGCCCATCAGCATCCCCTTTAGCCCATGTTCGCGAAGGTTGTTCAGCGACAAGGCGGCATTGGGATCAATTGGAACGGCGCAGGGTGCGCCAAGCTTCATAAACGGCTTTGATCCTGACCCGTGATCCACGTCCCCTTTGATAAGGGGACGAACCTGATCAAGGATTTCGGCCAAGTCATACCCAATCCCCAGGACCTTGCTGCGGAACCCGATTTGTTTGTAGGGGGCGGCCAGGTAGATATAGACGATGTCACCTGTCGCCACCTTTGCGTTCATCGGCCAGTAGGTTTCAGAGCGCTCAAAAGCCAAAAAAACGTCGTAAAATTTGGTGTTTGCCGGAATGAGCCAGGATGCCATCGTGTCATACCTCGATAGTGTTTGTGAAAAGGCCGTCTTTTTTAGACGACCGTGATAGCAGCCCACAGGGCCGTAACGGCCAAAACTATGTTTGTTGCAAGACCGCCAACAAAGGCCATCGTACGGGGTCCACCAGCTTCTTTTCCAACGCCAATGTAGTAAATCAGCCAGAAGGCCATACGAGACGCAAAGTGGAGCCCCGCCAACCAGTTTACCAACGAGGGCGAAGCCCCGGCAGCGACAGCAACAAGCAACGCCCAGCCAAACGCCGGAAGGCTTTCAGCCGAGTTCGAAAATGTCCGCAAGACACGGAAGCTGAATTTTGAATGGTCAAACCTGAGCGGCATTCCAGGTATTTGTTCTTCCTTGTTGAAGGAAAATGGAGCCGTCAAAAGGTTCTGAACCAAGGTGGTCAGCGACAGGGCGGCCAAAACGATAATGGCCGGCTGATAGCTTGCCAGAAACGGCAGGGCGTCAAAGAGAGAGTTCATTTTAGAGGTTCCTTGTCGGCGGGACTTACATGTCCAGTTCGATGGCTTCAGCAATTTCAATTGTGCCTGTGCCGCTGAGGTGTGGATTGCTTTTCGCCCTAACAATCGCGTCCTCGATACTGTCAGCCTGGAGGATTGTGATTCCAGAAAGCCGATTCACCCCGCCACCGTCCACGACGCCGTCTGGCGTTAACGTCTTTGATGCTCCGGTAGGCGTGCTTGGGCCAGAAATGGCATCGCCAAGTCCATCTTGCCACACTTTCCAGTGCCGCATCAGTTCGGCCCCTTGCTCTGGTGACTGGACGTCGGGTTTTCCGTGATATGCGAGAATAAACTGCGGCAACTTTTGTACTCCTAATTGTCTGTTCACGATTCGTTATAGAAATGCCCTAAATATGTTAAAGAACATATTTAGATGAGTGCTACGCTGCTGTCAGTTAGGAGATTCTCAATGCCGTACAGCGCGGAACACAAACGCAAGACGAGGGCCAAGATCATTGAGACGGCTCGGATCTTGTTCAACAAGTACGGGTTTCAGATGGTCACGATTGATATGGTGATGTCAGACGCAGGTCTCACCCGTGGTGGATTTTACAACCACTTCAAGAACAAAGAAGAGCTGTTCAGTGAGGCGGTTCAAAGCTTTCTGATGGGCCGTGGCGCGAAATGGCGGGACGATGCGGGCATTGACCTGTCGGACCTGAAGCCGGAAATGGCGCAGCACATGATAGACGCCTATTTGTCTCGTAAACACTTGGGCGATCTCGATGGTCAGTGTCCTATGATCGCTTTGCCTTCTGATGTCGCGCGCGCTGACACAGCAACGCAAGAATCGTTTCAACGCCTGTTAGAGGCGATGGTTTGGCTATTTGAGACCAATATGCAGCCTAGCTCAGGGGATGACAGGCGCGACGCCCAAGCCCTAGCCGCACTCTGCGTCGGTGGCATGGTCTTGGCCAAGGCACTCCCAGACTCCGATCTGGCCGAGAGCGTTCGTCAGTCCACCTATCTGACCGCAACGGCGCTATTTCAAAAGCGATCGCTCGCTACCGCATCCAATACGCTCGCTGATAATTGCTCCTGAGAGCGGACATACATCAACGTCGCAGCATTGATCATTAAGGGCTCATACCTGACCTCGAGGGCAGCGCGGCAACCTGTGATATGGTGCTTTGGTCAACGTCGGGTTGTCGTTGTGGGAGGGCATGGCGGATCGGAGGATCAGTCATGGAAACACCAAACCTACCTGCCATTCGTGCGCTTCGTCCCGCTTGGAACAAGGGACGTATCGTCGGTCAAAAGCGCCCCCTGAAGCCGAAACATGTCTGGGCAATCCGAGTTAGGCTTGAGCTCGCCGCGAACCATCGCGACCTCGCACTGTTCAACATGGCTATCGACAGTAAATTGCGTGGTTGCGACCTAGTGAAGATGAAAGTCGTCGACGTCATGGCATCTGGTCAGATCAAAGAAAGGGCATCGGTCTTACAGAGCAAAACACAGAAACCGGTACGCTTTGAGATTTCTGAAGGCACTCGAGCCTCGGTCGAGAAGTGGATGGAAGACGAGTTGATGGTCGGCTCCGAGTACCTATGGCCTGGTCGGTTTCATGAGCGCCTGCACATCTCGACCAGGCAGTACGCAAGGATTGTCCGCGACTGGGTTACGTCGATCGGTCTCGAGGCGAGTGCTTACGGCACCCATTCGATGCGCCGAACCAAGGTCACCCAAATCTACAAGAAGACCGGCAACTTGCGAGCTGTTCAGCTTCTTCTCGGTCACACCAAAATGGACAGCACAGTCCGTTACCTAGGCGTCGAACTCGAGGATGCGCTGGCCATCGCAGAAGCCATTGAAATCTAGGGAATTTGGGTCGCCTTCACTGGCGGCCCTTACCGGACGGTCAGTTCACTGTTGGGATGCTGCAGTCGCAGCCTGCATAGCTGCCATTCGTTTGCGTCGGGTTTTTGCCATCGACTATTCGAAGGCTGATCGACCGTTCAACGCTGCAAGGGGCGTTCAATCCTTTGCGGTACTTGATGCCAGCTTCCTTGTGCTTTGCCGAGCCACGACTTTGTAGCCGGTATCAACCGCTTCAGCCGGCCGCGCACCGTCTTCCAGTCGTGCGAGGATATATCGGATTGCATCCCGGCCGATGTCGTATCGCGGCGTATGAACACTGGTGATCGGCGGCTCTGCCGCGGCCATCATCTCCAGATCGTTGAAACCACAGATGCCCAACTGGTCGGGAACCGGGATCTGCTGCCGCAGGGCCTCAAAAAGCACCCCGAGCGCTAGGTCGTCGTTATTGCAGAACACGGCATCGACCTCTGGTGCTTGCCTGCGCAAGCGCGAGAAAAGTGCGGCGCCAAGGGCGACGGATGACGCTTCATCGGTTTGGATCACCCGAGCGTCGTCGAAGCTGGCAGCGGCCAGGGCCGTTTTGCGGAAGCCGGAAAACCTGCTGCGCGTGCGCGGGTCCATCCTTGCGCCGATAAACCCCAGTTTCCGATAGCCCTGATCCAAAAGGTGCCTTGTGGCTGCGGCTGCGGCATCGAAGTGGGAAAAGCCTATGCTGTGATCAATCGGGTCTGGTCCGCATTCCATGATCTGCACCAGGGGGCAATCGATAGATTTCAGAATCTCCCGTGCTGCCTCGGTTTGATCAAAGCCGGCGACGATCATGCCTGCCGGGCTTTGGCTCTGGAACAGGCGCAGCAATCCCTCTTCGATTTTCGCCGAATAGCGAGAGTTGACCACCTGCACCTGAAAACTCGACTGTTCGATTTCTGCATAGATTCCGCGCAGGACGTCCGCAAAGACATTATTCGTGACCGACGGGATAACCACGCCGATAACGTTTGACCGTCCTGTGGCAAGAAATTGGGCGGCGGTATTTGGCACGTAACCGAGTATGCGGACAGCACGCTGTACGCGGTCCCTGATCTTTTCAGACACCATCTCGGGCTTGCGCAGACTGCGCGAGACAGTGATCGGGCTGACACCCGCAGCACGGCTAACATCATCGAGCGTCACGCGTTTTTTCATATCTCTACCCTGCGCATGGTCAGATTATCTCGCATGATTGACAGCGCTGTCAATCAATGATAGGGCTGTCATCGGGAGATAGGGAGGAGATTCGTCGATGCGGCATGTTCTTGTCATGGGGGTCTGTGGGTGCGGGAAATCCAGCACTGGTCGCGCTATTGCACAAGAACTCGGCGCAGCTTTTGTCGAAGGCGATGATTTTCACAGCGCCGAAAACCTCTCGGCGATGCAACGCGGCCAGCCGCTGACTGATGCTTTGCGGCAGGGCTGGCTCGACGATATCGCGGCACATGTCAGCGATGTTCAAGGGCGCTGCGTCATCGCCTGTTCGGCACTCAAGCAATCATACCGCGATCGGCTGTCTGCGCAGATTGGCGCGCCGATCATCATCCACCTTTTTGGGGCCCATGGCCTCTTGTCAGAACGCATGGCAGCCCGGCGCGATCATTTCATGCCTGTCAGCCTGCTGGAAAGTCAGTTCGCCGATCTGGAACCACCTAGCAGCCCTGACGTCATCGCGATTGACGTCGCGCTCTCGCAGGATGCGGTTGTGAACCGCGCCCTGTCTCACATCACCAGTCGGGCCGGAAGCCTGACACCCTGATCATCACGACTTGGAAACCTTGGGAGGAACCATGAAAAACCTTATCACAACACTCATCTTTGCGGGCACACTTGCTGGCGCAGCTTCTGCGCAGGAATACAGCTTCCGCTTTCAGTCTTCGGACCCAGCGGGTAACCCGAACTTCCTGCTGCAACAGCAGTGGACCGAAATGGTCGCAGACAAGACCGGCGGCGCAGTCGCGATCGAGCTTCTGCCGGTCGAATCCATCGTTGCTCACAACGAAACCCAGGACGCGATTGCCGCTGGTATCCTCGACGGCCACATCACAGACACCTCTTATTTCTCTGGCAAGGACCCGGCATTCGGCCTGATCGCCAACCCGGTCGGCGCATGGTCGGCACCGGAAGAGATGTTCGCATTTATGAACGACGGTGGCGGCAGTGAATTGATGAATGAGCTGCTGAACCCCTACGGCCTTCAGTTCATCGGTGCGACAACCCCCGGGCTTGAGGCGTTTGTGTCTGCCGTGCCGCTTAATGGTGTTGACGACTTGCAGGGCCTAAAGATGCGTGCGCCAGAGGGTCTTGTACAGCAGGTCTTTGCTGCTGCCGGTGCTGCACCGGTCAACCTTCCGGGGTCAGAGGTCTTTACCTCGCTCGACAAGAAGGTGATCGAGGCGGCGGACTATACCGTCTTCTCGACCAACCACGCACAGGGCATGCATGACGTGGCACCGCATCCTGTCTATCCTGGCTTCCATTCGATGCCACTGGTCGAGATTTCGATGAACAAGGCAACATGGGACGGCCTGCCAGCTGACATCCAGTCCGCACTCGCGGAATCGGTGACCGAATTTGCAACGATGCAGGTCGCGGCGCTGCGCGAGGCCGATATGGCGGCGGTAGCAGAGGCGCAGGCCTCTGGCGATATCACCGTGCATGACTGGTCTGCAGAAGAGCGTGCGAAATTCCGCACCATTGCCACTGGCGAGTGGGAGAAAGTTGCGGCACGGTCCGAGAACGCGCAGCGGGTGTATGACACGCTGACGACCTATCTCGCGGATGCAGGACTGCTGAACTGAGACAATCGCGACCTTCGCGATGAAACCACGGGGCGGCGACATACGCCGCCCCCCATTTGACCACCGGCCGGGGAGGCTGCCATGGAAAATCCACACGAAAGCAAGGCCGATCCGGGCGCTATTCCGCAAGCCGGTTGGTTGGGTGGGCTGATCGACCGATTGGGCGTTGTCTTTGCCCTTGGCATCGTCGCCGCCATGCTGATCCTGATCCAAGAAGTCTTTCTGCGTTATGTGCTGAATGCGCCGACGATCTGGGCACATGAAACGACGATCTTCCTATCTGGTGTCGCCTTTATCTATGGCGGGCTCTATTGCACCGCCCGGGACCGTCACATCCGTGTTGTCCTGATCTATGATATGCTTGGGCCGCGCCTGCGGCGGGCCTTTGATGTCGTCATCTCCATTGTGAGTGCTGGCGCATCTACCATGTTTGCATGGGCCGCGTGGCAGATGGTGCTCCGCTCTGCTTTTACGCCTGACGGCAGCTTCCGGCTGGAACGTTCCGGCAGCGCCTGGGACCCGGTGTTTCCCGGTTTGTCCAAGGTATTCCTATTCATCGTTCTGGTTCTCATGGCCCTTCAGTTCCTGATCCTGGCCTACAATTATGCACGAGGTCGCAAATGATGGAGCTGTTCGGAAGTCTTCAGGGACTCGGGATCGAGGGCGCGACACTTCTGATGTTCGCGATGCTTTTGGGCTTGCTGATCACAGGCATGCCACTGGCCTTTGTCACGCTGCTCGTAGCGCTGATCTTTGCGCTCGGGTGGACGGGGCCGATGGTGGTGCCGCTGATCACCAGCCGTGTCTATTCATTCGTGGCCAGTTTTGTCTTCGTTTCGGTGCCGATGTTCGTTCTGATGGCGGCAATCCTTGACCGGTCGGGCATCGCGAAAGACCTGTTCGATGCGATGAAGCTTGTCGGAGGACGGTTGCGCGGCGGCGTGGCGATCCAGACGATCATCGTCGCCGTGATCCTTGCCGCCATGTCCGGCATCATTGGCGGAGAAGTCGTTCTACTTGGCCTGATCGCGCTGCCACAGATGCTGCGATTGGGCTATGACCGCAAGCTGGCCATCGGCGTGGTGTGCGCTGGCGGCGCGCTGGGAACCATGGTGCCCCCATCCATCGTGCTGATTATCTATGGTCTGACAGCCAACGTTTCTATCGGTGATCTCTTCACCGCCGCTTTCATTCCTGGGCTGATGCTGGCCGGGTTCTATGTGGCCTATGTGCTGATCCGTGCCTATCTGAACCCCGCCATGGCCCCGATCGCCGAGCCAGATGAGACGACATGGACCGAAAAGATGCGCCTGCTGAAAGGGTTGATCCTGCCTATTTTGGTGGTGATCGCCGTTCTGGGCTCCATCTACGGCGGTATTGCCAGCGTGACCGAAGCCTCCGCCGTCGGTGTGATGGGCGTCATCCTGTCCACCGTTGTGCGGGGAGAATTCACCTTCACACTCCTAAAGGATGCCGCGCTTCAGACGCTCCAGACAGTCGGGATGATCGTCTGGATCGGGATCGGTGCGACGGCCCTTGTCGGGGTCTTCAACTTCATGGGGGGTATCCGCTTCGTGTCCGCCCTGATCACCGGGTTTTCCGAGGAACCCATCGTCATCATCCTTTTCATGATGGCGATCCTCTTTGTGCTCGGCATGTTCCTTGACTGGGTCGGCGTCGCCCTGCTGACCATGCCGATCTTCGTGCCCATCGTCCGCGATCTGGGTTACGATCCGGTCTGGTTCGGGGTGGTCTTCTGCATGAACATGCAGGTCAGCTTTCTTTCGCCACCCTTTGGCCCCGCGGCCTTCTACCTCAAATCCGTGGCCCCGCCCGACATTTCGTTGGGAGAGATCTTCCGAGCGCTTTTGCCATTCATCTGCCTACAGGTGCTGGCGCTCGCCGTCTTGATCGCCTTTCCCGGAATCACCGGCCGATAGAAGTCGCGATTTCAGTGTTGCTTGACTAGATCAACGTGTCCGATTTGCGATGCATCCAGAAAGTCTGGAAAGCGTCTGGACTGTGGGTAAGTCACTCAAGTTCGCGTTGGGGTAGGAAAATCAGAGCTACTGAGGCTTGCATGAGGATCGGTCCAAACCGGCCATTCATGATCCCCTTCAACGCCGCGGTGCAGCTTCACCAGACCGGACATTCGCGCATTGTGCAGCATTTTCAAAGGTTGAAGGTCTCGTGCGCAGGACTTTGCCGACGTTTGGCTATACTATGTGATAGTCTGCTTTACCTTTTCAGTGCTCGCGCTCGCAAAGGCCATGTTCCGACAAAGAGGCCAGAACATAGCAGTCTTCGGTCACTCCGCCGCCATCGCAGCCCTTGGAAATACGCACCAGTTCTTTTTCGAGCGCCCGCAGACGTTTGATCTTTGCGCGCACATCGGCGAGCTGAGCCGTTGCAATATCATTGGCCTCTGCACACGACCGGTCCGGGTGGCCCTGTAGCTCGATCAAGGCAGCAATAGCTTCAATCGAGAAGCCAAGGTCGCGGGCGTGCTTGATGAAGCTCAGGCGCTCCAGCCCCGCCACATCATACCGACGCTGATTGCCTTCCGTCCGTTCCGGTGCGTCGAGAAGCCCAGACTCTTCGTAATAACGGATCGTTGGAACCTTGACGTTCGTGCGCCGCGATAGCTCGCCAATGGAAAACATGAAAATACCTCTTGAACCTCTAGTCACTAGAGATCGTATATCAGTTGGGACGCTGAAACCAGAGTGAACCATGTCCCAGAAATACCTCGCCGAAACCCCCATACTCGATTTTCGATCCGATGCGATCCAGGCATTGATCGCCGAGCGCGGGTGGTCTTCTCTTGACCCCACCGCACGCATCGGCACGGCCTATGATTTCGTCCGGAACGAAATCCTGTTCGGATACAACAGCGACGATGCGCTGCCTGCCTCCCGAGTGCTGGCGGACGGCTATGGGCAGTGCAACACCAAGGGCACGCTCCTGATGGCGCTGCTCAGGGCGTTGGACATCCCCTGCCGGTTTCATGGTTTCACCATCGACAAGGGCTTGCAGCGTGGCGTTGTGCCAGAGTTGGTTTTCCCGCTGGCACCCCGAAGCATCATCCATTCCTGGGTGGAAGTTCTGATCGACGGCAAGTGGATCAATCTCGAAGGGTTTATCCTCGATCAAGGCGTTCTGGGAGCGCTTCAGCAGGCCTTCCCGGATCGCACGTCGCTCTGTGCCTATGGTGCAGGGACAAATTGTCTTCAGGCCCCGCCCGTCGATTGGTCTGGCCAAAGCACGTATATCCAGAAGACCGGGATCAACCACGACTTCGGTGTCTTTGACAGTCCAGATGATTTCTACAAGGACCACCGCCAGCTGTCCGGTTTGCGCGGGTTGCTGTACCGTCTTGTCATAAGGCACTGGATGAACCGGCGCGTGGCGCGGATCAGGCAAGGCCATGTGCCAATCATCCCCGGCGGAGCAGAGAACCTTCTTCCCAAACAGGCACCAATCTTTCTGAAGGAGGCCGTGTGATGTCAGGGTGTTGTGGACACGACGCCAAGTTTGACGGCGTGTCAGATGATTACAAGCGACGACTCTGGATCGTCATTGCGCTGAACGCGACAATGTTCGCGGTCGAAATGACTGCGGGTCACTTGGCGAAGTCTCAGGCATTGCAAGCTGATGCCCTCGACTTCGCGGGTGATGCGATGACCTACGGCATTTCTCTGGCCGTCATTGGTGCCTCACTTCGCGCCCGCACAAATGCCGCGCTGTTCAAGGGTCTCAGCCTCTTGTTGATGGGGCTTTGGGTCTTCGGATCGACCGTCTACCGCGTCTTTTATGTCGGTGTACCCACTGCCGAAATCATGGGCGCTGTTGGCTTTTTGGCATTGCTCATCAACCTTGCCAGCGTGGTCTTGCTGGTGCGCTACAAGGATGGTGATGCCAACGTGCGTTCAGTCTGGCTATGCTCGCGCAACGACGCCATCGGCAACGTTGCCGTCATGTTCGCTGCTTTGGGCGTCTGGGGAACGGCAACCGGCTGGCCGGACCTGATCGTTGCAACGATCATGGCGGGACTGTTCCTGTCGTCGGCCTTCCAGATTGTCCGGCAAGCTCTGGCAGAGCGGGCGGAAATTATCGACCACGAGCACGCGGAGGCATGATGCAGAACTTTCTCGTCATTCTGGGTCTTGGAATTGCCGCTACGACTCTGGCGGCAATCCTCTGGTCGATTGCCTTTCCTGTCAGGCGGATATGGCCGCCAAAACACTATACGACACTCACGCCCATCCTTGTTTGGATTCCGACTTTCATGCTCTTCGGGATTATCATTCTGCTTGGTGTCTGGGGTTGGGCTGATCTAGTAATCCCAAGTTGGGCACGGTTTGGCGTCGGCCTGCCTCTCATCCTAATTGGCAACACCGTCGTGTGGATGGAAGTCTCACATTTTGGCGTGCCGCAGACCGGGGGAGCCAAGGGCAACCTTCGCACCGAGGGCATGTACCGCTACTCTCGCAACCCGCAGTATCTGGCTGACATCGGCATCGTAAGTGGCTGGATGATCTTATCAGCATCGCCTTGGGCTATGGTGGTCGGGCTGGCTGGAATAGCGGTGCTTGTTGCCGCTCCATTTTCCGAGGAGCCTTGGCTCAAAGACCAATACGGCACAGCGTTCGAAGACTACTCAAAGCGCGTGCGGCGTTTCCTTTGAGATGGGGCCAAAATCTGCAAAGCTGACGCTCGTGCATTATGCAGCATCGGTCAAAGTGGGCTCAGAGTCCGCATTCGCCGCGCGCGGCCCCAATGTCCGTTATGTCGGCGGACCTTATCCAACAAAGATGAACTGGCGATTGCCTTGGAGGCCTATCCGCCGCCGCCTCGTCCGATCCGCGTGAGCGCGTCGAAGTCGATTTCCTGCTTCTGTTCTTCAGACAGATCCGGCTGGGTTTCCAATACCGGCTGGGGCCCGTGGACGTCCCACATCACCGCGTGCACGCCTGTCGTCCAGCGATACACCCAACCAACCACGCTGCACCCGTCGGTCCCGATCAGATTGGCGATCGCGACGCCTTCTCCTCTATCATCGTTCACTGTTTACTGACTTCCTGCACTGAGGCTCTGATTTTGCAGCGTGACGAGGTACGGCGCTCGTCTGCACCACATGCCGCGCTTGGGGATGTTGGCTAATTGCTCTTTGTTGAGGAACTCATTTCACATGGGGACGCACAAAGCGGAGCGTCCCAAAATTACATGCGTCTCAAATCTTGTGGTCGGGCTCCGTGGCGGCTTCGACGATCGACAGAACATCATTTTTGTCAAAGCCGATGACCCTCGCCAGAACTGTAAATTCCACGACGTCGATACGACGCTCCCCGCTTTCGAGACGTGCCACAAACGACTGGTGGCGTTTGAGCTTCGCCGCCAATTGCTGCTGGCTGAGACCCGCATTCTGACGTGCATCAACCAACGCACGGACGAGCGCCAACTGGCCATTTGTTCTGATTGTTTTCGCCACGCGTCACATACCTTTTGTGACGTCGCTAGCGGATGAAATCTGTTATCTAAAAAGTAGATATATGAGGGTGTTATCGGCGTCTGGTTTCCATGGGCTGCAAGTCTGATGCTCCCGAGGTTGCCCATCAATCCCCTACCAATTGCAGGAACCGGCCATAGTCCTCGCTGACTTCGCGCGCTTCTTCGAAAGCGCGGGCGCGTTCGCTGTCGAGGCAACGGAAGTAGCTCTGGATATCCTGGATGTAATTTTCGAAATCGCCGCGGATGATAGCCGCATAGTCCCGCGCGGCCTGCGAATCACTTGGCAGGAAGGGGCGGGGCGGGGCGAAGCAGGATTCCGCCAAAACCGGCCCGGGAACGCAGATCAGAAGGGCCAGAGCTTGCAATGGGAGCAGGCATATCAACCTCGGGTTTCTCAAACCTGTTATCTCCTTGATCGCGGACACTGGCCGAGACTAGTGTTTGCGTGACCAAACTACAGCCAAAGCATGATATTACATCTTGCGGTTGATAATATACTATCGTAACTCTGGGCTTCAAGTGGGAATGCCTAGGGTCGCGCCATTGGAGAAAGCGTGAGCCGGGCCATGAACTGGGACATCGAAGCACCAAATGTGGTTACGGAAGCACGTTTCCGCGAACTCGTGGAAAGCGGCTATAGCGCTGAAATCCTGTGCCAAGCGTCGGCACACAAGAAAGGCCCCAGCTATTACGGGGTCTGGATCATGCGCGTTGTCTCTGATGATGGCGTGGAAAAGCTCCTCGTCACCGCCCGTACGCGGACGACCTACAACGATATCAAGATCCGCGAGTTCAAGACGATCTCCGGCGTGGTGTCATTCTTCATTGGCCTTGGCTTTGCGCATGTCGACCTGCCGCTTGAGGCGGGGACAAGCCGTACGCACAAATTCGCCCCGCCAGACAAAGTCCCATCAGACAAGGGCGCTGACACCTAGCCTCGTCTGTCTCTGGCTGGTCGCAGCACCTGCCTCCGCACAGATGGTCCTGGTCATGGAGAGCGACGGCTCCTTGATCCCGTCCCGCTCCCAAAGCAGCTTTGCCCGAAACTACAATGACGGGATTGGTCAGGGTTCGGCCTCCGATGGGATCGCGATCTTCGGCGAGGTAGAGGCCGAGCAAGAGGGCGTCCAAGTCGCGGCCCTTGCCCGCCCAACTCCCCTGCCCCGCGCCGATGTCCTCTCCGGGATTCAGACCACGGCCTTGCGCTATGCCGGCCATCCCGGCCTGCGTCGCGCGGGGCTTTCCGTGACGGATTGGCTGGCTCTCTTTCGGGCCAATATCGAGGTTGAGAGCGCCTACCGGCAGGATGCGATTTCAAATGCAGGTGCTATTGGCCTTGGTCAATTGATGCCTGCGACGGCGCGTGATCTGGGCGTCGACCCGCGTGATCCGCTGCAGAACCTCGACGGCTCCGCCCGCTACCTCGCGATGATGCTGGAGATGTTCGGCGATCCGCACCTGGCGCTGGCTGCCTACAACGCCGGACCCGATGCGGTCCGCCAGTATGGCGGCGTCCCCCCCTACCGAGAAACCCAGAACCACGTGGCCCGCGTCATGGCCGTTGTGGCACGATTGGAAGGATCAAATTCATGAAACAGATTTCAAACCTCTTTGTCGCCTCACTGGCGATCTTCCTGCTCATTGCCGAGCCAGCCCTTGCCCAAAGCATCGATCTCTCCCCGATCCAAAGCTTATTGCAGGGCATTGTCGATGCTCTGACTGGCCCGCTCGGAGTCGTGATCGCCACACTCGCAGTCCTTGGCGTTTTCTTGAGCTGGTTCTTCAATATCATCGACCTGCGCCAAGCGCTTTGGGTGCTTGTCGGCATCGCTGGTGTCGCCGCCGCTCCCACCATCGTTGCCGCGGTCTTTGCCGGTGGCTGAGCGCTCGCCTCTCTTTCTCGGCCTCGTGCGCCCGCCCAAGCTTCTGGGCCTGCCCATCATGTATGCGATGGTCTGGCTCTTCGGCTCGGTGCTGCTCTTCGTCTGGCTCCAGCACATTGCGGTGCTGGGCGTGGCCGCCCTGCTCTATCCCGTGCTTTGGAAGGCCGCAGACTGGGACCCGCGCTTCATCGACGTGATGATGACGGCGTTGCAGGAAACGCCTCCCACGCGGAACCGCTCTATCCACGGCGGGGACAGCTATGCGCCATAGTGAAGTACTGGACGACGCCCTCGATCTCCGCACGATGACACCGGACTGGTATGCCCGCGAAACCCGTCTCGCGCATATGCTCCCATATGTCAGCCTGGTCGATGATCGGACCGTGCGGACGCGGGTGAACGAGCTTTTCCAGTGCATCCGCCTCGACGGGGCCAACAGCTACACGACGGACGATGCCTATCTCGACAAAGTGACGGCGCTCTTTGCCCGGATCATCGCGCAATTGGGACCGGAGTTCAGCTACTATGTCCACAAGGTATCCAAGGCCATCGCACCGGAGCTGGAGCCGGTGTGCGAGGGCAGCTTCGCAGGCGAGGTGGACCGGCTTTGGCGCAAGAAGCTTGAGACGAGCGGGCTGCGGGACAAGACGCTTACCCTAACGGTGATCCACCGCCCTCCCCCGAAGAGTTTCCTGCCGTTCCTCAACCGCAGCGCGCCGGATCGCTTCAAGGAAGAAACCCAGAAACGCCTGCGCCGCCTGGGCGAGGCCGTGAATGTCTTCCTCTCGGGCCTGACGGAGCTGAACCCGCATGTCCTTTCCGCGAAGAGCGGCGAGCTCATTGGGTTTCTCGGGGCGCTCAACACGGGGACAGAACTGCCGCTCTACCCCGCCAATACCTACGGCTTCCTGTCCTTCAACGTCGCTAACACCCGCGTGACCTTCCTCGAGGATCATTTTGAGCTTTCAGAAGGCGTCGTGGGGCATCGCTACGGCAAGAGCTTCACCATCGGGGAATATTCCGAAGCCACCTCCTGCACCATGTTCGACATGCTGAACCTGCCGGTCGACATGATCGTCACGCATTCCTTCACACCGATCAATTCGAACCTCATGGCGGGCCGCATCAAGCGGCAAAAGCGCCAGATGCAGGCTTCGCAGGACGCGGCCCTGTCGCTCATGGAAGCGCTCGACATTGCTGCCGATGATCTCGAGGCCAAGCGCCAGAGCTTTGGCGAGCACCACATGGTCGTGACGATCTTCTGCGACACGCTGGACGAGTTGCAGACTCTGAGCGCCGAGATCGTGAACGCCGCCGCCGCCGAGGGCGTGAAGATGATCGGCGAGCGCGTCGCGGCCAAAGCGCATTACCTCAGCCAGCATCCCGGCAACCAGCCCAAGCGCGTCCGCGCCAGCGCCGTCACCAACCGCAACTTCGCGGATTTTGCGGCCTTCCACCGGACACAGCTCGGCAAACCTGCAGCACTTACCCCCTGGGGCCGGGTCGTCACATATTTTCCCACGCCGGAGCAGAGCGCCTACCGGTTTTCCTATCACGAGCAGGGCGCGCCCGACAAAGAACCGACCAGCGGGCATACCCTGATCATGGGACGGCCCGGGTCGGGCAAATCGGTGCTCTCGGCCTTCCTGATGACCCAGGTCCGTCGCGCAGGGGCGCGGATCTTCGTCTTCGATTACCGTCTTGGCATGGAGATGGCGGTCCGCGCCAATGGCGGGCGCTACGCGTCTCTGAACGCCGGTCAGCCCACAGGCCTCAACCCGCTCTGGACAGAGACCGATGCGCGCGGCACCGCCTGGCTCTCGGACTGGCTCACAACACTGCTTTACCGCGCCGACAAGCCCCTGACCCCGGCACAGACCAACCGCATCCAGGAAGTTGTGCGCCAGAACGCGCAGGCGACGAACCCGGCCCTGCGCAACTGGCGGGATTTTGCATCGCTTTTTGTGTCCACTGATGATGGCGGCGATCTGCATCAGCGCCTGATCGAGTGGACCGAAGAGGGCCGCTACGGCTGGATCTTCGGGCCGACTCTGGAAGACACCTTCTCACTCGAGGGGGATGTGGTCGGCTTCGATCTCACCGGCATTCTCGACAGCGAGGCCGAGAAGGAGCGGATGGCGGTCCTCTCCTATCTCTTCCGCCGGGTCGAGCGCGAGATCGAGGACCGCCGCCCCACCATCATCGTGATCGACGAGGCCTGGAAGGCGCTCGACAACGCGTATTTCGCCGAGCGGCTGTCGAACTGGCTTGTGACCGCGCGCAAGCAGAACACCGTCGCGGTGATGATGACGCAATACGCCAGCCAGCTCGAGCGCACCCGGACCGGCAAGACCATCGTCGAGGCCGTGCCGACGCAAATCCTGCTTCCGAACATCCGCGCCCATGCGGCCGACTACGCGATGCTGAACCTCTATGAGAAGGAACTCGATGTGCTTCTCAACACCGGCAGCGACAGCCGCTTGGCCCTCATCCGCGACGACCAGGGCTCGATCGTCATTGATGCCGATCTAAGCGCCCTCGGGCCCAATCTCACCATCCTCGGCGGCATGGAAAAAGGCGAGGCGCTCGTGGGCGCCGATTACCGCGACCGCCAAGACTTTTGGAGGCTTTCATGATTCGTATTCTTCTAGCTGTGACGTCGCTCGGCGCGCTGGCCTCCTGCGCCCAGTACCAGGAGCCGCACGCCAATTGCTTCACCTTCCTGGCCTCGACGGCCCCCGTCGCGCCAGATTGCACCTTCAAGCCCCTCGGCGCGCCGGAGGGCGACATTGAAGTCTAGCCTGCCTCATATCGTGGCGCTTTGCCTGCTGCCCGGTCTGGCCTCGTCTCAAGGCGTGCCGACCAATGACAGTGGGCTGACCGCGCGTGATATCGTCGAAACAGGCGATCGCGAGACCGACCTTGCGATCCAGGCGGACAAGCTTTCGGTGCGCGAACTCATTGCCGAGATCGAACGCGAGCAATTGGCCACACTCCAGCGCATCCTCGATGCCCAGACAAGCTTCGGCGGTCAGGGACTGCCGGTGATGGTCTCGGGCTTGGAAAGCGGCAGTGGCGATCCAGCCCGCTCTGTCGAGGCGGTCTATGGCACGGGTGACATTGATCCCAATCCCGGCGGTGCGCAGATGTTCGGGGATGCGGCGGAAAACATCGAGCAGCTCATTATCCGCGTGGCTCAGGAGACCAGCGGCTTTGCCGGCGTTGGCCGCGCGGGCCTCTCCCCGGTCCAATGGCGCGCACTCCTACAGGCGCTGATCTGGCAGGAAAGCCGTTTCACCATCGGTGCACGCTCTCCCGTCGGCGCCTTTGGCCTCACCCAGATCATGCCCGGTACCGCCAGCGATCTGGGCATCAATCCGGAATACTATGACAGCCCCTACCTGCAGGTGCATGGCGGTGCACGCTATCTCGCGACACAGCTCAACACCTTCGACGGCAATATCATCAATGCGCTCGCGGCCTATAACGCGGGACCCGGCCGGGTTTTCGAGTATGGCGGCGTGCCACCCTTTCGCGAGACCCAGCACTACGTCCAGGTGATCCCCGAACGCTATAACCTCTATTTGACCCGTATCGGCGGGATCGAAGCGCTTGGCACGATCGACCCCGCGCTTCTGGCCAATGCCAACCTCTCGCTCACTGGGCACGGCGCGGCCTTCTATGGCAACAACTCACCCGCCGCGATCAGGCAAGCCGCCCTACGTATTGCGGATATCGTCGAACGGATTTCCGAGACCGAGGATGTGCAGGAGAGCGTTGCGCTCAACACCTATGCCCGCGCCGAACTCGTGCGACTCGTCGCGGCCCGCATCCGGCTACAGGCGGCGCGCACCCGCGTTCTCTCCGCCGAAGAGCTGGCCCAGGCCAGCGCCCGCATGGCCGAGGGCGCGTTCATGGAATTCACGATCAGGGAGATAGACTGATGAGAGACTTACTCGTGAGGACGGCCTTGGCCACGACGCTTGGGATCGGTTTGCATGTCGGCACACTGTCCCCTGCCCTTGCGCAAGGTGTGCCCGTCGTCGACACCCAGAACATCGCGCAAAATATCCAGCAGCTGCGGCAGATGATCGAAGACGAGATCCTGCAAAACGAGCAGCTGACGCAGCTCCGCGAACAGCTTGCGACACTCACGGAACAACTTGGCGAATTGCAAAGAACCTATGAAGCCCTCACCCGCCTTGCCGAACTGCCGGAAATCATCCGCACCGAGATGGAAGACGAGTTGAACGGCCTGCTCGATCAGGAATTCGGCGATATCCTCGCCACCATCGAAGCCATCAAGACGGGGGATTTCTCCGGCCTGTCGGGCTCCGGTGCGGGCGAGATCGAAACCCAGATGGACCGGGTCCTGGCCGATCTCGGATTTGACGATGACACGCTCTCGGAAATGGCCACCAGCGGCAATCCCGGGGCCAATCGCGTGGCCACGCAAGCCACGACCGGCGCGCTGGTCTCTGCTGCCGCCCAGAACAGTTATGACGATGCCGGCCAGTCACTGGAACGCGTGGACCGGCTCGTCGGGCTGATCGATGACATGGATGAGCTTAAGGAAAGCATCGATCTCAACACGCGTGTCACGGCGGAACTGGCGATCGCGCTCGTCGCCATGTGGCAGCTCGAAGCGGTGCAAACCGTGGGTGACGGCACGGGCGGCGTGATCGACGCCGCCACTATCGCCGAGGAACAGCGCTTCATGGATTTCACCCTGCCGGACCTGCGGGCTGACTGATCGTGAGGGAATGAGGGGTGGCTACTGAACAGGACATCATCGAAGAAGAGCTGGTCTATGGGGCGCTGCGCCGCGAACGGCTCTGGCAGCGCCTTGGGCTCATCGGGCTCATCTTCGGCATCATCGGATGTCTGAGCGCCGCGGCTGTCGCGATCCTTGATGTCGATCCGCCGCCTGTGGTCGTGCCCTATGATCCCGAGACAGGCTTTGCCCTGCCAGAGGCTTCGGTCGGCGCGACTTCGATCACAGCCAACCAGGCGGTCATCGAGGCGGAGGTCTTCCGCTATGTGACCGACCGAGAGGTCTATAACCAGCTCGACAACGATCTGCGCATCCGCAGCGTCTTGCGCCGCTCGGACGGGGCTGCCGAGAGCGGGCTGCGCCAGATCTGGAACAGCGCCAACGAGAACTACCCGCCGACGATCTATGGCCCTAATGCCCGTCTCGATGTGGAAATCCTCAGCATCAATCGCATCGGAACGAACCGCGCCACGGTCCGCCTGCGCAAACGTCTGACATCCATCAATGGCGTCCAGACCGGGCTCTTCACCGCCACGCTTCTCTTCGAGTTCCGCCCTGAGACTCGCCGCTCCATCGATGAGGTCTGGACCAATCCTTTTGGCTTTACGGTCCTCGAATATTCCATCCGCTCCGACAGATTGGAGAACTGATCTTGTTGCTCGTACGAATTACAGTTGTTGTCTTTATCGTTTTGCTGCCGGGTCTGGTCGCAGCCGAAGCCATCCCGCGTGGCGGGCCTAATGACAATCGCGTGCGCTTGGCCACCTATCAAGAAGGTCAGGTCTATCGCCTCAATGTCTCGCTGACCCATGTGACCACCATCGAGTTTGGCGAGGGCGAAAGCATCCGCTCGATCATCGCCGGCGACACGGAAGGCTTCGAAATCGACGGCGTGCCGGGCGGGCAGGCCTTCGCGATCAAGCCCGTTGCCCGCGGCGTTCATACCAATGTGACCGTCTATACCAACCGCCGCAGCTACTACTTCAACGTCCAGGAGACCCGCAGCCCGACCTTCTACGTGGTCCAGTTCCGCTATCCTGAAGACAATGCGCGTCCCACGCGTGCCATCGCGGCCCAAGCGCCGAACTACAACTACGGTGCCAGCGCGCGCACCGAGTTCACCCCGACCCGCGTCTGGGATGACGGGACCTTCACGTATTTCGAATTCCCGCGGAACGCGCCGGTGCCCGCGATCTTTCGCTACGCGAATGGCCGCGAACGGACGGTCAACACGCAAGCCACCGAGGATGGCGTGATCCGGGTTTCCGGGGTGAACAGGCAATGGGTGCTGCGGATCGGGGAAGAGGTGGTCTGTATCGAGGCCACACCACCTGCGGGGGTCGGATCATGAGCGACACCGGAAACGCGGACCTGGAGAAACGTCTCGCTGCTCTAGAACAAGGCAAAGGCGCAAGTTCGCCCCCTGCCCCACGGCGCTCACCGCTGCTCGCTTTGGTCGTCGTCCTCGTGATCGGTGCCGGCGGTGCATTGCTCTATCTCCTGTCCCAACCCGAGGAAGAAGAAGCCCTGCCCACGGCCACGCCAGACGTGTTCCAGAACGAAGGCGACGGGTTCGGCGCCATCGAAACCCTTCCCCCACCGGAGCCCGAAGTCGTTTTGGTCGCGCCGGAACCGGTGGAACCGAATGCCGAGCTTCTGGCGCAGCTCGCCGCCCTTCAGGCCCAGATCGAGGAGTTGCGCAACGCGCCCGAACCGGTGGTCGAAGAAGATACCGCTGCCGCCGAAGCCATCGATGCACTAACCGCCCAGATCGCGGCGCTGCAGTCCGCCTCGGAAGCCGCGCAACAGCAGTTTCGCGATGAGCTCACGGCGCGCGACCGCGAGCTGGAGCAACTCCGCATGGACCTCGAACTTGCGCAACTCGAAGCCAATCGCCCGCTTCCGGCACCCATCGGCCCCACTGAGGACGAATTGCGCGCTCGGGAAGAAGAACGGCTGCGTCGCGAGCAGGAAGCAAGACGGCTCGCGGAACTTGAACGCCGCGCGGCTGAAGAACGTGCGTTTCAGGAGCGCCGCATCACCTCGCCCACCATCGCCTTTGGCGGCACGTCCGGTGCGAATGAGACGGCGCTGACCGAGCGCACCTTTGGCGAAGTGACGGATTTCGTGCTGAACGGCGCGCTGCCCACGTCCGTGTCGCAAGCCGAGGTCATCGCCAATCCGTCCAACACCATCATCCAGGGCACGATGATCCAGGCCGTCATGGAGACCGCCCTCGACAGTTCCCTGCCCGGCCAGACCCGGGCCGTCGTGTCCGAAGATGTGTTCAGTTTCGATGGCGCGCGCCTCCTGATCCCGCGCGGATCCCGCCTGATCGGGCGATATCGTTCCGGCGTTGATATCGCGCAGCGCCGCGTCACCATCGCCTGGGACCGGATCATCCTGCCTGACAATCAGACGATCCAGATCAGCTCCTTCGGCGGTGATGAGTTGGGCCGCTCGGGCGTGACCGGCTTTGTCGATACCCGCTTCGATGAGCGTTTCGGCTCGGCGGCGTTGATTTCACTGATTTCGGCAGCCCCAAGCGCCGCCGCCGCAAATGTTCAGGAAGAGACCGCCGCGGATGTGCTCGAAGACGTGGGTGATGATCTTGCCGATGCCACGGACAGCGTGATTGGCGACTATCTCTCCATCGGCCCCGTCATCTATGTCGACCAAGGGGCCCGCGTCACGGTGATGGTCGACCGCGATCTGGAGATTTTCTGAGCCCATGTCGCTGAGCTATCTCCAGACCTCGCTTGATCGGATCGACGCCGCCGCCCGCAACGATGTCATCGAGATCTGCATCAACCCCGACGGGACCTGTTGGGGAGAATTCCAGGGCGATCATTTCATGCGGCAGCTGGACCAGAAGCTGACCGCAACCGAAGTGAAGGACCTCGGCAACCAGATCGCCTCTTCCGCCAACACCACGATGAGTAAGGATCGCCCGATCGTCTCGGTCTCGATCACCTACAAGGGCCGACCGATCCGAGCGCAGGTCATCACCCCGCCTGCCGTGCTCTCGGCCATGTCGATCAGCCTGCGGTTTTTTTCGAGCCTGCCGCTCGGCGGGATCGCGCTCGATTTCCTGTATGGCAAGGAGCGCAAACTCGAAGAACTCCGCCTCGAGAAAACCCGGGAACTGCGGGAGGTGGTCGCTGCGGGCGTCATCGACGATGCGCTGGCGTTCTGCGTCGACAACAAGCTCAACATGATCGTCTCGGGCGGCACCTCCACCGGCAAGACCGTCGCCGCGCGCAAGATCCTCGCTCATGTGCCTGCCGAAGAACGCATCGTCACCATCGAAGAAGCCGCCGAGCTTCTGCCGACCCAGCCGAATGCCGTGACCCTGATCGCCAACCGCGACGCGGAATTCCAGACAGCCGATGTTCTGCTCACTGCCACGCTGCGCATGCGCCCCGACCGGATCATCCTCGGCGAGGTGCGGGGCAAGGAGGCAATGACCTTTCTAGAAGCCATCAACACCGGCCATGGGGGGTCCATGACCACGCTACACGCCGAAACCCCGCAATTGGCCGTACAGCGGCTCGCGATCGCGGCCCTCAAAACAGAGATCCCCATGACCTATGCCGACATGATCCAGTACATCGAGAATTCCATCGATGTGATCATCCAGGCCGGTCGCCACGACGGCAGGCGCGGCATCACCGAATTCTACCTCCCCGGCGCCAATGAGATCGGAGCTTCCCAATGAGGACCTTTGAATATGACATCTTGTTTTTCCAGGTGAAGAAGCAAAAGGACTACGACGCGATGCGAAGCGCCTTGAATGAGCGCGGCGCAGAGGGATGGGAAGTCATTACAGCTGAAGCAGGTGACTACGGCTATACCACGTTCTTGAAGCGTGAATCTTTGGCGACGAAGGTGGCTTCAGAATGATGCGGGTCGTTGCGTCAGCAGGCCTGCTCATCGCTCTCTGCACAACCGCCGGCGTCGCTGAACGGAACCTGATCCCAACGCTCGATAACCAGCCAGATGTCTGTCCCGACCAGCCTCCAGAGCCGCAGTGGATGCAAAACATAGATGTGCGCGAGTCCCACAAACGGCTCCTGATCCAACAGATTTATCGGGCTGAGAGCATGCGACGCATCGTTGAAGCCCAAAGCTGTGAATGTCCAACGCGGTATCCGACTTGGGAGGCAGCTGAAGGCGTCTACTTCGAGCATTTCGCCGCATCTGAATACTGGGACATCGTGGAAGCGACGTCCACGTACCGACGCCAGGCCAATGAGCTTCGGCGCGAAGCCATGCCAATCTGCGAAGCTGCTGGAAACTGGTAGGGTTCCATGAGCGTCGTCACCTACTTCGTGGAAACGGCTGAAGGCTATCTTAATACCGCTGCCGAGACGCAATTCGGAGCGGTCGCCGCAACAGTCGGAACGATACTCGTACTCGGCACTACGCTCGTTGTCATTCTGGTTTTCGTCAACACGATCTACCAGTATCGCGCCATGGACGGGCGCACGGCCTTCTGGCTCGCTGTGAAGATCGGACTGATAGGCGCATTTGCAACCAACTGGGTTCAGTTCAACATCCTTGCTGCGGCGATCCTAAATGGGATCGACAGCATTGCAGGATCGCTTGTGGCCTCGGTCGGCGGCGGATCACCCGGACCGTCTGGCACCTTCGCAGAGGAGTTCGATGACCTGATCGCGGCACTCGGGGACTATTTGAATGCCGCGGGGTCTGAACTGAACTGGATGGCAGGTGCCCTGCTAGACACTCTTGGGGTTTTGCTGCTCTCGATCCTCGGTGGCTTGGCGGCGTTTATCGTCGTTGCGTCCAGGCTCATGATCGCTCTGCTGATCGGTATCGCGCCGGTCATGATTTTCCTGACCCTCTTCGACGTGACCAAGGAATATTTCGCGCGCTGGCTTTCGGCGCTGATTTCCTTTGCGATGTACCCCATCGTTGTTGCCGGCGTATTTGCGACCATCACGGGTGTCTCGCGTGCGCTTCTTGCTGAACTGGGCGACCCGGAAGGCGCCTCCAACATCGGCGCGCTCATTCCGTTCTTCATGATGGTGCTGATGGCAAAGGGATTCATCATAGCTACGCCATTCCTGGTTCGAGCGATTTCCGGAAACATCATGATGCCGGCACTCTCGGCCGGCTTCGGCGGTAGCTATGCCTTTGCCCAAGGGCTCGCTGGCAGCCAACAAGTCTACAACCGGTACGCCATCGGAGGTGCGACTGGCGCGGAATACGCAGCACTTCGCGCGCGACAATTCTTCGGCGTGCAAGCCTTGCCGAGCCGACCCAATACTGCGGGCGGGGCAACCGCATCCCCCGCCGGCGACGGGACCGGAACCGGCGCCCGAATGCTGGCGCAGCTTTCAAGGTTGGGGCGCCTCGGCAGGCGGTGACGACCTTTGCGGACAACTAGCCTTTGTTTCATTCGCTGCGGCGCAGCCTTTCAAAGCTGCCGTTCGTCACACACAGGCCGAGCTCGCGACGCCGATTCCTTCTATGTCCGGCTCCCTTGCTCTACCTCAACTTCTCACGCAAGAAGTCGATCGCAACGCGCACTTTGCTGGGCAGGTAGCTGCGCGAGGGATACAGGGCCCAGGCCGCTGTATCGAATTCCGTTGCTGTGCAATCGGTGTCCGGAAAAAGGTCCACAAGCGTTCCTCGCGCGATATCATCGTTGATCAACCAATCGGCCAGCAAGGCTGGGCCGAGGCCATTGAGCGCGGCCTGTCGAAGCGACAAGGCATTCGCGATGATCAGGTTTCCTGACACCGGGACGTCCGTCGGCGCGTCCCCACCGGACCGAAAGCGCCAGCGGGTTCGAAATTCTGGCAGTGCGAATCGCAGGCAGTTATGGGCCTGCAGGTCCTCTGGTTTCGACAGGGGCCCGGAGCGGGAAAGATACTCTGGCGATGCAATGACCCGATAAACCGTGCCCATCAGCTTTGTACTGACAAGGTCGCCGGACGGGGACGGAGCGAGCCGGATCGCAAGATCGATCGCGTTTGCCGTAAGGTCGAGGTTAGCGTCGCTTGGCAGGATTTCGAGCGCGATATCGGGATAGAGCGCCTGAAAGTCTGAAAGGTGCGGCACGATGCATTTGTGCGCAAAGGCGACCGAGGCGGTCAGGCGCAAGGTGCCCGATGGTCGGCGGGAGACTTCGCGGGCGGCGTCTTGGGCCTGATCCAGCTCGTCCAACAAAGGTCGTAGCCGACTGAGATAGATTTTGCCCTCTTCGGTAGCGGACAATGAACGAGTGGAGCGCCGAAACAGCCGCAGACCCAATCTGGCCTCGACAGCCGCCACTGTCCGCGAGACCGAGGACGGATCGACGGACAGAACACGGGATGCCGCGGCGAAGCTTCCCTGCTCTGCTACGAGCGAGACAATCTTGAGGTCGTTGATATTCATTAATGCATATTTTGCACGATTGCTGTTCGCACGGAAGACTTTTTCAACTTTTTTCGCACGAGTAATTGTTCTCCATCAAACCAACTCATGGAGAGCACTCATGGAAATCCAAGACTCAATCGTTCTTGTCACGGGCGCCAATCGCGGCGTCGGACAGGAATATGTGGCTCAACTGATCAAGACCGGGGCTGCGAAAGTCTACGCCTGTGCGCGCAATCCGGACAGCCTTGGCGCCACGGTTGCCCTCGACCCGGGCCGCGTTGTCCCGCTTCAGCTTGATGTCACGGATTCTGGTTCCGTTGAGGCTGCTGCACAAGCGGCAGGCGATGTCAATTTGCTCATCAACAACGCGGGCTCCCTGACATTTGGCGGTGCTCTTGAGGCGACCGATGCCGGGTTGGCCACGGATATGGCGGTCAACAACGACGGCTTGCGCCGCATGACACAAGCCTTCACGCCGATCATCGAGGCCAATGGCGGTGGGGCTGTGGTCAACATGCTGACGCTTCTGTCATTCGTCAGTGCGCCGGGCTTTGCGGGCTACAACGCATCGAAGGCAGCGGCATGGTCGATGGCCATGTCCTTGCGTGCCTATCTGCGGCCCAAAGGCATCCAGATCATAAACGCGTTTCCTGCTGGCATCGACACCGACATGCTCGCGGGCGTCGACGCCCCCAAGGACAGCCCCGAGGCCGTCGTGCGCGATGTTCTGGCCGCCGTCGTCGCGGGCCATGAGGACGTCTACCCGGCATCCGCAGCGGATGTCTTCGATGCTTGGCGCACCGATCAGAAATCTGTCGAGGCCGCCTTTGGAGAGATGATGTGATGACCGTCGGAACAGAAGACGGGACTATGACCCGGATCAGGAACAACACAGTCGTAGTCACCGGTGCGAGCCGAGGCATTGGCGAGGCTGCGGCGCGGTATTTTGCGAAAGCGGGTGCGAAGGTCGTTCTGTCCGCGCGGAACGAGGCGCGCATCCGCGATATCGCAGAAGACATCGCGGCGAAGGGCGGCATAGCGCTGGCGATACGTTGTGATGTCAGCCAAGCGGCAGATGTCGAGCGGCTGATGACCGAAGTGCGTGCAAGAACCGGCGCGATCGACGTGCTTGTCAACAACGCGGGCACGATTGACCCGATTGCGAGACTTGCAGACAGCGACCCGCAGGCGTGGGGGCAAATCGTGGATGTGAACCTCAAGGGCGTCTATCACGGCCTGCGCTACGCCATCCCTTGGATGGTCGAGTCCGGTGGCGGCACGATCCTCAACATCAGTTCCGGGGCGGCGACAAGCGCCCTTGAAGGGTGGAGCCACTATTGCGCCACCAAGGCGGCTGTCCTGTCGCTCACGCGTGTCGCGCACAAGGAGTATGGCCCTCAAGGTGTCCGGGTCATCGGGCTGAGCCCCGGCACGGTCGCAACTGACATGCAGGTATCGATACGCACCTCTGGCATCAACCCGGTAAGCCAGCTTGATCCTAATGTGCATATCCCACCGGAATGGGTGGCCAAAGCCTTGCTCTGGCTATGTGGACCCGACGCCGACCCACATCTTGGGACCGACTTCTCTATCAAGACAAATGAAGGGCGAGCCGCTGTAGGCCTCGCCTTGGCCGATTGACCTTGGGCCAAAGCAAATCTCTGAGGGAGACAGAAATGAAAATGATGATCAAAAGACCCGCAGCAATTCTGGCGGGCGCCATCTTCGGTTTCTCCGCCTCGTTCGCCGCAGCCGACGAAAGCAACGTCTCGACACCGGCCTACTTGCTGGCCAACCTCTACGTCGAAGACTTCGAGACTTACACCAGCGACTATGCCAACCACCTTGGCCCCTTGCTGGCCGATGTCGGCGCGGAAGTGTTGGTTGTCGCGCCTGCAGTCACAAAGCTCGAGGGCGACAACGGCGCGAACCTGACGATCGTTGTTCGCTTTCCCAGCATGGACGCGGCCGAGATGTACTTCAGCACGGACAACTACTCTGCTCTACGCCCTGCACGGATCGCGACAACAGATGGGGACGTCTCCACGCTTGTCCTGGCACCGGGGTTCAACCCTCAGTCCGATTGATCAAAGAGAAAACCGCCATGTCGAACTTTTGGCATGGCGGTCAAACACATTGTGCATTTTTCGGCCCATAGCTGCCTTTCATGTAAAATGTCGATGCCGCAACGCAGCTTCACCAAAGCGGACTTTGGCTGAGAGCGCTCATCGCCGCTCAGAAGCTCTCGGAGCGTATGCAAGAATTGTAGCGTTCTAGGTGATCACTCAAATCGGCATGGCTGGCAAAGAAAGAGTCCAAAATCTCAGACAGAATTTCTGGGGTTTCGTTCGCGTTGCAGCGTTGGTCGCCAGAGGACAAGTCCATTACACCCTGTCCTTCTATACAGACTGGCCATCTGGGATGCGTGCATGCGGTTTCAAGCCCGATGACCTGCCATTCTCGCACTTCGGTAATCACGGCTCCCGAAAGATTTGCACCTTCAAAAGAGACGTTTTCGAAAATCAAGTTCTCGTCAACTGAACCAAAGCGAGCAAAGGCCAGATTTGTGCCCTTGAACTGCACATTGCGGAGTACTGTCTGATCAAGGTTGCTGCCCCGCATCCGAGCGTCTGAAAAGTCAACATTAACATGTTTACCCTGGTCGAAGTTGGCGCGATCCAAATCAGCACTTTCGAAAGAAACATTGCGGAGAGATGCTAACTCAAAACTAGCATCTGACAAAATTGAGCCGTCGAAACAACTGTCTTGAATCTGGCTTTCTTCAGCAATCATTCTTGGCCATGTGACGTTTGCAAAGCTGCTAGATGAAATTGAAACTCGCTTAGCCAAGTCATTCGTTAGTATGCTATCAGAAGCCGATGTACCGCCTACGCGCGAGATCACCTCGTCGTCCAGAAGTGCGCGAGAAACACGTGACGAAAGAAAAGCTCCTGCTAAGTCACCCTGGCTACTACGATAGTCTGCCAAATCAATCATCCGGGTCGGCACAACGCTTGGCGACAAATCCAAAACCAGCAGACCTCGCACGCGATCGGGCACCGATTGTAGTTTGACTTGGTTGCATCTACCAAAATCAACGAGTCCGGACACTTCCGGTCCTACCGCCTGCCGTTGCGGAGTTGGTAAACGTGAAAAGAACAAACTTGCACGGGCCTCAGCTCGAGGAGTCGAAGCACCATCTTGTTCTAAAGTGTCAAAGGTCTCCAAATAAAGAGTCTCAAGCGCCTGATCTTGGATGGTTTGAATCTGCTCGGCGAAAAGCTTATTCTGTTCTAAGAGTAAGTAAGTTCCGACCGTGGCTGCAAATGTGGCCATTAAACCGATTACTAGTCCCACTAGGGATCGAAGGCCCATCGTAAAGATGAACGCGGAAGCAAACTCTTCGAGTGTACTCCGAACATGCTTGCGTACCCGAGCTCCGTAGATATTCTTTTGTCGAGTGGATTGGCTCTGGAAGGCACGAGCTGACAGGTCGCCTATATCGAAGATGCGGCTTAGCACTGTCTCCAGTCGCGTTCGAGCGACTGACCTGCCCCCAAGAAACTGGGCCATTCAAAAGGAGAGTTTGTTCTCGTAACGTTCGAAGCAACGAGGAGAACAAAGAATGCGTAAATCACGTTTCACGGAAGAACAGATTGTCCGGATTTTGCAGGAATATACGGCCGGGGCGAAGGTCGCGGAGCTGTGTCGCAAGCATGGCATGTCGGATGCGACGCTCTACAAGTGGAAGAGCCGGTATGGGGGCATGCAGGTTTCCGAACTGCGCCGCCTGAAAGATCTGGAAGCCGAGAACGCTGAACTCAAGCGGCTTCTGGCGGATGCCATGCTCGACAATTCGGGTCTGAAAGGGCTGCTGGCAAAAAACTCCTGACGCCTGCACACCGCCGGGATGCCGTGAAGACGCTGATGGCGGATCATCAGTTCACGGAGCGGCGGGCGTGCAGGCTGGTCGGGATTTCGCGGTCGAGCCTGGCCTATCGGGCACGGCCAGACCGCCATGTGCGACTTCGAGAACGCCTGATCACTCTTTCAGGCAAACACAGGAGGTATGGTTATCGCATGCTGCATGCCAAGCTTGTCCGCGAGGACTTCAAGGTGAACGTGAAGGTCGTCGAGCGCCTCTATCGGGAGGAGCGCCTATGGCTGCGCCGGACGAAGCGCAAGAAGATCCCGCGCGAGGCGCGTGAGGGCAGTTGGTGCCCGATCGCTGCCAACCAGCGTTGGTCGCTCGACTTCACCAGCGATGCGTTGGCCAATGGCCGGAAGTTCCGCACCGCCAATCTCAAGGACGATTGCACCCGCGAATGCCCGGTGATCGAGGTGGACTTTTCTCTGCCTGGTGAGCGGGTTGTGGAAATGCTGGAGCGGGTTGCCCGGGAGCGAGGATACCCCGATATCCTGGTCGTTGATAACGGCCCGGAACTTCGTGGTCGGGCCATGGACAGATGGGCCGATGATCACGGCGTGCAGCTGTATTTCATCGACCCGGGGAAACCTACGCAGAATGCTTACATCGAGAGCTTCAACGGGCGGTTCCGCGAGGAATGCCTGAACCAGCACTGGTTCACGAGCATCGGTGAAGCCCGAGAGATTATCGAAGAATGGAGGGCCGATTACAATACGGAACGCCCGCACAGCAGCTTGAAGTATCAGACGCCGGAGGAGTTCGCCGCAGCGCGGCCCTTCGACAAAACGCAATGGGCACCGACGCTTGAGCTACCTGATGGCTCCGCGCCTGCGCCCATTGCTCACGCAGCCGAATGATGGCACACAAAAGGGGAACAGGCTCTTCTCACAAGTGGCCCTGAGAAAAGGGGCAGGTCACGACGCCAAAGATTTGTTCGCTCAAACGTGCGCGAAAAGCGTATACCAAGGCGATTAGAGCCAGCAATATTAGGATCAAGCCACCAGCCTGATAAACCGTATCAATCAGCGCTCGTAGCGCATGTTTCCAACCAATGGTGCTGACCACCGGTCCAACCCACAAGCCAAGACAAAAAACGATGAGAACTACTAGGGAGGATCGCAGAAACTTCAATTGGACGCTCGATATGGGAACTTTCAAAACTTCCGACGACACTAGATGACTTGCCTGACTATACCAAGTAACATCAAAGGCTCGTAATCCACGCTCCTTAAATGTTTGCTCCCTAAATGCTTACAGTGGACCTCAGCAGTCGGCCCATTCTCGACCTTGGAAACCTAGTCGGGATGCTGCGACCGCAGCCCGCATAGCGGACGTTCGCAACAGGCGCAAAACTCGCAGTGTATGCGACTATGATCAATTTCTCTTGGCACTTGTTTGAAAGTCGCCATCAATTTGAGGAACTTCTTTCTCCAACTTTCGAAGGATTGCTTCGCCTACTCCGGGACCCTTGAAATGAATCCCGAGCTCAGATGTTTGATCCTCATCACTCACCGTGGCAGAAGCCCAATTGAGGCTCGTGACAACTGCATTGTCTTTATCCCAAATCAGGTACTTACCGTGGATGGGCGTACGCTTCTTTTGCGGATCCAAATGCACAAATTTCACACCCTTTGGCTCGTACTGTTTTCGAAGTGCGGTTACGTCGCTTCGAAACTGCGGTTTTCGGATCATGCTGTAGATCACGCGCATGTCTTCAACGTTTTTGGCTGCATTGGCGGCCGCCACTAGCATCGCTTGCTCGGCGGTAGAACCAAATCTGTGTGAGCCAATAATCAGACGTTTCTTTGCCTCTGTGGCAGCTCTTCGAATTATTGCTGCATGTTCATTCGCAAGTACGAGTTTAAGCTTTACACCCACGTTTTCAGTAGAAAGAGAGGTAGATACCGTGGCGTCACCCCAGCGGTTCAACGATCCAAAAAATGACACAAGATCGTTAGAGAGTTTCGCCCCTTGCGAAGTTCGCCGAAACACCGCAGCGACTTGGGCAACGAAAGCCGGATGCCTAATGATGTATGAAAATTCAACTGCGTTGAAGGGGGTTGAGAGCCAATTGCAGGATCCAAGGATAGCAACGTAGCTACCCATGCCATCGTCAGCGATCAAAAATTTTGTGTGGGAAGTGATGGAATCCTTATGGATTTTTATGAGTTTCGAGTAACGGGATGAGGCAGCCCGCATCGAGAGCTCTTGTGCTCTGGCGCCGTGCTTGGCAGCGTCATCGCCGGCCGCCCCATAGACCAAGTCGACGCTGACACCGCGCTCGGCGGCACGTTCAAGTGTAGGCCAAAGTTTGTCAACGTTGCCGGTGTCGATGAAAGTTGAAAGAACTACTATTCTTTCGGTCGCAGCATTAACAACCTTTTCAAAGAGTGCCTGTTGGCTGCTGCCGCCGACGACCAAGTCATCCACATTCCATGACACCGTCAGTTCAGGAAAATCCATACTGTCGGGCTTGTCGCGTGGCAGAGATTTTACGTCATTGCCCTTGCGACGGGCGTTGACGATCTTGGCTATTGCCTTTGCATCTTTTTCCGGAAGGTTTGGTAGCGTTTCATGGCGAACCTCAACAAAGCCCTCCCTAACGTCTATCGAATTTGTATCTACCGACCGAACAGCTTCGTTTGGTCTTAGCCTCACAGTTTCAGTCAACCGATCAAAAATCGTGTCGTAGTGGCCTCTAGTGTCCAATCTACTTGTCGGGGGAACAAGCAACCCACCTTCTAGTCGGCTGTCCTTCAACGGCACAAAGCGAACGTCGCTTGTACGAACTATACTATCGATTAACGGCAAAAATACTGTGTTGATGGGTCTGGGGCGAATTTCCTCTTCGACCCTTGGTTCTGTCCCTGAGGCGATAATGTCTGCCCCGAGTCCAGTCGCGCGAAAACGACCGACTTCATTCTCGATCAAGAGTTCCACAAGGCCAGCGCGCATCAAGCGCGACATGGTTGCGGTCAATACGTGTCCATTGACCGACAACTGACTACTCAGTTCGTGCATTGAAGACGGTACACGTATGAGTTTCAGGAGGACCGCTTCGTGCACAACCGTCCAGCGTTGTTGCCGAGCCACAAACGCCCTGAAACGCCACCTAACTGCAGGTAAGAAAACAGTCTGCATTATCCAAATTTTCCCGGTTCTAGAATACGAACTCCGCCGTTCAATACTTTATCTCTGTCACGCAGCTCGTTTACCAAGTCCCGAACAAATGCCCATTTAGGATTATCTCCTTTCGGATTTATTCCTTTCGAAGCGAGGTCCATGAAGGTCAAGCTGCTCACGATAACCAGCTTGTGTTTGGCGCGGCTGATCGCAACGTTCATCCGTCGACGGTCTCGAAGAAAACCGAGACCGCCTCCACCTACTCGGGCATTGTTACGAACTAAGCTCAGGAGAACGACATCAGCTTCACTTCCCTGAAAGGCATCTACAGTCCCTACAAACCCCAAATCGTCCCGAACCGGTCGAAAGCCCTTCGGCCCTCCGCTATTGGGATATTCAATGAGTAGTCGTTGACTAATCAATTCCACCTGACCTCTGTATGGTGAAAGTACTGCCAACGATGGCAATTTCCCGTCTAGAGCGCCTCCTTCGAGGCATTTGACCGCCCGAATTACTTCATCGGCTTCACTTGGATTGGACAGCGACTTGCCCTGACGCTTCTCGTAGTTTTCTATGCGATCCGTGCTCTGCAGGCTAGGGAAGTCGATGACAACTATCGGTTCCGAAGGGAAATTAACGCTGGTTTTGACGGGTATCTCTCGGGCTCCAGTCGACGTAGCCGTTTTGAGATGTCCACCATAAAACACGTTAGATACAATCTCTGCTATTGCAGGGTTCATTCTACGTTGTTCAGTGAGAGTAACAGAAATCCGCCCGTGTTTTGTGCCCTTTTGCCCGATAGCCCTTTCGTCCTCCTCAACCATCGTTCGAAACGGTTCTAGCAACCGATTTGCTCGACTGATTGTTGCCTGGAAACGCTCATCATCATCAAGAAGTGCCCGTAAGAGTGGCAAAATCTGGTCTGTATCGGTAGAGAAACTCAATCTGTCTTCGGCCATCCCCAGCAGCTTCTTTGCAACCGTTGGCTCAAAGCGTCGCGCTATTTCTTCAGCTTTGTGCGGAGGAAGCTGATTGTGGTCACCAATCAAAATCTTTCTTGGAGCGAGCGGCAGCGCGCCTGCCAACTCTGGCCCTAGCGCCCGTGCGGCCTCTTCGACGATCAACCAGTCAAATTCTTCTGCGTCTTCTGCGAAATCACTGATCGTCAAAGAATTTAATCCTGCGACCACTACGTTCGCCGACTGCAGAATTAGATCTCCAATTCGTGAAACCGCTGGGTGTCGTGCGTTTCCAGCCGTTTCGGTAGATTCTAGCGTCTCCTTTAGAGACAGCTGAAACTTTCTAAAACTACGAGTCTGGAGCGCTTCGCTCTTACACAACCTCGACAGAACATTTTGAGCTTCATGGTCTAGGTCCGCGAAGCGCTCGTCGTCATTTCCAATTCTAATTATTGTAGCATCGTCAGGAATCACCGTTCTAAGCTCGTCTTGAATATTCTTCAGTGCTTCATGACCTTGAGCGGTAACGAGTATTCGCGCATCGGGTTTGCTTTTTAGTATCTGCTTGATCGCCCGAGACACGAGAAAAGTCTTTCCCACTCCTGGCGGGCCAACCACATATACGTAAGGTTCCGTATTGGCGATTAGGTCCAAGGCGCGACGTTTTGGTTCATCAAGATCGCTGTCAGGCTCACCTTCCAGTTCGCTCGCGGATCGTGTCCGCCGAGCTAGCCACGGGTCATCAAATCCAACCGTAACGTCGGTTCGCCCTTCAAGCAGTAGGATATTTCTTAAGCGTCTTCGAACTTGGCTCTCAGTTCTAATGTCACGCGGGGGTTTGAGGAAGAGCTTGCCAGTCGGAATTTCATGACAATCAAAAAAATGAATCTGTTCACCACTTGGAGCGAAATCAGAATGAGTAAAATCAATATCAATGTCTGCTAAACCACTCCAACCGAGTTTTGGAGAATTTGACAAACGCCAAGGAGTGTCGTCGGCGCTATCCAATAGGTCTCCGAGACGCTCCGAGTCCGGCCGCAAGCCCACTTGCTCGACCAAAGTTTGGTGCTCATCATCATCTACAAGTTGAAGCGCAACGCATTGACCGTCAGACGCGTCTTCAACGACCGCCACTGGAAAGGCATCCAGAGTAGAAGCAACTGCTTCAATCACCTCGATGGAAAGGAGCGCGTCTAAAACATTAGCTGATGGTAGTTCGTCTTCGTCTGGGGGACGCGAATATTGATCCCACTCGATGGCCGAGGGCCCAAGCTTTCTCGATAAATCAAGGGCTTCTTTCCTATTCGGAACCACAACAATTGGAGAGTCAAGATCTCTGGGCTCGGCAGCTCCTGTACCCCTACCATCATTCGGAATAAGCGCCCGTAGATATCCAATGCGCCAATCCGGAGCATGTCGAAGTGGTTCCACTACATACCGAAAAGAACTTGTTACAATTTCGCATTGTTGACTTTGCCCCCCGTCGAACCGAGGAGCAACCCGAACGTCAGACTGCAAATCAGCCTGAAGCCACTCGCAGTGATCTGAGAAGTTGTCGGGGTCAATTGCAGTGCCAAGATGCTCAATCAGCTTGGGTCCCAAAGTCGCTGGGTTTGGCATCAATATCAGCTGCCCTTGCCGCCCACTTTCTAAACGGAGGAGATCCAAAACAACTGTTTCGATTTCTCGTGCCACGGTTTTGGCGTCCAGCGGTTGATTGGGCCGCGGCACTGTCAACAACCTCAAGACCCGTTGTTCTTTGGAAGTCAAATTCGAAATGGCCGTGTCTGATTGTTCTGAACCAAGCAAATCCGCCGCGATCTTTCCAAGTTGGGCCCAATCGGCCCGAAACGAGAACGTTTTGGTTGGCCGCCGTGTCGATCTTATTGCTCGAGATTGGTCGTCCGCATTTAGTCGGACACTCCACTCAAATCCTCCAAGCCTAAAATCTGGCTCATCTCCACCTTCTGAAAATATGCAGTCCTGAGACAAATCGCCATGCACGATCGCCTGATCATGAAGAATTCCCAAAGCCCGAACTAGACGGGAAATGTTACGCCATACAAGAATTCTTTGCCGCCCGATTGGACTCTCGCGAGAACGTCGCCCCTTTCCCCTCTCCGAGATTGGATCGCCACGAGCCGCCAAAACGAGCGCAAACTCTTCGTCGTCTTCCAACTCTTCCAAAACATCGACAATTAGGTCACTCGCATCTCTGTACCGCGTCAAACGGCGCACCTGCCGCATTTCGTATCGCCACAGTGACCGCAATTCGTCGTCGATGTCAGTTCCGGTCTTCCGCCAAGTTCTTAGTAGACGTTCAGCATGCCCATTCGTTTTATCGTAGACCCTCCAAAGGGTACCCTTCAGGGTAGGTTCGTCACCAATCGAGACTGCAGATTCATCAAATTCAAAGCGATCACTAATCGAACTACTCAATACCAACTTCCTTGCTCTGAATTTCGCCGCAATCCCGTTGCTGCTTCTTCAGTCTGTTCCGCTCGACTTACGGTTGCAAGTCATTGTTGGTCCGAAACGGATTTATGACACGAGGCACGCAATTTTCTGTGGGGGTGCTAGCGGCCATGAGCTACCGCAATTACGAACGACACTTCCAATCCAACTCTTACTCACCAAATGAATGTCCGCTTCGATGGTACGAGATCGGGTTGATGCCAATGCAGCGAAAGACTGCTTCCCGCCCATCATGCAGATTTCTGCACCGCAAAAGGGTGTCGAAACGCCGCCGGACAAGCGATTCTCGACTCCCTATCGAGAAACCAGCTTTTCGTGAGCCCCCTCTCGCAACATCGCTTCCATCTCGTCCAAGCCATCGACGGCGGAACGCATCTGCGCCTCATCTTCTACGCCCACTGTCTCGGCATCCGCGACCGGGCCCTCAAAAACCATCTCCATTTGCCGCTGTTCCTCTGCAATGACAGCTTGAACGACGGGCGCGGTCTTCTTTGAGACGGCGTCGGGTTGGCCAGACGGTCGACCTTCAACAGCCTCGCGTGCCCGCTCCACATCAGCTTCAGAATCACGGGGCCCGCTTGACGGCGGTGTCATCGGCATGGCGCGCATACTCAACGGTAGATTGCCCTGCTCCCCCCCTCCCCCCGGCTCCGGAAACGGCAAATCGCCCGTCTGCGCCGCGTGGATCGCCTTGAACAGCCGATCGTCGAAATACTGGATCCGCTTCGCACGGACCGGCATTTGGGCATCGATGACCATGACAATCTCGTCGAGTGGCAGGCGGCGCGCCTCATCTTCGGGGAGCAGAGAGCTCTCTTCGGTCCGTGTGGATTGGCTGCGGCCCTCGAAGGGGTTCTTGCCGATGGACTGTGAGCGCGTGACGACAGTCTTGGTGGTCTTGCCGACCGCCTTGCTCAGCTCCTCGACGGTCTTTTCATCCGAGGGCGTCAGGTAGAGTTTCACGCCTGCGTTGCCCTGCAGCGCACGGCGGGTGTTCTCGCCATAGATTTCATCGAGGGCGGGAATGGTCTGCGTGACCACGGCCAGATGACCGCGGTAGGTCCGCAGGGTCTCGATGCTTTCGACCACGATGGGCATCTTGCCCAAGCGATTGAACTCATCGAGCATGATCATCACGGGCCAAGGCTCGTCTGGCCCTGGGTCTTTTTCCTGCATGGCCGAGAGGAGATCGGAGAAGAAGAGCCGGATCAGGGGTGCCAGAGGCTTCACCATGAGTGGCTGGACGACGAGATAGACCGAAAAGGGCTTCCTGCGGATCGTGCGGAAGTCAAAATCCGAGACAGACGTCGCCTCATCGATGGCCGGGTTCTGCCATTGATCGAGCCCCGAGGTCATCAAGAGCGAGACATAGGAGGTCAGGGTGTCGTTGTTGGTCGAGGCGAGCCGCGTGAAGATCAGTTTCGCGGCTCTGTTCTCCACCTCGTGGCCACGCGCGAAATACTCCTTCTGCTTGTTCCCGCCCGACGCGGCAATGCGGTAGATTTCGCCCAGGGTCGGGCGCTTGCGCTGGAAAGCCAGAAGCCCCGCCGCCACGAAGAGATCGATCCCGCCTTTCAGAAGCCCCTGCACCCGGTCGTTGTCGCTCTGCAGGAAGAGCGTCGCCAGGAGCTGCAATTCCATCTGCTGCCGCGCGGGATCTTTCAGTTGATAGATGCGCAGGAGCGGGTTGTAGCGATGCGTGCGCTTGCCCTCCCAATCGGTGGGGGCAAAGCGGTAAACCTTGTCACCTTGGGCGGCGCGGTGCCGGGCCGTGGCCTCGAAACACTCGCCCTTTACATCAAGCGTCACGGCGGAGCCTTGCCAGGTCAGCAGGTTCGGAATGACAAACCCCGTGGTCTTGCCGCGACCCGTGGGAGCCACGATCAGCGCATGCGGGAAGACCTTGGAGCAAATGTATTTTGCGCGGGAGCCGGGCGTCCCAAGCTTGCCGAGGATGAACCCGGTCCCGGGCGCGCCGAAGAACCCATTGGACTTCATCTCCCGCGCGGTCTGCCAATGGGTTTGGCCAAACCGTGTGAGGGCAGACCCCGAGAGGGCGAGGCTCAGCATCATGCCGGCGGCGGCAAAGCTGCCGATGATCAGGTGGATGAGTTGCGCGTCCTCCGGGCGGCGATCGAGGATCGCCAGATAGTTCTGCGCGATATAGGCAAAGTCGATCTCCGCCCCGAAGCCCAGATCCTGGTAGGTCAGCACCGCCGAGGCGATGGTGTAGCCCATAGCGGCGGTCACCAGCGTCACGAGCAAGACACCCGTGGCGATCCGCGCTTTTCCCATGGAGGCGCTCAATGGACCTGACCCCGCTCGGTCTCGCCATCCACGTCTGTGGCGCGGTGTTTTTCATACTCAGCATCGGCCAGTTCATCGACCACCTGGCGCAAGGCCTCCGTGCTGGCCGTCGCTGCATCCGATTGCAGGTAGACCTTGGCGACATAGAGCCGGTCGAGGCGGTCCTCGAGAACCTTGTCCAGCGCATCGGCATCGCCGGATGTGAGCCGGCCCAATTGGCGGCCATCCAGCACCCGCGCGATCTCGCCGCGGAAGGCGTCCCGTTCCGCCTCGGTCTCGAAGGGCGCGGACAGCTCCCCGGCCCGCTCATGATCCAGAACACGCGTAATCTCGTCTGCAAGGCGGTCGGTATGGTTAGACTGCGCCGTCGTTTCACCGCGGGCGGCGAGAGCTTCGTCGCGCGTGCCAGACCCAAGCCCCTCGCGCAACTCGGTTTCGCGGCGGACCTGGTTGATGGCCTCCGTGTCGCGGATCTCGACGACGGCCGCATAGGTCGCGCCAAGCCCGCGGGCGAGGTGGGACGGCATGTCCGGATAGCGCTCCCTGAATTCATCTGTGACAGCATCTGCAACGGGCGTGCGGACGTCGCGTACCTCCATGATCCGGTCGACCTCGCGGGTGATCTCGCTGGCGCGGGCCGCATCGGTGATGGTCTCCCTGTAGGGCTCAGACCGGTCGATCACATCGCCAGGGCGTGCGAGCAAGTCCGGGTGTGCCGCGAGATACGCGCGCTGCTCCGTCTCGATCCGGCGCTCCGCCCGTGAGACAACCTCCCAGTCCCGGTCCTCGATCTGCTGCGCGGTCAGGCCGTCTACGCGCATCTCCTGACGGATTGTCCCTTCCATCGCCTGCACCGCGTCCCGGTGATAATGGAACCGCTCGCTGACCGCTTCCGCTTCCATGACACCATCCCGGCGCAGCACGTTCTCCCGTTCCAGCAGCGTGCCAAGCGCGACATGCACATCGTTGAGAATGTCGCGCGCCTGTTCCAGATCAGCGCGGCGTTCGAGGTTCAGATCCCGCGCCTCGGCCACCTTGGCGAGATCATCTGCGATCCATTGATGCTCCAGCGCGGCGCTCGAGGCCCCGGTTTCGATCCGGGCCACCACTTCCGATGTGCTGATCCCGGTGCCGCGTAGTGCCGCGTCAATGCGCGATCTCAGGTCGGGCTCGGCCAGACGCTCGCGCTGGCTGGCGTCGATATTGGCTTCGGAATAGATCCCGCCCTCCGACGGGGTCTCTGACAGCGTGGATGAACGCAATCCGAGAGGCTGCATGTGCTGGACCTGCGTCTGGATCTCGATGAGACGTTTTTCCAGCATGGGACGTTCCGCGTCAGACTTCTCGGCGATCATGCCCTGCACCCGCGCGAGCTTCTCCGCATAGAGGCTTCTGAGATCCTCGAAACTTTGATCCTCGGCCATATACACATCTCCTGTTCGGTCCACCTGCCCGCCATGCGCCAACACCTCGCCCGCGCGGAAGAGTGCTGCGGCGATGTCTTCCCGGGCCTCCCGGGAGGCCTCTGCGGCAAGCGAATGGTACACGGTTCTGGTGTTGGCGATCTCCGCCAGAGTCCGGGTCAGGTCGGCCCCCACACGTTCCCGCTCGCGGGGTGCCCGCCCCTCTTCTTTCGCGGCGTAGACCTCGCTGGTGCGGGCTGGGTAATGCACGACGCCGCGATCCACCCGCCGCGTGGCCTCCAGCCGTACACCATACTTCTCGGCCTCCTCGACCATGGCGAGGCGGAAGTCGTCATAGTTGAAGCGGTGGTTGCGCCCCAGAAAGAAGAACTCGCCTTCCTGCGAGCGGCGGTTCAGCACCAGATGCGCATGCGGGTGATCGCGGTCCTCATGCACCGCGATGATGTAGTCGAAATGCCCCGCGTCGGTCTGGAAGAACCGCTCGGCCACATCCGTCGCGATGTCGCGCACATCCTCCCCGCGCGTGCCGATGGGGAAGGACATGAGCATGTGGGTGGTCTGCCCAAGCTTGGGCTTGAAGCCCGCATCCCACCGCTTGGCAAAGCGCTCGGTCAGATCCTTGATGTCACCCGCCTCGAGCTTCGTCTTGCCATCCAGGAACCCGCTACTGTCCACGATATGGGTGGACTTGGTGGTGAGGTAATCGAGCTGGTTTGCGAGCTGCGATTTGGTATGCGTTCCCCCGCCCCGGATCGCCTTGAAGACCGCTGGCCGGTGGCCTGCTGCCGCGCGCACAAGCTGGGTCTGCTTGGCCACGTGCAGCCCCTGCATTGAGCCCCGGACGCGGCTCCAGCCATCCCGAAACACCTCGCCCGTGACGGCATGGACGGCATCATTCAGCTGCATGCGCAAACTCCCTCAGCGCGGCCGTGGCCTGCAGCTGCATCGCATCCCGACGGCGGCGCAGGAGCAGGTCGATCTCATCAGCGCTGTCTAGGATGAACCGCGCCAGCCCGCGCATCTGCGCGAGGCGCAGTTCGGTGAACTCGGCACTCATGCCGCCATTCGCCCCCTGCCCCTGCCGATTGGCCTGCGTCATCTGTTTGGCGATCTGCGCGACCCCATTGCCGACCTCGTGCAGCGAGGCGCGGTAGCGCGCCATCTCAGCTGCCATCTGCGCGTCCGGAACGAACACCCCGCCTGCCGCCTGAATGAGCCGCCGCAGCCCCTCGGCCCGGCTTTCGATCCCCGCCTTCGCCAGCACCGCGTCGAGCGCCTCAAGCTCCGCAGCCGTGACCTTCACACTGACCGCTGAGACCGGAATTGCGGCATCCGTCTGGCGCTCGGCATCGGCTTTGAGCGTGTACTGGATCGCCCGCACCGAAACGCCAAACCGTTCCGCCAGCACTGAAGTGGAAACGCCTTCCGCAGCTTCGCGAACGATCTCCATGCGGTCCGCATCTGTGAGACGTTTTGAGCGCGACATGCGAAGAAAGACCCCCTATTTCCTGCCACCTTCCACCAAGGCTGCCCCTACCTTACGATAATATACCAAGCTGTCAATTATATACTTACGTCGCATCCAGGCTCAGGCAGCCTTGGTGTCCGCTTCACGCCGCGGCCCGCAGGGACGCGGCTCTGCCGCCCTCACCTCCAAGCGACACCTGTCCCAGGGGTCCCGTCCGCCAGCCCCGCCCGAGGCTCTGGCCGAACACGCATGTGTTCGGACGGAACCGCGGGCGGGCGCAAACCCCACCGACAGGGCGGACAGGCAGGGTCAAGGAGGGCCAGATTTGGATCCCCAAATCTCTGCCGCAAAAACCGGGAGGCCCTGGCCGATAGGTTTTTGTGGATGGCCCCCTTGAGGCTGACTGGCCGGTCTGTCGCGGCCTGATCATTCCGGGCGGAGTGCGTCCGTTGAACGCGCAGGGACCGGCATCCCTGGAACAGGGATCGGGCCGCCCCAAGATCGTCCTGGGGCGGCCCATCCTCGTCAGAGGATTTAGTCCTGGGGATCTTTCGCGCTCGGTGGGAACATCACCAGCTCCGAGACCGCGACCGGGAAGTCGAGCTTGAGGCTGAAGAACTCCGTTCCATCCCCGTTGCGGGTGTTGCGAAACATCGCACCCACGCGCTGAAAACGGGTGCGCTCCTGGCCATCGGTATCGGTGAACTTGACGGGGACGGTGGCGACGTAGTGGTTGGTCATTTGGGTTACTCCTTGTTGCGATGGGGATCACCCAGCACGGGGGCAACAGGTCCGGTCGCAAGCGCAAATGCGGAGGGTCCGCGGCCAGCCGTGGAAGCCGTATTTGTGCTTGCCGAAGCGTGAGCTGAGGGCACGATTGGGCCGACCCCGTGCGATCCACATCTATGAGCAAAAAGGAGTGATCCGGATGACCCTTGCCAACACGCAGCCGCCACCATCCGCGTCCGCGTCCCGCCGATCCTGGCCGGGGTGCTGACGGAGCCCGCCCGCGTGGATGCGATGTTCCGAAACACGCCCCGAGGGACGTGCAGGTGTTCAGCCTCATATGCGACGTCTCGACCCCTCGCGTATTGCGCTGCTTTCGATGTGCGTGAGGTGCGTACCATCCCCAGCCCGTACCGATGCGGATGGGCCGCACTCTGACGGACCGGGTAGAGGGATAACGCTGCTGGCCGCCGCAGACTACCGATCACGCGTGACCGACCGCACGCGCCATGAGACATGACGAAAGGGCCGCGCCAAGCGCGACCCCCTCTCTTCAATCCTGCGCAGCCTTCTTCGCCGGGTCCGCAACCCGCATGACCGTCAGACCTTTCGCTTCCGCCTTCTGCCCGAGGTTCAGCGCGACCCCGTTGCCGCCGAAGAGTACAACCCCCGTCGCCGCGAACTTGTCGTCCAGCATTTCGTCGTTGCACTTGAACGGTGCCGCCCGCCCGTGCGCGGACCAGCGCGGATCGAAGCGCGCCTGCGCGACCCCGCGTGCCCGGGCCCACCGGGCCGCAATCATCTCCGCCCCGTGCTTGCCACCCTTGTGGCAGAGGAAGATCTCCTGGTTGCGGTTCTGCTTGATCCGTTCGCGAACCTTGTCGAGCGTGTTGAAGATCACATCAACATCGGTCCAGTCGGTGGCGCCTGAGACGATCAGGGGCACCCCCTCGACTTTCGACTTCTCGGCAGTCTCGCGGTCGTGCTGCTCCAGCAGCTGCCGCGCCTCGAAGACCGCCCCGGTCTCTTTCGCCCGGACGCTTGCGCGCGATCCGGCTGCCGGGATGTAGGCGTGGCCCGTCTCGATCTCGTAGCATTCCGCCGCCGCCTCGCTCATCACCTCGATGGCGCTCACAATCTCGCGCAGTTGCACAAAGCGCGCCTGCGCCTCTTCGAGCGCGGTCTCGGCGATTTCCGATCCGTCGTGGGATTTTGCCAGCGCGCCGATCTTGTCGGCGGTGCGGTCGACCTCCTTGCCGAGTGCCACCTTGCGGCGCTGCAGGATCGTCGCGAGCCCATGGGCCAGCGGTTCGATTTCTGCTTCAAGCCCGGTCCCGCGCAGCTGGCCGAGCAAAGCCTCGAAGCTCTCGCGGACGATGTGGTCGGTCAGAACGTGATCCTCCGGGATCGGCAGCTGCGCGTCCTTTTCAGTCAGTCCGAAAAGTTCGATGGTCTCGTAGGTGTTTGCAGTGTCGTAAGCCATGTCTGGTCTCCAGTGTTCGGTTCCAAGGCCACCACGTGAGTGTGGGGGCATGGCCGAATGCCTGGTTTCCGAATCTGCCCGGGTCAGGGACGGCGTAGCCGCCGGCTTGCCGGGCGCAAAAGTTTTCCGCGCGCGGCACCCGACACTTGCGCGCGCTTGCGCACGGGACCGCCCCGCGCCACCGGCTCCGCCCTCGCCGAAAAGTTTTGCGATCCTTGACGCGGGCTGATTTGGGGGCCATCCGGAGGATATGCTTCCGCGCTCATGTGTGTGTGTTTTGACGGTAGGTTTGCCCGACCCGAGCAGGCAAACGGCCCGACCGGACGCGGGAGACGGATGGAGTGGCGGGATCGTTTTGGCCTAAGGCCAAAACAGACCAGAGCGCAATCCGGCGGAGCGACCGGGGAGGGACGTGCTCGCGAGGCGGGCAAACCGGGATGCCGGGCGCAACGCCGCGGTGAGGCCGCATGGCCGAATGCGCGACGGACCGAAGGGCCGTTCTCCCCTGCGACACGCGAAGCCGAGCTGGGGAGGCCGCAAGGCTCTGGCCAGGGTTGATGTGCTGGCGACGCCGCTACCGACTATACGGATTACTTGTCCAAGCATTCGATGTAATGGGCGGGTAGCGGAAGTTCGCTGTAATTGGCTCCAATGGCCGCAAAGCGCAGCCATGATCAAGTCTCGGCGCACCGAACTGACATCCCGCGTTGCCTCACCGTTCGGTGCCCCGTCTACAATGTTGACATCGTCAGCGCGGACACTATTATACATTATTGCCTTATGACCGGTGCTCCCTGACCTGGCCTCAGTCGCCTCGTTACAGCCCGGTCTTCTAATTTCTGGACATCGCCGTATCAACATTGAAGTACCTCAAGCAGCACAAGTCGATCGATGAATGCATCGACATCATGTTGATGAGGGGTATGGAAATCCCTGACCGAGGCCATGCCGAGCGCTCCCTGCACCGCATCGGATACTACCGACTCAGCGCGTTTGGGTATCCTTATCGTGACTTCTGCCCGATCCCAACTCCAGACGGCGAGACGGAGCAGAAGGTTCGATGCGACAAGTTCAAAGAGGGTACGTCCTTCGATCAGGCTATCAACTTCTATCTCTTCGACAAAACCTTGCGCATCGAGCTTCTGGACGCGATTGAGCGCATCGAGATCGCGGTTAGAACCGCGATGATTGAAGTCCTTGGGGAGCTGGGACCACATGCGCATCGCGACAGACGCTCATACAAGGATCGCTTCAGCGAAAAGGGCGAAGATGGCAGCACGCCTCTCGAGCTCTTCATAGCCGGACTGGATCAGCACTTCAGAAGCTCTAAAGAGGACTTCGCGAAGCACTTCTCACTAAAGTACTTTGGTCCTCCACCGATTTGGATCGAGGCTGGGACATGGACCTGGGGCAACCTGACCCACATTATCGCCCACCTGTCCGACAAAAACAAAATGGCAATCGCGGCGCGTATTCACCCGGACCTCCCCATGAAGACATTCGCTTCATGGATCACAGCGCTCAATGACGTCCGCAACAGCTGCGCACATCACGCCCGAACGTGGAACAAGCCCTTGGTTAACAGCCCTGGGGTTCCCCCAAAAACGACATTTGGACAGCTCGACCACCTCCGCCAGCCCAGGATGGGGGACGATGCGCCCACGAAAAAGATTTACAGCGCGATCGTCATCATGATCTTCATGCTGCGGCAGTATTATCCGCGCACCAGGTGGCACATCCGTCTTCGCGACAAGATCTTGACCCAAGACCTCCCTTACGAAATTCGTCCGCAGACAGCCGGGTTCCCGGAGGGCTGGGAGTACGAGGCCATCTGGAACTGACCCGCCGACTTCCTGCTATCCGACATTGCCGCACGATGTCCCAAAAGGCCGGTTCAGAAAAGCTGCGTTGCAGGTCAGTCACAGCGACCCGTGCGCCCTTCTTTATGAGGAATGGGTTGGCGCTACGTTCCGCAAGGAAGGGTGGAAAGTGGTGGTTCCCTGCGTATTAGTTAAAGTGGCAGAGAAACGCGGAAGCAAACTTGATTATACTGAGATCCCGATACGTTCGAAGAATGCTCGGTTGCGTGACTTAGCGGACTCGAGAACGTCTTTGAAAGACGAGACCTCGATAAAAATCGAATAGGACGCGTCCCACGAATAGTATGTGTTTGAACCCGCCTTTCGGTGGAAGTTCCCGAGAGCCTTCATGACATCACGTAGCTTGGGTGTTATATCCGCGATGATGTGACACATGAACGGCGTAGTTTCTTCGATTGAGCGTATGGGAGTCCCGTCATACTTGATCGCCTCACCAGACTTCCGCATGTCTTCAACATATTTTCGGACTTGCGTGATGGGGTTTTTCTCCAAAGTGTAGTTGTCGATTTTCGGACGCTTGAATTCTACAATAGTGATTGGGGAAGACTTGTCTTCATTTTCAAAGCCAAGGCCAAGGTCGAAAATGGAGACGTCTGGCCTATCTTTTGGGTGAGTGGGATCTGACACTTGCTTTTCCATGCGGGTGTCAGAGTTGAAATATGAGTAGAATGCCAGTCGGTCGTCAACGATCCATAAATTGTGATCGTCGTAATCCAAATCCGAGGAAGTGGATTTCAGAGGGCAGATTATGTCGTGGAGAACGTCCTCATACTCGGAATCTTGATCTGTATTAGGCTTGAATTTCAAGCTCTCTTCGAACACATCGAGAACCAACTTGCGCTTCATGACATATTCAGCAAGCGACGACACCGACTCTTGCTTGAGTTCTGCGACATACTCTTTGGCCTTCGCCTCCACGTCAGGCAACTTCTTCTCAATTGACCGTTTGAAAGCATTCTTACGGCGTTCATATTGACGCAGCGACTGACGGGACATTTCCACAAATATGTCCTCTTTCCGGTTCGTGCCGTAATGGAGCGTTTCCGCGACTTCAGCATCCGTACCTTGAATACTAAGGAAACGAGGATGCTCGATGCGGAGGGCGCTGACAATGCCTGTCTGCTTCTCTCGAATCTCAGCGAGTTCGGGGGCGAGGAACTCCTTGACGCGCTCTTTCGCCTGATCGACGATGCTCTCAATCTCATCTTCTGACAAAGAGAAGTCCGTTCTTGTGTCATTCACAGATTCATCGAGGGCCGCACTTTCAATATACCCAAGGAATGCGAATTTACTATCAATAGCCTTAAGGCCAATCACCCCGTCCATGTCGAACCGTTTTACAGCACGTCCGTTTGCTCCAAGGTAAAGTGCGTTCGTGCTTCTTTCGTCGTCAGAGATTGCTTTGGGAAGCAGAAAACAGTGGCAGACAAAATCTTCGGACCCGCCAGAAGCGGATAAAGTGAACCGATAATCTGCATCGCGCTCAACTGATTCTGAGAATGCCTCGAACAGGTCTATCTCGGCATCAACATCACAGACCGTAATTTTTGGATGACTGATATTGATGAAGTAACTTATGAAATGAGCCAAAAGCCGATTTGTGATCGTGCTTGCCTTCTTCGGTATGTGCAGAGCGTAGTCACGTTTGTAGGGAGTCAACTGAATAATTGAGCCTGGAGTGCTTTGATCCGCTGGCGCAAGGGTCAGATTGTCCGTTGGGTTGGAAACCTTGAAATCAAAAGAAATAGAACGACCGATGGACCCGTCATCGTAAACACTTTGAATACGCACCTCGTCCAGCACCTTGAGCCAAACAAGGCGCCCTACGCCTTTTCCGCCAATCTTTTCTTTGGCACGTGAGTCCATTCGGCGAAAAGACTCGAGATTGCTTTCGTTAAAGCCAATTCCATTGTCAGAAATAGTAAAGCCTTCCATCTCCCCAGATTCAGTGCGGTGCAGTTCGATTGTGACTTCGCCCTTGCTGAGATTATCCTTGCCAAATCTGTCTTCGACGGCGTGAATGGAGTTCATCACAGCTTCAAAAAGTGGGAAAAGTGAGTTCTTGGCATTCGGAGCAAGCGATAAGTTTCGAATGCGCCCTGCGGGGTCGTTGTCCCAGCCGGTTTGAATTCGAACGTCCATGCTATTTGCTCCCGCCTGCCCTCAGTGGCACTATGACTGCGTAGCTGCTAGGGCGCAATCCGACACTTTTCCTTGGCCCTGACCTGCGAGCCCACTTGCCGAGCAAGTTCTGGTCCTCTCCACCTCTTCTCTGTTTACGAGAGGAGAGAACAACAACGTGGGCCATTTCCATCTTTCGAGAAGTCACGGCAACCGTTCAGAGCACTTTCTTGGCAAGATCATGAAGCATACGCTGCACCAAACGAGGTCGATCGGCAGCTTAGGCCCGATTGCACTGTTTCAGTTCAGATCGACGCCGCCGAGGCGCGGCGCATGGACATGCGTTCGGATTAGGAACGCAGCGCCCGCGCCCGCGATAGCGCCGAAGAGATGCGCCTCCCACGACACGCCGGGTTGGCCCGGAAGAACGCCCCAGAGAATAGAGCCATAGAGGACACCGACCACCAGCGCCGCGCCCAGCGTGATCGGAGAGCGATCCACAAGACCGCGCGCGATGAGGAAGCCAAACCAGCCGAAGATCAGCCCCGACGCACCGATATGGATCGCCGAGCCGCCGAACAACCACACGAGACCGCCCCCTAGGCCGATCACCACGGCGTTCACCGACAGCAAGCCTCGCGTGGTCGTTGCCACCAGCAGCCCACCCATCACCAGGAGCGGCGGCGTATTGGCCATCAGGTGCGAGAAACTCCCATGCAGGAGGGGCATAGCGATGACACCATCCAACCCGCTGCCGTGCCTGGGGATCAGGCCGAAGGCCGGGTTCAGGCCGTAGCCGGTGATCCAATTGACGACTTGGATCGCCCAGAGCAGCGCGACAAAAGCGGCAAGCGCCGCGGTGCGCCGGAAGAAGACGCGCATGTGATCCCAGTTCATCATGTTGGCGACAGTAGTCGTCCCCACAGCGCCTTCAACGGCTTTCGCGCGCTGCACAGGGTGCCACCTCCGGGAAAGGGGATTCGCGGCGGCCAACCTCGGTAGGGCTCAAGCCAAGAGAATGGCTCCGATCTTACACGGTGTTCCCAGGCCGCAGCGGCATGATTTCACGCTCGGGGCGCTTCAACGCTTCGGCATATTTGCGGGCATTGTCATCGATCGTGCTGTGCCAGAGCTTCGAGACGAACGCCCGGGCGTCTTGCACCGTCATGTCCTTCAGCGAAGAGGACAGCGCCATGAAGAGCTCATCCTCGCTGATCGCGGCGGCATAGTGCATGGCGTCCGCGTAAAATGAAGGGTCGTTCAGGACCTGTTGGCTTAGCGGCATCAGCGCGAGGTTCTCTTCCGGGATCGCCATGAAGATCGTGTCCTGCAGGTCGGTCAGATACGCACGCCGCGAGGTGGACACCGGCTTTCCTGCTGCCTGGGGTCTGCTCCGGCTCAGTGCAAAATCCTACGTTAAGAAATATTTTTCCCTGACGCTGGCACCCTTTGCGGAATTTACATTGAGACACGAGCTGAGATGCACGAGTTCGCTATCTGAGAGCCTATTTTACATCCGTTTTACAAACCTGCGTTTGTGAAAGCCGCCATTCGCTGCGCTGCGCATAAAATCACACAGTGCGGGACTTTTCGGGCTTTCGCTGCGCCGTTCACGAAGGTCCGTTGCCCCCTCTTCTTTAGGGTGGACTAAGCATCGAGTAACGCATCGATCACCGCGCATTCTGGGGCAGCATCGCCGGTGCATCGCGCAACAGTGTCCGACAGGACGCGCTCGATGCGCTGCAGATCGGCAATCTTGGCCTGAACGTCAGTCAGATGATCTTCGGCGATGATCTGCACCTCGGCGCATGTCCGGGATCGGTCATCGACCAGCCCAAGCAGCCCGCGAACCTCTTCGAGAGAAAAGCCTAGATCGCGGGACCGCATGACGAATTTCAGCCGCTTGACGTGGGCATCGTCGTAGCTTCGGTAGCCCTTCGTACTGCGCGGCGGGTCCGGCATGATCCCGATTTTCTCGTAATAGCGAATGGTTTCCAGGTTGCAGCCCGTTGCGCGGGCCAAATCGCCCCGCCGAATTGATCTCACGCTTGTGTTACTCATTGTGCCGAAAAATCCCTTGAGCCTGTATCAACTACAGACCCTAGAACGGTGGAAACATCTGTTCAAGGAAGATTCGATGGAACAACATTTGGCGGAACTTCCGCAATCTCAGTCGCAGAAAATTGGCGACGAAACCACCAAGGGATGGGGCGTGACCGGCCTCGGCGTCCTCGGTGCGCTGGCGATGACTTCTTGCTGCATCCTTCCATTGGTGCTGGTCAGCTTTGGCGTGACAGGCGTGTTCATCGCGCAGCTCGGGGCGCTCTATGCCTACAAATGGTACACCTTCGCGCTGAGCGCCGCGTTTTTGGGATACGGCTTCTACAAGGCTTACAAGCCTGTAGATGCCGAGGCCTGTGCCGATGGCACCTGCGCCCGCCCCATCGACCGCCGCATCATGCGCGCAACCCTCTGGGCCGCTTCCGCGATTGTCGCTGTCGCCATGATCTTTCCCTACATCACCCCCTTCATCCTGAAATTCTGAACGAGGACCATGACCATGACCATGAAGCATCTCCTGTTATCCGCCCTGGCCATCGTCGCACTCTCGACCCCGGCCCTCGCTGAAGAGCGCCAGGTCGAGATCGCCGTCAGCGAACTGACATGCCCGTCCTGTTCGTTCATTGTTGCCAGCTCGATGCGCGGTGTTCCGTCGGTCGAGATCGCCGCATTCGAGGACGGCCCCGAATACGGGCAGGGTGTTTACAGCGTGACCTACGATGACGCCGAAACTTCCATCGAAAGCATCATCGGCGCGGTGACGGCCAATGGCTATCCGGCGCAGGTGCTGCCCGACACAGCCTCCTGAGCCGCCTGCAATGCGTGACAATCTGATGGGTGGCCTGCTGGCCTTCGGAATAGCAGCTCCGGTCGTGGTCGTCTGCTGCGGCGGCGGAACTGCCGTGCTTGCAGCGTTGTTCGGCGGCGTTGGGGCTTGGCTCTCTGGAATGAGTGGCATTGCCGTGCTGGTTTTGGCGGGTCTGACCTACCTGATCGTCCGCGCACTGCGTCGTTCGCAAATGAAACGCGCCTCCGGCCCCGACCCATCACAAAGAAAGACGGCTCCTTGACTGACACACCTGAAAATTCCGACCGTCTGCTGAAATGGGGGCTTGGCGGTGCGCTCTTCGCCGCGCTCTGCTGCTTTACACCGCTTCTGGTCGTCATCGTCGCTGGCGTCGGATTGTCGGCCCTCACGGGCTGGCTCGATTACGCCCTGTTCCCGCTGCTGTTTTTCAGCCTCGCCGTGGTGGCACAGGCCCTTTGGCTGCGCGCTGGCAAACCGGGACCGGCCCCGAAACTTTGGGCCACCGGCCTCGCGGTGGCCCTGTCGATCCTGATCATTCTTCTCGAATTCAGGTTCGCAATACGGATCACAATCGGCGTTTTCGCCGCCACAGCACTCTACGCGGTTCTCCTGAACCGTGCGCAAAAGAAAGGATCGCTCTTATGATGATGGGATGTTGCACCGCCACCGGCATGGTCTTCGGCCTCCTCGGCATGTTGACACCGCTGATCGCCATCGGCGCGGTCATATATCTGCTCGCCGCCAGACCAAAAGACCCCGAACATGGCGAGGCGCGCTGAGATGAAAGACCTGAACAAAAACGACGATGAACAGGGCGGCTATGACCTGATCGTTCTTGGGGCCGGATCGGCGGGGTTCTCCGCCGCAATTACCGGCGCGGATGCCGGAAAGCGTGTCGCCCTCGTAGGACATGGCACCATCGGCGGAACTTGCGTCAACGTGGGATGCGTGCCCTCCAAGGCGATGATCCGTGCGGCAGAGGCCGTGCACTGTGCGGGGGCTGCCAAGCGGTTCCCCGGCCTGTCGGGACGGGCACAAGTGGATGATTGGCAGACGCTCGTTCAGTCCAAGGACGATCTGGTCACGACCCTGCGCCAGAAGAAATACGCGGACCTTCTGCCGGAATATGAGGATGTCGATTACATCGACGCCGGTCCCGCGCGGCTGATCGAAGGTGGCGTGACAGTCGGTGAGCGAACCCTGAAAGCACCGAGGACCATCATCGCCACGGGCGGGCGTCCCGTTCTGCCGACCATCGACGGCATCGAGGAAATCGGCGCGCTCAACAGCACCAGTCTTCTGGAACTCGAAGTACTGCCGAAAAGCCTGATCTTCATCGGCGCGGGCTACATCGGCGCGGAGCTGGCCCAGATGATGAGCCGCATGGGCGTGAAGGTCACGCTTGTCGCCCGTTCGCATCTGTTGCCCGGCGCGGAACCAGAGGTCTCGGAGGCATTGGCGGCGGCGTTCGAGGCTGAAGGCATCACCCTTCTGACCGGGTTAAGCTACGACACTGTGCGCCGCGACGACGCGGGCGTGACACTGCGCGTGATCCAGAACGGAAAGCCTGTCGAAGTGACGGCGGATCACCTCGTTTCGACCGCTGGCAGGCGGGCCAATACCAAAGATATGGGCCTGGACGCAATCGGCGTGGAAACCGACGCGCGTGGGTCCATCGTCGTCGGCGAGGACATGCAGACATCGGTGCGCGGCATCTATGCCGCAGGCGATGTGACCGACCGCGACCAGTTCGTCTATATGGCGGCCTATGGTGCAAAGCTCGCGGCCAAAAATGCGGTTCTCGGCGAAGACCATCGCTACGACAACGCCGCGATGCCCTGGGTGGTGTTTTCCGACCCGCAGGTCGCGGGCGTCGGTCTCGGTGAAGCCCAGGCGCGGGACGCGGGCCTCGACGTCAAGACGTCCATCGTACCGCTCGATCAGGTGCCGCGCGCACTGGCCGCACGCGACACGCGCGGATTGATCAAGCTGGTGGCGGACAGAAAGTCCGACCGGCTGCTTGGCGGCCAGATCATCGCGCCCGAGGGGTCCGATACGATCCAGACCCTCGTTATGGCGCTGAAGTTTGGCATGACCACAAAGGCGCTCGGGGAGACGATCTTCCCCTATCTGACGACCGTGGAAGGGCTGAAGCTGGCGGCGCAAACCTTCGATATGGACGTGGCAAAGTTGAGTTGCTGCGCCGGATGAAGATCAGGACAAGGACCGGAGAATGAATGAAGACTACGACCTGATCGTCATCGGGGCGGGCATGGCGGGCGTGGCCGCGGCCAACAAATGTGGCGCGGCAGGATGGCGTGTCGCCATTGTCGATGCGCTGCCCTACGGCGGCACCTGCGCATTGCGCGGCTGCGATCCAAAGAAAATCCTGCGGCGCGGTGCGGAAATCATGGACGCGGCACGGCTCATGCAGGGCAAGGGGATCGATCCCGGTGATCTGTCGATCAACTGGGCCGATCTGATGGCACACAAGCGTGGCTTCACCGATCCCGTGCCGGACAAGATGGAAAAGGGCCTGTCGGGCAACGGCGTCGAAACCCTGCATGGAGCCGCGCGGTTCACGGGAAGCAACACGCTGGAGGTCGATGGAACGGCATATCAGTCGGAACGGTTCCTCGTGGCCGCCGGTGCCATGCCCAGGCCGCTGAGCTTCACAGGGGCCGATCTCGTGATCGACAGCACGGATTTCCTCAACCTGGAGGCCCTTCCCAATCGGGTTCTTTTTATCGGTGGCGGCTTCGTGTCCTTCGAGTTTGCGCATATCGCCGCACGGGCCGGAGCCAACCCGATCATCGTGGATCGTGGCGCCCGGCCCTTACGCGGCTTCGATCCCGATCTGGTCGAAATGCTGATCGACCGCAGCGGCGGTATCGGCGTGGACCTGATGCGCGAAACCGAAATCGTGTCGGTCTCGGAAGCCAGTAGAGCATTCACTGTCGAGGTGAAGTCGGGCGATGAAACCCGAACAATCGAAACCGATCTGGTCGTGCATGGCGCGGGCCGTGTGGCAGCCCTGGCCGATCTGAATCTTGAGGCGGCTGGTGTTGATTACAGCGACAAGGGCATCGTTGTAGCCCCGCATCTGCAAAGCACGACAAACAGCGCGGTCTTTGCCGCCGGAGATTCCGCCGACACCGATGGCATGCCGCTGACGCCAGTCGCAGTGATCGAAGGGAAGGTCGCGGCCTCCAACATGCTCAAAGACACTCAGACCGCACCGGATTATGCCGGTATTCCTACAGCCGTCTTCACAGTCCCGGAAGTGGCGCGTGTCGGCATGTTGGAAAGTGAGGCAAGGGACGCCGGGTATGATGTCGATGTTCGGTTCACCGACACTGGCGATTGGTATTCGAACTACCGGATCGGCGAGACCTCTGCTGCCGCGAAGGTCCTCGTGGACAAGTCGAACGGCAAGATCCTCGGCGCGCACCTGTTCGGCCCGGAATACGGCGAACTGATCAATTTCTTCGGGCTGGCAATCAAGCTGGGCCTGGCGGCCAAGCAACTTAAGTCGATGACGGCGGCCTATCCAAGTGTTGGATCGGATTTGGGCTCGCTTCTCTGAATTTGAAAGATTTTTCGCAATAGACCCGATCCTCCTCGGAACGTATGTCTGGCCCGATGAAGACGGTTCTTATCTACTTCGCCGCTGCGCTGGCCGAAATTGCCGGATGCTTTGCTTTCTGGGCCTGGTTCCGGCTGGACAAGAGCGTGTTTTGGTTGGCACCGGGCATGCTGTCCCTTGCCGCTTTCGCCTGGCTACTGGCGCTCAGCCCCGCCGATCAGGCGGGCCGCGCCTATGCAGTCTACGGTGGCGTTTACATCGTATCGTCCCTGCTGTGGCTATGGGGCGTAGAAGGGCATCGCCCGGATCAATGGGATGTAGTTGGAGCGGTCATTTGCCTTGTCGGTGCGGGTATTATTCTCTGGGCACCGCGCAGTATTTGAGAGGCAGCCGCAGACGGGGTGAAGCGCTGAATCGTTCGATTAGATCGCCTTTTGGTTCACGCGTTCCGACAACTCGGCGCTGCTTTCCCTCCGCATCGCGGCTGCGATCAAGCAGGTTTTCTACCGCCCTCGAAAGCAGCGATACATCCTTTACGCAGCATCGGTCAAAGTGGGCTCTGAACTGCCGTTCGCTGTATCGAGAAGGAACGACCGGTTTTGCTTAACGTAGGATTTAGCACTGAGCCGGAGCAGACCCCTGCCTTGGCGTCCAGATATGCCTGCCTTGTCCTGTCGAGCTTCGACCTTGCATGGGTCATGATGACATCACGCTGTCGTTCAGGCAGCGCAAATCCGGTGCAACGCACGATATGAGCAAGAAGCTCTTCAACCTCGGCGTCTACATCAAAGCTCTCGAACCACGGAGCTTTTCCCAGTCTCGCCACCATGTGCCTACCCTCGTCCTCTCAATAATATATTATCGTATATCATATTCAGCAGATCGCAAGCAGATGTGTGCGTCGTACCGCCAGACATGGAAAAAGGGGAACCGTGGTCCCACGGCTCCCCTTTCGGTTCGTATCGTTTTATCTCGCGCGCCGATTAGGCGACCAACGACAGCCCCGTGCCTGCATCCTGCGGCTGCTCACCGCTGTCGATGAACGGGATGATCGAGAAGGTCTGCCCACCGCGCTGTTCTTCGTTCTGCACGGCGTTCACGCGCAGGTCGCCATCGGGCGTGTTGATCAGCAGCGACAGGTAGTCATTGCCCGTGCGGCTGCTTTTCGCCATCCAGGCCGAGCCGACGCGGATCGGTGTGCCCCGGGGCGAGCTGACCTCGATCCGGTAATCGGGGTGAGTCTCCTCGGATTTATAGCTGTTCTCGATCAGCATGAATTCCAGATCGAACATCATGTTGGCGATGTAGCCGGTGAAGGCGTTGTCGGCGTCCATAGCGGTGAGCTCGCCCGAGATCGAGCCGGATTTCATCAGGCCGTTCGAGACCAGCGGGATGATCTCGAATTCGCCGCTCTGGGCCGCGCGCGCCTCTTTCGTCTGCACCGCATTGACCCGGAACGGGCCCAAGCCGACATCGATCTGCATCGAGATGTAAGGGTTTCCGCTGGTATTGCCGGTCTCGTTCCAGGCCGTGCCGATGCGCACCTTGCGGCCTGATTTGTTGACTGCCGTTACGTCAAAATCCGGGCTGCGTTCGGACATCTTCGGGCGGTTTTCAAGCTGGATGGCGATGTCAAAGCGCGTCGAATGGATCATGCCGGTGTATTCGGCGGCTGCGGTCTCGACATTGCGGGTAAGGGTTCCTGCGAACATGGGATGGTTCCTTTTGGATTGGCCGGTGCCTGACGTTTTTGCCAACGCATCCGGGATTGCTTTCTCGACCCCTTGAGGGATCACAAATCAGAAAGCCTGCTTTCCTTTCAGTCCCGCCCACGGGTCAGATCTGCCGTCCGAGTGGGAGTGCCCCCGCGCCTCCGGATGCTACGCCCCCCTCCTGCCCGTCTGGTCTTGATTGGCTGCCCGGATTTTCCGCGCCGTCCTCCGATCGCGCGATGAAGAACTCCGCTTCTTTGCCGTTCAACCGATGCCTGCCCCGGTCGGTCAGACCGATGCAGCTGCCGTTCGGCAGAAAGCTGATCAGGTACTGACCGAGCCGGTCCTTGTGGACAACGTAGCCGGTATTGGCCCAATGCACGGTTTGGCCGGCATCGACCGCAGCTTTGATTTCATCGAGTGTCATGCGATCCTCCTTACGAAGAATGGTGGGGAAACGACGCAAGAAGCCCGATCGTCCGACCGGGCTTCCATGCAGTATTCGTTTGGCAAACGGCCGAGTGCTGTCAGGCAACTTGCGTGGCTTGCGTCGCGTGCGCCGCCATCCAATCCTTCAGACCAAGAACCGTTCTTCCGGCGGCGACCTCGGAGGCCCAGGCAACCCTTGGGTCGCCGCAGGGCTCGGAGCCGGAATGCCGGTCGATGTGGCCATTGGCCATCCATGGCTCGGGCTGTATCCGTCGCAGCCAGTCCGCCATGCTCGGGATACGGCCCTGACAGTCTTCGCGGACATGCTGCTCGCCGATCCAGCGCACGGGGATCTCTCGACCTGCGCTATTGGTCAGGGTCAGGCCGAAGACACGTTCGGCCTCGAACAGGCCTTGAGCGTGGTGGCGCATGGCTCGGTGCGTGAAGAGCGCGAGATGCTCTTTCGAGGCGTCAAACCAATCGTGCACAGCCTGATAGTCAGACGGCACCCCGCCGAATTTCCGGGCCGAGCTTTCGGCATGATGAAGCGGATGCGCCATCTCACAGCCCCTCGTCATAGCTATGCGAGCATTCAACGTAGCGGTCCGCATGATCCAAGGTGACACTGTCGGCGGTGATGTCCCAGGTCAGCGTGCCGTAGCCGCCCTCGTTGTTTTCGAACCCCGGGTGATGGTGATAGGCGAGCGACCAGGCGAAGTCGCCAACCTCTGTGGCAAGCGGCTCCGGCAGTTGGACCTCTGCAGGCTGCACCGTCACATCCTCGACATTGCCGGAGTCGCCATAGCCTTCGTATTCGACAGCGACCTCGCTGATGCCAAGCGCACGTAGTTGCGCGAGCAGCTCCACTCTGGATGCCTTCAAGGTGGTTTCGCGCTCTGCACGCCACTGAGCCGCCATTGCGGCATAGTCGATCTGGGGATTGGTCATGGGTCTGTCCTCTTATCTGAATTTGGGGGGGCCGGGCCTGGCATTGGTCAGCGCGCGCCCGGAAAGCGCAGATCGGCCAAATCCCATCCACGCCGCCCGACCGGAAGCTCGCTTTGACTTTTCAGGCGGCTTGTTCTGCCACCTTGGCGACTCGCTGCCCCACGATCCGGGCCAGAATGCTTCCCGTGTCGATCCCGTCCCCATGCGGCAGGAACACACGCAACTGGAAGGCGATGATCTCGGTGAAGCAGCCGAGCGCCTTGAGGCCATCGATCATGCCCCGATCCGCACCGCCCAACTCAAGGCGCATCTCGCCTGCGACCCGGCGACGGGTCAGGGTCAGACCCCGGCCCAGATCGACAGGTGCGGTGGTGCCGAGGGCGGCGGTCAACATCTCCTGTGGCGTTTGCGGATTGGAGACGAGGAAGCGGGCGCGCAGCGAGGCCGCCCCTTCCTCACTCAGCGTCCGCCCGATCATGGCCGTCGCCCCGTCTGGCGTGACACGGTAGATCCGCTCATTGGTGGTCGGAATGTCCTTCCAGATCGGCAGCAGCAGCCCGGTCAGCAGGTAGAGCTTGGTCGTGGTGGTTTTTGGCAGGGACGCAGCCTCGGCCTCCCAAATCTGCGCAAATTCGGGCCTGTCGATCTCTTCCCAAGCCGAGGACTCAAACCGTGCCTCTTCGAGATAGCTCGACCCGTTTGGCCGCACCGCCTTGCGCATCAGCGTGACAATGTCCTCGTCATACATCTGCATGGGCCGCGCCGAGATGAGCGCCGCGCGACCGGAGGCGCGATTCACCATCGGCAGCTTGTCGGGATTGCGCGATATGGCCTCTTCGGCGACCAGGACATACACTGGGTCCGTCACCTCAAGTCCGATAATCCGCGTCACGGCGCCGGATTTCGGGCAGGTCCAGAGATCCTCGGTGGAGACCTGCTCGATCTTTTCGCCACGTAGGGTTTCCACGCCGAGATCGAGCGTGCCCGCCGCGCGCGCCCGCTCAGACTGATCGGCAATCCGGCGCATGAACTCGGCAAAGAGCGCGTTCTGCATGTGGATGGGAAGGGCAAGCACCCGGTTGAGAAACCGCTGGATCGGGGGAAGCTCTTCGAGCAGCACCCCGTCCTTGTCGATCAGCCGCAGGGCCGTCCAGTCGGTGAAGCTCTCGTAGCTCATCGCCTCGGCGCGCCCGGCGGCAAGATCGGCGAAATACCCACGCAGCGCCGCTCGCGCGATCGGGCTTTCGAGATTGTCCTCCTCGCGGAACATGCCTTGCGAGCCGGTCTCGCGCTGGCCCTTGGTCAGGGCCCCCAGCTGGTCGAGGCGTTTGGCGATCGTCGAGGTGAAACGTTTCTCGCCATGCACATCGGAGGTGCAGACCCGAAAGAACGGTGCGCTGACCTGGGCCGAGCGATGCGTGCGGCCGAGCCCCTGGATGGCTGCATCCGCGCGCCAGCCGGGCTCCAGAAGATAGTGCCGCCGCCGTTTCTGGTTCTTCGCGGTTTGCGCCGCATGGTAGGACCGGCCCGTACCGCCCGCGTCGGAGAAGATCAGGATATCCTTTTCGCCGTCCATGAAGGCTTGGGTCTCGGACGAATTGCTGCTGGCGCTGCGCTTCTCGATGAAGAGATGGCCATCCTCGGCCTTGAGTGGCCGGATGAACCGCCCCGTGACTTCTGCCACGGCCTCATCGCCAAATGCCCAGAGGATCTGATCGAGCGCCGAGGGGATCGGCGCCAGCGTCATCAATTCCATCATGGCCGCGTCACGCAAAGCGAGCGCCTCGCGCGAGACAACGAGCGCCCCGGTCTCATCCCGCAAGGGTTCCGCCACCATATTGCCGTCGATCTCCACGAGCTTTTGCGCATGGATCGGGAAGGCCTGTTCGAGGTAGCCCAGAACATAGTCGCGCGGCGTCAAGGCACCCTCGACGAGTTCATCCTCCGGGTCCATCGCCTCAAGCCGACGCTTCAGCAGGCTCTCGCCTGTCGAGACAACCTGGATGACGCAAGCATTGCCTGCCGCCAGGTCGTCCTTGATCGCACGGATGATGGTCGGGGCTTTCATGCCCATCAGGAGATGGTTGAAGAAGCGCTGCTTCGTGCTCTCGAAGCGGGACTTGGCCGAGGCGCGTGCGGCCGACGCATTAGTTTCCCCCGAGGCGTCGTTGACGCCGGTCGCAGTCAGCGCCGCTTCGAGATTGTGGTGGATCATCCGAAAAGCACCCGCGTATGCGTCGTAGATCTCGATCTGGGCCGGGGTCAGCGCGTGTTCGAGCACGTCATACTCCACCCCATCAAAACTGAGGGCACGCGCCGTGTAGAGCCCGAGCGTCTTGAGATCGCGCGCGACCACCTCCATGGCAGCCACGCCGCCGGCTTCCATCGCAGAAACGAAGCTCTCGCGGCTTGGGAAGGGGTATTCGGGGCCCTGCCCCCAGAGCCCCAGCCGCGCGGCATAGGCGAGGTTGTGGACGCTCGTCGCACCCGTGGCCGAGATGTAGAAGACGCGAGCGCGGGGTGCTGCCAGTTGCAGCCGGAGGCCAGCAAGGCCCTGCTGGGAGGGTTTGACCCCCCTGCCCTGCTCGGACCCGGCCGCGTTCTGCATGGCATGGGCCTCATCAAAGGCCAGCACGCCTTCAAAGTCTTCGCCCATCCAGGCGAGGATCTGGCTCAGTCGCGTGGTGCCGCATTTGCCCGCGGACCGCAGCGTGGCGTAGGTGACAAATAGGATGCCGTCGCCCATCGGGATGGACTGGTCCGGTTTCCATTTGGAGACCGGCTGGATGTCGGCGGGCGAGCCGCCGAGATCGGTCCAGTCGCGGATGGCGTCCTCGATGAGCGTGGCGGATTTGGAGACCCAGATCGCCTTCCTGCGCCCGGCCAGCCAGTTGACAAGGATGAGCCCCGCGCATTCGCGCCCCTTGCCGCAACCGGTGCCGTCGCCGAGGAAATAGCCAAGGCGATAGGCACGTGCATCCGGGTCATCATCGGCGCGCGTCAGCTTGGTCTGGTCGTCATCGATGGTAAACCGACCGGGCAGGTCGCGCCCATGGGCGTCATGCGCCATGATGATGGTTTCCAGCTGCGCCTCGGAGAGGTGACCCTCCTCGACCAACCGTGCGGGCAGGCGCAAGTCATCACGACCCGTATTTGAGGGCATGGGCGGGGCAACCGAGGCCATGGCGATGCTCTCGACGAGCGGGGTGGGATGTTCCTGCGCACCCGCGATCTCGATCCGTTGCGGACGGTAGCGCGCATAGATGTCCGAGATGGGCGTGTTGTCGCGCGGGATATCAAAGCTCGTGAAAGTTAGCGGGACAACGGCATTGGCCCGAGGCTTGGAGGCGGCGACAGGCGCAGCGGCGGTCTTGCGCGGAGCAGAGGATGGAACGGTCGGCCGAATGTGCGGGATCGCTGCTGCCCGTTGGGCGGGGTGCATCTCAGGCCGGGTTGCGGCCACGGCGTCGACAAAAGGAAGGGCTTCATCCAGATCGCACACAACGGCGCGGATCATCTCGCAATCCTCCTGCACCTTGTCGAAGATCATGAGCTGGGTTTCGACAGAGGTGCCGAGCTTGCGATAGACCTGTCCCGGCATCGTCAGCGCCAATCGCGGCGTCAGGAGACCGCAGGCGCGGGACCAATGCGCGGCATCGCGTTCGGGCGTGAATCCCGGCGGCATGATCGCCACCAGCCGCCCGCCGGGTGCCAGGCGCTTTGCAGCCGCGATGAGATGCTTGGCGGCGATGTGCTTGTCTCGGGAGCGATCGACCGAGGAGGCGAAGGGCGGGTTCATCACCACGACCTCGGGTAGAACCGGCGTCTGCAGCAGATCATCGATATGCTCGCCGTCATGGCCTGTGACCTCGCCGCCGAAAACCGCGCGCAGGAGGCGCTGGCGAAAGGGGTCGATCTCGTTGAGCAGAAGCGTGGCACCGGCCCGGGCGGCGAAAGCAGCCAGGGCACCGGTGCCAGCCGAGGGCTCCAGAACGGTCTCGCCCTTGCGGATCGCCGCGGCCCGCAAAACCAGCGCCGCGAATGGCAGCGGCGTGGAAAACTGCTGTAGCCGGATCTGCTGCTCTGACCGGCGGGTTTCCGTCAGGAGCCGTGAGGCAAGTAGCCTTGCAGCGGCGGTGTCACCTGCCGCGCCGTTCCCACGCAGCAGCACCTGGACAGCCGCTGCCTGCATCATGTCATAGGCCATGCGCCAGTCCCAGGCGCCACCGGCATCGCTGCCATGAAACGTCTCGCGCATGATACGCGCGAGCGCTGAACTGCGCAGGGGCTGGTCATCGACCTCCGTGCCGATTTGCGCGAGGGCAGAGGCGAGATCGGCTTCGGAGATTGCGAGAGCCGGGTTGGCCGTTCTGGGTTTGGACATGGGGATTTTCCTTTGGATCAGGGTCTGAGTTCCAAAGGACAAAAAGCCCGCTTTCGCTTTTCAGGGTGACGTAGTCAGACCGCGCCGACCTCAAAGGCTTGGTCAGGACTTGGGTTCGACCTGCCGCTTCGCATCAATCAATGCCTGTGCGGCCTGCATCACCTGAACCTGAGATGTTCCCGAGCGTGCATCCTCCAGCGCGGCCTGCACCTGCGCGCAAAACCACGTGTCATAAGAATTCGCTTCAGCGGCCACGGAAATGCTCCTCGAGCCCGATATCCAGCAGCTTGCCGAGGTCATCGGGCATGTCTGCAACGCGCACAGCAATTGGGAAACGGTGCCCCGTCAGGTCAGGCGCGCATTGCTCCTCTAGACCGAGGTGCTGCCTATCCTTTTCCGTCTCATTCATTGTGCTTTCTCCGACCGCATTATCAGCCGATGCTACATCTTCGAGCGTGGCGTCGTAAATGATAATGCCAAAGGGTCATAGCAAGCTGGCCCACTTACCGATCGGGCACCGCTTCAAGGGATTTCTCGAACCGCTTGCCTGCCGCTGCAGCTTCTTTCAAGAGCGCGTCGAAATTGTCAGGTGGGTTGCCATCTTCCAGCATCCCTTTGAACGTCGCATAGGCATCCGTCTTGCTGCCATAGGCGCGCAGGGTCTTGTCGTCGTTCACCCATGCCACCACGATGACCTTCGCATCGCTGTTGAACCGGTAGAACAGCCGATACTGCTGGAAGAATTTCGCCCGGAACCAGTGCTTGCGGTGATCGCCGAGTGTGCCGCCTTGCCGGAAGGCGGCGGCACCCGGATCTGCAGGTATGGCCTCGGTGACCAGCTTGAAGATGGCGGCCAGCCGTTTCGTCGGGTTTTTCTTGTGCCAGGTCTTGGGATCGCGAGCCTTACGCGCCTCTACCTCCTCGACCAGCCCTTCGAGCTGGTCCAGAAAGAGTGGGTGCGCATAAATCGACCATCCATTCACGACAAGGGGCGCTTGGGCGGGCACGCTATCGCCGCTCATTCATCCTCGAGCGATAGCGGCGCATCGAGATCGACATCAACGTCTCCGACCAGTGCTGCAAGACGGTCATGCAAAGCCCCATCGAAAGCCCGAATGCGGTCCGGATGCGCCTTGATATCGGCCTCGACAAAATCGAGAAAGGCTCCGAGCACGGGATCTTCCTCGTCGCTGCGCACGGGCTCGATATAGACCCTGCCACTCGGCTCGGTGCAGTAACGAATCTGGTCGCCCTTGCCCAGCTTGAGCTGTTTGCGCACACCCGCCGGCACGGTCGTCTGATACCGATCCGTGAGTTTCGAGACATCTTGTGCGAGGGCTGTCATGGCAGTCTCCTGAAGAAAAGGTTCTTTGCTGCCCGCGATAGGTAATGCATTTGCATTGCCTTGTCAAGACAAGCCGCAGCATCTGCTGTCGCCGGGCAGGTCGATGAACCGTCCGGCGCAGGACCTAATTTCGCCCCGCCAGGAACTCCGCCAGCACCGGGCTAGCCGCACCTTTCGCGGAGCTGAGCAGCTCCGAGCCCGCAAGCGAGGCCTTCGACAGGCGTACGAGCCCACCAGTTTCCTCGATGCGGTAGCAGCGGCGCTTTTGCCGCCCGCGCCTGTAGTGGGTCGCGGTGACAATCTGGCAGGTACTGCCATCGGTGAGCGTCACAGGTGCTGCGAGCTTGATCTTGTCGCCTTCCTCGTAGTCCGGGATCGCAGCCCAGTCCTGGCAGCGCTGGCGCCAGGCATGAGCATAGCTGTCTGGGTCTTTCAGCTCGGACAGCAGGGCCAATAGGCTCAGTGGCGCGCGGGATTCGACCGGTCCCGCGCTTTCCTCCATGTCCTTGTAGCCCCAGCAGCCGTCATCATATCGGGTAAGGAATACGGCGGCGAAAGTGATGGAGCCATCCGCATCGGTGACATAGGTCGTGTCTTCGACAGGGGTGCCGTCGATATTTGTGACCTTTGCCGCCGCGTACCAAGTCGAACCCACCTTGCAGGCTTTGACCAGTTCCGTCTTGCGCCTTTCGCCATGAGAGGTGCAGAGCCGGGCAATCTCCGCTTTCTCATCCGCGTAGGTCTGGACGCGGCCGTCGGTGTAGAAGAGCCAACCCATCACGCCGCCCTCCGGTCATCGATTTCCATCAGCGCATCGAGCGGCACGCGGTAGGGCTGCATGGCGTCGAAATCCTCGCAATTGCCGCAGTTCTGCACGATCGCGAAGGTGTCGCAGGCATCCTTGAGGATGACCCGGAAGGTGCCGCCGAGGCCCGAGGGCACCTCGTAGGTCCCGCCGATGAGATAGTCCGAGGCCCGGCGTTTGAGGACGCGGATGCTGTGGCCATCGGTGGCGAGCCGGATCGCACCCCGCCCCCGGTCGATGAGCACCTGCACGTCATCCAGGATGTCGGTGTAGAACTGGCCGGTCAGATCGCGAAACGCCATGCGGCGCTGCGCCATCCAGTCGGTGTCCCGAAACGGGTTCATGCCATCGGCGAAAGCAAAGGACGGATCGGCCTGCTCGGTGGTGACGATACGGGTGGTCGTGCCATCGATGCCGTTTGAGCGCAGATGCACGCCATTGCCGACGATGAGGATCAGGGCGGGCCTGTCCACGGGCCCGTTCCAGTTGGGCAGGAAGGTTTTGCAGGCGCGTGCATGGGCGATCTGCGCCGCAACAGCGGACGCAGAGAACTTGAGAATAGCCATGGGGATGTCTTTCTGTTCGGTTTGGAAGGGTCGACCCGCGCGGGCGGCATGGTCCACGCGCGGGTCGCGTGAGGACTCAGGCCGCTTGCGCGATGTCGCCGTCAGGCTCCGGGGTTTCCGCCGCGGGCTCCGCCTCATCACAGGCGACACCGGCTGTCTGCATCATGGGCGGGCACCAGGCGGCCACGGCAGCGCGCTGCGCGTCCGTGAGCGTGGCGAAGGGCTCGGCGAAGAGCTTGTCACAAAAGGCGACGATCTCCTTCTTGCTCGACGAGGCCAGCGTCACCGCCTCCTGGGCGAGACCCAGATCCTCGCCGAGGATCTTCAGGAGCCAAGCCTTCTTGAAGCGGTTGAAGAGCGCCGCATTCGGCGTCCAGTGGGAGCGGATGTCGGGCATGATCTCGATCTCGAACGCATGCATCAGGCTGTCGCGCTGGCGGTCCCGCGCGAAGCAGGACTGCGTGGTGCTGGCCGTGGCATAGGCCACGAGCTTGGCCTTTTCGCCTGCCTCCAGCGCGCGAAACGCCGCGAACTGATCGGCGGGCGCGCGGGTGTCATCGAGCCAGGAGAGGTCCAGCGCCTCATGCGCCGCCGCCACCTGCTCGAGCGAGGTTGCGTCGATCTCGTCCATCTTGGCATGGCTGCGGTATTCCTTGCGGGCATCGATCTTGATCGCCTGCGTGACACTCATGCCGCTGGCCAGAACGTCGCTCACCAGCTTGAAGAGCGTCAGATCGAGCGTAGCTTCCGGATGCAGCGCCATCGCGGCCCCAAGCGCCATGGCTCGCTCGGTCTTGAGGTCCTCAGCCAGTGAGGCCGGATAGGTGATTTCGCCGGCGTCTGGGGCCTCCTCCCCGGTCGGGCTAGCCGAGGAGCCGCGCGCGCCCTCCTTTTTGACGGTGTCTTCCGGGCGGACGAGGCCAACATGGAGGGTCACCTGCCCGCCCGACCAGGACGCGATTACCCCAGACCGCGCGAGGTCCTCGGCGCTGTAGGCCTCCTGCAGGTCGCGGGCTTCCTCTTCCAAGGCGTCCACGCGCTCGTAAAGCGCGTTGTAGGCACCGTCCTCGAGCCCCTCATCCTCCATCTCGAGCTGCAGTTTCTCAAGCTCGGCGGTGATCTCATCGATGCGCTTTTGCGCAGCCTCATCAGGCTCGATCGGGCCGGGATAAACGCGGCCGTAGTCGGCCATGGTCGCGTAATCATAGCGGACCATGGCATCGGCCCAGGCAAAGCCCAGCTTTATGCGGGCCTCTTCGGCGGCGGCACCGAGCTTCTCGAGCAGGATGGTCTCGACCAGCGCGGCGTCTTCGAGCACGGAATGCTCTTCCAGAAGGTCAGCGGCGACAGCGCCGCCCCGCGCCTCGTAGTCCGCGCGCACGAAGGCCCCGATATCGTCACTGACCTGCACGCCGCGGGATTTGAGCGCCTGGCGGACCGTATAGGCCTGCAGGTAGCTATCTTCCTTGGTGAGCGCCTCGAAGACTTCGCGCTGCACCTCCTGGCTCGGATGCTCCGCAAAGGCCTTCATCGTGTCGAGCGTGATCGTCTTGGCCCGGGCCGCGGCGCGGATGTCGGGGTGGATTAGGCCATAGCGCAACCGGCCTTTCACGGCCGCCACCGTGGTGCCGAAGGTCTTTGCGATCGTCTCGGGCGTCTGGTCGTCGACCTCCATCATCCGCGCGAAAGCCTCGAACTCGTCGATGGCATTCATCGGCGCCTGGGTGATGTTCTCAGCGAGCGACAGGGCCGTGGTGACATCGCAATCCTCTGGCACAAGACGGCAGTCGATCTTGGCCTTCGCCGTGAAGCCTTTCGCGGCCCTGTCCGCGACCAGCTCCTTCAGCGCGGCATGCCGACGGCCACCGGCGAGGACAGCATATTTGCCGTCGAGCTTCTGGACCATGAGCGGCTGCAGGAGACCCAGAACGGCGATGCTTGCCTTCAGATGGGCGATGTTCTCAGGATCATAGGTTTCCGGCGAGTTGCTGCGCACATTGGCGGGATGTGAGACCAGATCGCCGATGGCGACGGAGACGGGTTTGAAGCTTGTGGTCATGGCGTTTCCTTTTCGGTGGGTTTGGAGCGGCCCGCGCATTCAGATGCGCGGCCAATCCCCGTCTTCAGGGATCACCACAACAAAAGGCCCACTCTCCCTTTGAGGGGTCAGCGGGCCTTCATCGCCTGGGCTGTCAGGAGGGGTGTCCCCTCCCCTACCAGTCGCGCGCCAGCATGATGGTCAGCACGCGCATGGTGGTGGCGGGATTGTCCGGGGCCTCGGCGCCATAGCGGAAGTCGGAATCCGCTTCGTACAAATCCAGTTTCCAGAACACGGTCTCGCCGCGGACCTCGACCGCCCCGAAATCATGCCATCCTTCGGGATCGTTCTCGGGCTCGAAGGTCTCGAACATGCCCGTGGCCTTCACCGCCTCGGCCATGAAGCCGTCACCGGCATTCATAATTGAGCGGGTGACATGCATGCGGCCCTGAATAGACTGGGCGGTTGGCACACCGAGGCACGCGAGCTTGCGAAACGCGTCGTTCTGCGCTGCGATCACACTCGGATCAGGGCGGTCTGTCTGGGGTTGTCCTGTCATGGACATGGGGTGCTCCTTTGAGAAGTTGAAACACCCTTCCAAAAGCCAGCTTTTTCTTTTTCCCCCTGGCGGCAGGACAGAAGCAGAAGGGGCCCTACCCGAACAATCGCTTGGGTCTGTAATTCGGGTTGGGGATGGTTTCGATCCAGCCGCCTTGGTGCTTGATGGTCTCAAGTGCCGCCGAGAGCGGATAAGCGCCCTCGGACGGGCTCCACCAATAGGCGCCGTGCTTGAAGGTGATGATCTTGCGGCGGCCGTCGTTGAAGCAGGCCACCCGCAGCGTCTTGGGTTCCTTACGTGACATGGGCGTCTCCGTTCTCCCTGTGGTCAGGCGGCCTTGGCTCGGCCCCCTGCCCTGCCCGCCTCCGATCTGGCGATCAGGTAATCACAGGCGCGCTGCGCATCCGCGGCGTGCTTGAAGATCGCACCCTTGTCCGACCGAAGAACGCGCAACCAGTTATGGAGGTAGGCAGCATTCATCTCGAGCGTATGCGCCGTAAAGCCGAGCGTCTGACCCAGGAACACCGAGGTCAATTCCGCGACGATCTCCTCGCGCGCGTAAGAGGTGTTGCCAAACTTCGAGAACCCGAAATCACGGTTCAGTCGATGCCGGGCCTTCGTGGCATGGGCCAGCTCATGCGCCCAGACCCCGTAGAAATTGCGCGGGTCCTGGAACCGCGTGATGGATGGCATGTAGACCTTGTCCACGGGGGGCAAATAGTACGCCTCCGTGCCCGTGAAGACGGTCGTGATGTCGATGGCATCGAAAAACGCCTGCATGTGCGGGATGGGCTCGGACGGCGGATGCTCGGGCGCGGGCTCCGGGTCTGGGAAGAAGCTGTCGGGCAGGCCATCGATCTGGCAGGCATTGAACACGCGGTAGGATTTCTGGAAGCGGAAGATGCGGGCTTCCTCGGAGCGATCATCGCCATCGCTGCGGTCGTCCTCGCCGCCCGCGTCTTTCCGGCTTTGGCCGTAATAGACGACGACAGAGGATTTCTCGCCCTTGCGGACCTTTGCGTCCAACGCATTGGCCTGAGGCAGAGTCATCCAGAAGGGAGAGCTGTGGCCCGCCATCACGGTCCGCATCGTCAGCAGGAAGTTGTTCACCCCCTGGTAGGGTTCGCCGCCCACGCGCAGGGGGCGTGAGCTGCCGCCTGCGGTCCAGGGCTTGCGCCACGGCAGGACGCCGCGCTCGATGATGCGGATGATTTCGTTTGTGATGACCTCGGAGGCATCGAATTTGGGCGTGGGGGATCGGGCCATGGCTGGCCTCCTTTCGAATGTTTGTGAGAGGGAGTGGTGATCAGATTGACTGACGGGGCCGCGGATCGTTGACGATCCTCGCGCCGAGCCGCTCGACCGTGTCGATGTAGGTGGTCAGCGAGACGCACCTGCCGGCACCTGAAAGGTCAGGATCGACAGATCTGTCCCGCGCCACCCGCGGCAAGTTCGCGAATGCGATAACATCGGTGACGGGTCGGATATCGATGAACGGGGTCCCTCGTGCGACCGCAAGAGCGGCCAAGGGAAAGCGTTCGATCGGCGCGAAAGTCGACACTGTGGTCCAGCCGAGATGAAGGAACGTCCCACCCTCCCCGCAGATCACATGCGCGTTTGGCAATAATGCCGCCTGCCTGAGGTAGCCAAGATCGCGCAGGACGGTCTCGCGCTCGAGTTGCCGCGATAGCGCCGTCTGGCCAGTTCTGCGCAGCTCTCTATGCCGCCACCAGGAGGCGGCGGTTGTGCGGAGCACGCGCAAGACACCTGTTTCCATTAGAATGCCCTTCATTAGGAAAGACAGACCGGAATCCGGTCCGGACCCATCCGAGGGACCCCAAAGGCCCTCATCCGTCAGTCACAAAACCCGAAGGACACTTTTACTTTTCAGCAGCCAACTGGTCCGGGGTAACGGCCGAGGGTCCGACACCACCGCGGACCCCAGTGACGGCATGCAGTAAGTGGCGGTTTCGATCCAAGATCGGCAAGCCATATCGGCAACTCCGGCCCGACTGCTGCAGTCTTTCTCATATTATCAATAGCTTATCTGACGTTCTCGATCGGCAAAAGCGCTCCAACGGTGACCTCTCAGGCCCAAAGATCAGGATTTGCTTCGTTCAGAGCACTGCAGCGTTACGGATAAGCACGGGAAACGAAGGCGCAGCGCCTCCTGTCAGCTTGAATTTCAGCGATTTTGCCGCTATATACCGTCAGTATCACCGTAGGAGCATAGATCATGCACATCACGAACTTTGCTGAAGCTGGGCAATTCGAACCGCGCAAGATCGCCGCGGTGCTACGCACATCAGCAGAAGAGATCGCATTGACCGTCGGCTTGGGCAAAGACGCGTTGCAGAGGCGAGCCCGCATCGGTTCGGACAAGACGCAGCGCCGCCTGCGCGAATTGGTAGAAGTGCTGAACAAAGTTGAGCCCCGCTTCGGCTCGGAACTGATGGCCTATGCATGGTACCGGTCAGAGCCCCTGCCCGGCTTTGATGGCCGGACAGCCATGCAGCTGGTGCAGGAAGGCAAAGCTCAGCAAGTTCTGGAATACATCGATGCGGTCGATGCGGGCGTCTTTGCCTGATGCCGCTGAAAGATGGACGCTACACAGGGCCACTCTATCGCGCCCTGAACCCGGTCTATGCGCGTGAACCTCTGTCCGGACGAGGCGCTGAACTCTATGGAGGGCGCTTTAACGCCAAGGGCACCCCTGCCCTCTACACCTCGCTGGATCCCGCGACCGCTCTTAGAGAAGCCAACCAGGTAGGCAGCCTGCAACCCACGATCCTGGTGTCCTACAAAGCCGACCTTGGGCCTATTTTCGATACCCGCGATCAGGACAAGCTCGAACGGTATGGTGTGACCGAGGCGATGCTTGCCGACTCTGCATGGCGCATGAAGATGCTCGATGGCCAATTGGTACCGACACAGGAGCTAGCACGCGCCCTTATAGCAGATCGGTTTGCGGGGCTTCTGATCCAAAGCTTTGCGAAGGGTGCGTCATCAACGGACTTCAACATCGTCCTGTGGGCCTGGACTGCCAACAAGGGTTCTTTGGAAGTGGTGGATGACGAAAAGCGGCTGTCGCGCATGTGAGTTGTGAGACTTGGTGCCGGATCTGTCCACCGCGGTGGACATCGGCGGGTCGGAGGTACATGGATTGACTGTGTAGTATCGCCCTAGTGGAATTTGGCTCTGTCGCTTTGATGCATGTGGCGAGACCGCGCGTCATTGGACTAGTTGATGGCCAGACGTCCACCGCGGTGGACACTAGGCGGTTTGCATAGCAGTTTTGGATAGACGCTTGATCAAAGCCACTGGATCAAACTGGTCTTGACGTTGGCCCAAGGTGATACTGTGAAAGTACGCTCCAAAATCCCTGATGCGTTGTCCAAGTTGTAGCATGATGAAGATCGCGCATGACGCTTTCTGAGCTCCTACTGCATTCTTGGCTTTCTCAAATGTTTCTGGGTGAATCCCCATCATGGGTGCAAGAGTTCGAGCATGGTTTTCAATGTCCAACCAGTCTCTAAGTCTCTCTGTGGAGAACGATGTCGCTTGATCGCAGACTGAGGTTAGCAAGTCTGGTTTCAGAGCTTCATTGCCTGTGTTGCTATCTAAATCTTTTTTTTCTTCTTCAGACATAGATTGGTGCCGGACAGTTTGTCCGTCATTGGCGGGCAATTCCACAGTTTCTGGTGGGTTATCTGGGGTATACAAAGTCTGGCATTCTTTGTCCGTGTCGGCGAGCAGCGCGTGGTATTCGGTAAGGCTCAGCTTCCTGCGTAGAGCTCTCCGTGCGTGGTTGATGAATGTGTTGCTGGGATCATGCTCTTCCAAATGGGCGAGCTTTGTCAGGATCTGTTTGCGGACAAATATCCGATCCCGCCGGTTATTTTCCATCTCATGTGCGATGGCGATAAGCTCGCTCGCACGTTGGAGGAGGGGGGTTAGAGACAGTCCATAGCTGATGCATTCCCCGCTGGATGAGCGAACGCGGTAGCGCTTTCTGTTCGAGCTGTCATTGCGTTTGATGAACCCGAGTTCGACGAAGCGGTTGATGTGCCTGCGGAGTGTCCGTTCGTCGATTCCGCCGACGCGCTGGCAAATCGAGTCGTTGGACGCGAAAACCGTTTCGCCATGGCCGGGCTTCAAGAAACTGAGCATGGCTTGAAGTGTTTGGATATGGCCAGGACGCAGACCGAATACGCTACGTGCATCTCTTAGTGCCCTGAAGATGGTCCAGATGTCGGTTTCAGCCGCAGAAATTGAGCCGCGTGATGCATCAGCATCAGCGGTTCTGATCGATAGTTTTGTAAATGCCATGGTTTCTTCACGACGACCGTTCGGCCCACAACTTCCCAGTCTCTTCCCGAGATTTCGCTCAGAAAAAGGCAATAAAAACCCGTCCACCGAATCGGTGACTCTTGACCGGTTTGCTGGAGGTTGCTACATCATGAGTGCTAATCGAATGATGAGGGCTCTCCAGGGGAAACTTTGGGGGGCTCTTTTCTTTCTGGTCTTCGCTTTTCTCCTCTGCTCGAGTTACTCTGTGTGGCTCGGGGCTTAGGACCCAGAGCCGCTCTCATTCCGCCACTGTTCGAAGAGCTTCAAAAGCGCTGCCTCCGCGCGCTCTTCGATCCATTGGCCGAATTCTGGGTTGTCCTTCTTGGTGATCTTGATAGCGATCGTTTTCTGGTCGACTGTCAGCGTTCCCACAGAGCTACCGTCCCCATCTTTGACAACGGACGTTAGGCTGCGGTTGGCTTGCTTCTTGTCGCTACGCGCCTTGTTCGAGCAAGCCGAGTAGACTGCCTGAAACTTATCCGCGCTTGGAGTGTCGTCGGGCAGGGCGGCGATCACCTCTTTGGCTGTGTTCACCAGATCTATCTTTTTCGACAAAGCGGCCAGGTCACCCCATTGCCGTCGTCCGATGCCATGTGCCGGCCCGATCAGCTGTACAAGCCCTTCTGGCAGTTGCTCTATGACGACGCGATGATTGGACACGCCCTGCCGTGTCAAGCCGAGAGCATCCTGAATGACGTTTGGCTTGTAACCTGATTCCTGCATCTCTTTGATAAAAAGAGATTTCTCAATGAAAGACGGGTCTAGTCGGAGGTTGTTCTCTTGGCCCTGTGCGATCAGAGATGCGTCGTCATCCAGGCTTCGAACGATCGCCTTGACCGTTCCGCCGACCATGCGGATCGCTGCGAGCCTGCGTCGTCCGTAGATGATACGGTATCTGTCCGGTTGCGCTGATGGACGGACCATAATTGGTACTTGTTGTCCATGCTTGCGAATGCTTTCGGCCAACTCATCAATACTGGAATCCTCCAGCACCAACCGATCGCGCAGACCATCCATGTCAATCTGATCGGGCTCGATGTCACGGATCGAATTCGCGGTAATCTCGCGCAAAGAGTCGCGCAATCCGCCAACAGATCCTGGCAGTTTTGCTGCTTTTGGCGGGGTAGGGGAGGGGGCCGCGCTCTCCTTCTCGTCCTTTGGAGGCTGATTGAAGATATTTCGGGCCATCAGCGACGCCCCCATGCCATTTGGATTGTCTGTTCCAACTCATCTCCAACGCCATTCACGCTGGTCAGAGCGCGATCAATCGTTTTTCTAATGAATTGGCTCGGATCAACTTCGTAGACGGTTTGCTGGGTCATACCGGCGTCCGAGATTGCTGTAGATTTCAGCATTGGCTCAGTCATGACCTGTCCGGCCAAGATCGATCTCAGGTAGCCCGCCATCTGGGTCTGAGGCCCGTCCGACGGCTCGTATCTCGTGATCAAGAACTTTACGAAGTCCCATGTAACGCGCCTGCCAATGGCTTCTTCGACAGCCTTTACCGTTTCCGAAGCAAGTTTCAGGAACTGGCTCATTGAAGCAATGTCGAGCATGCCAGGCACGACCGTTACTAGGAGTCCCGTCGAGGCTGCCAACGCCGTTAGGGTCAGAAAGCCAAGTTGAGGTGGGCAGTCGATCAGAACGATGTCGTAATTCGCCTCTACTTCCTCAAGCGCTAAGGCAAGACGCTCCGCAAATATGGGTTGCACCCGGCGGGCGAGGGCGTTTGCCGTCTCAGTTTCGTATTCCGAGAGCATCAGGCCCGCTGGGACCATATCGAGCTTATGGAAGTAGGTTTTTTGGATGACGGCTGAGAGCGGAACTTGTTCCTCATATCTCAGGGCATCATAGATTGTGCCGCCTTCGGCGAACTCGAGCTCTGGCCGAAAGCCGAAAAAGGTGGTCAAACTTGCCTGCGGATCGAGATCCAAGACCAACACTCGGTAACCTCGCAAAGCATACCGTTGTGCAAGATGGATCGTTGCTGTTGTTTTTGACGATCCGCCTTTGAAATTGACGACAGATATCACCTGGAGACGATCGCCTTCACGTCGACCGGGGCGGTAGCTTTCTGCGTTCTTTCCGGTGCGCCCCAGAATGTCGCGCAGCTTATCGATCTCTTGGGCTGTGTAGAACCGGTGTCCGCGGTTGTCTGTATGAACTTCCGGGAAGCTGCCGTCCTTGTGCCGGTTGCGCAGGTTAGATGTGCTAACGCGCAGGAGGCTGGCAACTTCGGTAGAACTGAATCGGCGCAGGGACTTTCGTTCTTCGGGCTCGAAAGCGATCTTCATCTGGCGATCCAAAGATTCAGCCAGATTGTCGGCAAATGCTCCGATGTCGGAAGAGCCTATGCCTTGCGCGTATCCAACGTTACGATCATCCATGTCCTGCCGCCCACTCTCGGCCTCTGTTGAGGCTCTTGGTCATTCTGACGGTGTACAGCGCGACTGACGCGTTTTACCGTCAGAATGGGAATGCCACGATCAAGTGAGTCCGGCAAGAAGAATCTAGATGTAGTGTGAAAGTTATCCACAGCACCAATACGTACAGTCACATCAAGATAACTGCAAGTTGTTGATTTTATGGTGATAAATCCAAAAGACCGTGCTTCAAGCCATTCATGGGGATTGTTTGGATGGTATTGGCTAAACCCATGCAACCAATGGCACAATTGACCTTCTGACGGTGTTTAGAGCGATAGATTCAGCTGTTTGAGCCTCTGCTAGTTACAGTTGGGAGTGAGCCGATTCTGATGAAATTAGGCCAAGCCGCTCCGCTCGTTCGAGCAACATTTTGACCGAAGACGGCTGCCAGCTGGCACGACCTCGAGGGGTCCGTTCGCGCATCGACTCTAGCCGATCGCAGATCGCCTGCAGCGTGATTTCGGGGTCCGCGCCTTTGATCGCTGCGACGATGGCCGGCAGGCGGTCATCGGTTTCGCGGCGTCCGGCGCGGCCAAGCACCTCGGCAGGAAGGAACCCGTCGCGCACATATGCCTTCACAGCGCGGAGCAGTCGGCCTTGTGTCCAATGGTGATCTGGGGGCAGGGGGGCATTGATAATTCGCAGCACGTCTTCCCAAGCCATATCGGGGCGCAGGCGGCGCACATGAGGCACCCAATCCTGCGCGGTCTCGTTCAGGCGTTCCATATAGCCGTCCTGCCGTGCCAGCCGCACCTTGCGCAGCGCGGCGGGATCCTTGGCGCGTAGCCCTGGGTTGCCGCCTACGCGCCCTTTGGCGCGCGCAGAGGCAAGCCCGGCCTTTGTGCGCTCGCGGATCAGAGCGCGTTCGAACTCAGCCGCAGCGCCCAGAACCTGCAACGTGAACTTGCCCTGGGGCGAGGCAGTGTCGATCGGGTCCTGGAGCGAGCGGAAGAACGCCCCCTTTCCCTCCAGTCTTTCGATCACCTCCAGCAAGTGCGACAGAGATCGCGCAAGCCGGTCGATCCGCACAACGACCAGCGTATCGCCGCTCTGGACGCGTTCGAGCACGCGTGCCAGCACCGGTCGCGCGCGATTGCCGCCCGAGGCGTGCTCTTCAAAGATCTCGGCGCATCCCGCAGACTGCAGGGCCTCAGACTGGGGCAGGGGGGTCTGATCCTCTGTGGAAACACGGGCGTAGCCTATCAGGGGCATGAAAACGGGCCGTTTGCAATTATATGTATCATCAATAAACGACCGTTTGTACACGAATGCAAGTAGGTGCTCTCTCGTCGTGCTCGTCCAAAAACCCTTGGTTTCCTAGTGCTGAGCGCGATCTGAGAGGTTCCAGCGGCAGTCGCGCGCGCATACTATATAAAGAGCAAAGGCAACCGCCACAAAATCACTTGGGTAATGTGCAAAAGAACAGTATTTTGCACATATGAAACCCCAAGCATCCGCGTTAACTGATGATTTCAACGATCCCCTCATCACCATAGAGGAGGATGAAGAGGCTCACGAAGAGCATCTCTGGTTTCTGCCTGGGCCACTCGAGGAAGAACCGGATGATTTGCCTCCCGGGCCACGGGCGGAACCGCCAGACACTGCTGTCATCGGTGACTGGGCAAAGGCAGAAGGCGTTCACGCTGCGCGACTGGCAAGAGTGGCTGGACGCTTAGGAGCTCTGGATGATCGGCTGCTGCGTGGCCCGGAAGGCTGGCGGCATCGGCTAGCTCTGATCGAGGCGGCCGACCTCAGCTGGTTCGCGGGTGATCGAGTGAGCTCTGATCGGTTAGCGCTGTGGACGTCCATTTGGCTGTCGGGCGCGCGGGATGATTCAAATGCCTTTGCCCGGGTCGGGTGGGCCATGCGTCGCCTGACAGGAGGACCGGGCCCGATGGCCGATCTGGCGGCCTTCCTGGACCGCCGCGATCCCGAAAAGCTCGCGAACATTGCCGAACGTTTCGATGATCGCGCGGGCGGATGGCGTGACGTGATGACGGCAGCGGCCGATCTCCACCCGATCACGAGCGCCTGCATGGGGTTTCATCTCTGGCGCCTCGCCGGCCTCGGGCACAAAGGCGATCAGATCGAAGCCGCCGTCACCGCAGCCAGGATCGCGGCCGGCGAGGGATGCGGTGCCATCTTCGCGCCGCTGGCCATGGGTGGGGCAGGGGGGCTGCGTGCCTCCAGCTTGCCGATTGAGCGCTTGGCCTGCTGGCTGGATGGGTTAAACAGTGCCGTTCTGACGGCGATGCGCCATCTGGACGATATCGACGCATGGGGGGCTCGGGCAGACGCAGCGATGGCTCGGCTCTCCGGGCGCACGCCTGCTGCTCTCCGCTCCGTGTTGACCAAATGGCCTTTGGTGTCGGCCCCGATGGCTGAGACCTTGACCGGCGCAAGTCGCGCAGCTGTTCAACGAAACATGGATGGAAGAGAAAGGCCGGTTCCACGAGGTGACGCAGCAGGGTCGCTACAGAATGGCGCTGATCGCGGTCAAGCCCGTTTGACGCACCGCAGTCGCCGCAATACTAACCAAGCCAAGACAGGTCTTCCGCTCTTCAAGCCAAACCCGACGCATGCTGCGGCTGCAAAAGCTTCGGTAGTCTTTCGGGAAAGCGGAAGTTCGGCGCGTGTGCAAGATGCAGGTTGCAGTTTGATGAAAGCCGACCTCGGGGAAGCAACGGCCGGGTTTCCGATCTCAATCCGGAACGCGTAGGACGGTAAGGCCGTTCTCTGGATGCTTCGCAATCTACCAAAAACCCCGGGTGTGACCCAAGACTTGCCTGCGCTTCAGGGTGGTGGGCAAGGGCATCAATTCCGGGGCCAGCATCTCGAGCGTCGCATCCGGGCCGTCGCCCCATTCTCTGGGCCGGCGGACGAGAGCGGTGCGGAACCCGACGCCGCGGTCAGCATCAAGGTCGATCGGATGGCAGGCGATCATCATGCAGGCGTCCGGCGCCAGTTAAAATCGCTACGCCGCGCGCAGAATTTGACTGCCAAAGTTCAGGTAGACGGCCATTCTGCCAAGGAAAACTTCCTGTCAGCGTATGAGCGATACCTGAACCGCGGCCCTGTTTCTCCCGAGGGTCGCGGCCCGCGTTGGATCGTCGGGCGGCATCGGATTGCCCTGCCACAGCTGCCGACGCGGAAACAGGCGATGCTTGGTTGAAAACATTTCACGCTCAGTTGAAATAGGGATATGACTGAAAGCATGAAAAAGATCACCGCCAAGGATGTGGCCGCACGGGCCGGGGTGTCGGTTTCGGCGGTGTCGCGGGCTTATCGGGCGGACGCCTCGATTGCCGAGGCCAAGCGCAAGGCGATCTTCGCCGCCGCCGACGAGTTGGGCTTTGTCAGCAGTGTCGACAAGGTGCTCTCGCAACAATCTACCAACACCATCGCGCTGGTGGTCAGCGAGCTGCACAATCCGTTCTACCCGGGCACTGTGGACGAGCTGGTCCGGCAGTTGCCGGAGCGCGGGCTTCGCGCCATCGTGCATGTGGTGTCGTCCGCTGACGAGGTCGACACGATGATACGGCAGGTGTTGGATTTCCGTACCGAAGGGGTGATTCTGGCAAGCTCGACGATGACCTCGCAATTGGCGCGCTCTTGCCGGGCGCACGGAATGCCGGCAGTGCTGCTGAACCGCGTGCAGTCCGACAGCAGCATGATGGCGGTCTGCTGCGACAATTACGGCGGGGCGCGGCAAATCGCAGAGCGGTTCCTGGCCCAGGGGCGGCAACGAATCGCCTTTGTCGGCGGGCGGCGGGATACCTCGACCCATCTCGAGCGGATGCGCGGTTTTCGCGACCACCTTGAAGTGGCCGGCACGGCGATTGACGAGCAATACGACGGCGGTTTCGACTACCAGCAGGCGTTTGACGTCGGGCAGGAGCTTCTGGCCCGGAGACCGCTGCCGGACGCGGTGTTTTGTGCCAATGACATCATGGCCATAGGCCTTCTCGACGCGGCCCGGGTCAAGGGGGTCTCGGTGCCGGATGATATCGCCGTGATCGGCTTCGACGACATCCCGATGGCCTCTTGGGAGGCCTATCGGTTGACCACCGTGCGCCAGCCGCTGAGGCGGATGCTGCGGCAGGCAGTCGATATTCTCACCAGCGCCGAGGCGACACTCGAGGCGGGGGATATCCGGGTCCTTCAGGGCACGATGCAGGAACGCGAAAGCGGCTGATGAAAAAATTTCATAGAGCTTGGCAGGTCTTGCAACGACGCCTGGTTTTGTGGCTCCTCCCATGACAGACGCCCGATTGTCGGGCGATTCATGTTCAAGGGAGGTTCGACATGACAGTGACCAAATTGCTTTCGACCGCGGCACTCACGCTGGCCGGTCTGGCGGCCAGCCTGCCGGCAGCGGCGGAGACCCGGCTCGCCTTCGGCGCGACCAATTCGCAAAGCGCGCACTACGCCTATTTCGCCTCGCTGGCGAAGATCGTGAACAATGCCTATCCCGATGCTTATCAGGCCTCGGTGGTGGAAACCGGCGCCACGGTCGACAACCTCAAGCGGATGGCGCGCGACCAGTTGGACATCGGCCTGATCACCACCTCGACGCTCTATCATGCCTATAACGGGGTGAAGTCGTTTGACGGCCGTCCGGTCGAGTCGAAGCTGCTCTGGGCCTATTCGCTGGCACCGCAGAACGTGGTGGTGCGCCGCGATGCCGAGATCACCGAGCTCGCCGGGCTCGAGGGGCAGAAATTCGGTCCCGGCATGCGCGGCTCTTCGACCGAGGCCACCTCGCTCGAGGTGTTCGAGCTTCTCGAGATTACCCCGGACTGGGTGCGGGGCACCAATGGCGAACTGGCCAACGC
>NZ_JADBGB010000003.1 GCF_015220045.1 Marivivens aquimaris | reverse complement strand
GCCATCGCCGCCCCCTCAGAAATCATGGGTGAAGAGTTCAGACGAGGTGAAGCGCTCGTTGAGCTCGAGATGGATGCAGCGGGCGGAAGCGTCGAAGCAGAACTCGCCGTAGGCGCCGTCGTTGTTTTCCCAACCGCCATGTGTGTCAGACAGGAAGTCGTAGGCGAGCTGCTCGACAACATCCTCCAGCGAGAGCTGCCGCATCTCGACCTCGGGGTCATCCCAGGTCAGCGCGGCATGGGGGATTTCGGTTGCGGGAAAATCGACAGCCGTCTCGCCCGCCCAGGCGCCGATGCTTTCGATCTGGCCGCTGTCACCGGCGCCGTCGAAGGTTACGGTGACATGGGTGATGCCGGCGGCAATGAGACCATCGAACAGGCGGTCCTTGTTGCCCGGGCGAAGGGCGAGGATCCGGGCGGTGCGTTCGGCATGCGCGGCAAGGATCGCCCCGAAATCGACGGTGGAAGGCCGCAGCGGGGCGGCCAGAGTGGGTTCAGTCTGGGTCATGGATAACTCCGTTCGGTGAGGACAGGTCAGACCCCCGGGTGGCGCACTCCTCTGCCCCCCGAAGGCTCAAACCCATCCCATCCCTCCTCTGTCTCTCGGGCGTCACGCCGCGATCTGCAGCGCCCGGGCGGCAAAGGCGCGCCAGAGCGGGTCGACCAGACGCGCATCCAGCAGATCGGCACGGTGATGCAGTCGCTGCGCCAGTTCAGGCTCGTGCCAGTCAATGGCACGTCCAGCCTGGGCGCGAAGTTGAACAGCCTCGGTCACGACGGCCCGCGCCTCAAGAGCATTGGCGACAGGGTGGCACCAAGCCACAGCGCCATGACTGGCGGCCCCGGCAAGAACCAGGCGCTGGTCGCAATCAAGGATGGCCAGAAGCTGCGGCGCTGCATCGGAGCCGTTGTCCTCGGCAAGCTCAAACGCCCCCTGCATGGCATCGGCCAAGATCGCAAAACGCTCAACGACCACGGGGGCAGCGGTGCCCGACATCAGGGCTGCAGGCGTCCGGTGCATCCGCGTCAACGCGAAAGGCAGGCTGGGATCAGGAGCGACAGCTGGGCCATTTGGGACGGGGCCCATCGGGCGCGGGCTCGGCTGAATCGGCAGGGGAAGATCAAACATAGCAATGTCTCCAACGGCGCGGGAAGCCACTCTCCCCGCCTCATCCGTCAAAGACCAAACCGCCGCCCTCTTGCTCGAAGGGGCGACGGTAGCAAGTCTGGTGCCACGATCAGAGCTTGCCGAGGGCCCGCAGGCTCAGCTCCGTTCCGGCACCGACGATGATGTGGTCATGCAGCGTCAGGCCGAGATACTTGCAGCCCTTCTGGATCTCCTTGGTCATGCTGAGATCGGCCTCGGACGGCGTCGGATCGCCCGACGGGTGATTGTGGATCAGGATCAGGGCGCTGGCGTTCAGCATCAGCGCCCGCTTGATCACCTCGCGCGGATAGACAGGGACATGATCGACTGTGCCGGTCGACAAAAGCTCATCGGCGATGATGCGGTTCTTGCGGTCGAGATAGAGGACATGGAATCGCTCGATGGGACCTCGGACGGTCAGAGCGCAATAGTCCATCAGCGCCTGCCAGCTCCCGATGACCGGGTTCTGGCTAAGGTAACGGCCGAGGATATCGCGGGCCTCGAGGACGATGGTTTCTTCCTGGGGGGTCATGGGGGTCTCGCTGAAATGCGCAGGCCGAAGCCCCCCTGCCCTCTCGGGCGGGGCCAGTGGCATGCATTTGGAAGGGGAAAGCGCGACCGCCGCCGATGCAGGCGGTCGCGTTGTCGAGCCCGGCGTCAGCCGACCCGGTCGAGGAGCTTCTTGGCGCGCCCCTCCATGTCGAGGCGGGCATCCTGCTGGGTCTTGTCGCGCGCAAGCCGCGTGATGCCCTGCACGAAGTCGAAAATACTCTCGGGCGGGCGGCCCTCTTCCATCAGCACTTTCTCGATGATCTTCCCGGACTCCGCCTTCGAGAAGCCCCGCTTGCGCAGGAAATCCGCGCGATCCTCGTCGCTGCGCGCTACGATCTGCTGCCGCGCTGCCTTGATGCCGTTCACGAAGCCCTGCGGCGAGGAATTGGCGAAGCGCGTCAGCGCCGGTGCCGCCTCATGGGCAAAGCGGGAAGCGGCGTATTTCGAATGGCGGATGCGGATCTCCTGGAAATCCTCGACGCCCCACAGATTCCTGTTTTGACACACCGCCCGCAGGTAAAAGCTCGCCATGCCGAGGGTCTTGGCACCAACTTCGGAGTTCCAGCAGTAGAAGCCGCGGAAGTAGAGATCGGGGGAGCCGTCCGGTAGCTTGCCCGCTTCGATCGGGTTGCGATCGTCGACCAGGAACAGGAAGACGTCGCGGTCCGAGGCATAGAGCGTGGTCGTGTCGCGGCTGATCTCGACATCGGGGTTGTAGACCCCGGTCGACCAATCGAGCACGCCCGGCACCTTCCAGCGCGTGTCGCCGGTGCCATTGCCCGCGATGCGCTGCACCGCCTCGACCAGCTCGAAATCGTGGATGCGGCCGTAATCGGGGCCGGTCACGGCGCGCAGTTCTTTGCGGCCATCTTCGGTCTCAAAAGTCTTCACCTGTTCGGCGCGGTGGTTGGTCAGACCATATTGCAGGTTGATCCCCGCCAACGGCGCGGGCAATTGCCGCAGATAGGAGGCCGGGGCGCCGACGATGCTGGCAAGCTGGCCGAACGCCCAATGCGTGGGCGCGACCGGTTCTTGCGCCTTCGGCAGCATCAGGTGCAACCGCTCGGGGTTGTCGCGCGCGGCCTCGACGCGGATATCCGCCGTCTGCACCACGCGGCTACGGCTGCGCTCCGACCGGCCTTTCACATTGGCCCAGAGATCATCGAGTGACAGATACCGCTCGTCATCCGGCCGGTTGAACCATTCGGACGACACCCGCCCGTTCCGCTCACCCCGGCTCACATCCACTTTCCAGCCACCCGCCCGCGCCGGTGCGACCGGATCCAGAACTTCCACAACACCCATCGGTATTCCTCCGTGACAGGCGCCGGAAGCCACTCTCCCAGCCTTTAACCTGTCGCGAAAGCAACCAGCCTTTCTCTCACTCTAAATCGGTTTGGGAAGAGGGTGGGCGTCTGATGAACATGCGAAGGCCAGCTTGCGCTTGGCGCGAGCCGCTATTCGTGGCTTTAGGTCTCTCAGACCAAGAAGATTGCGGTATCCGGCTGGGGAACTCGCTTTCTCGGCGGAAGTTCGAAATTGATGACGCCCCGCTCCCGCATATCCAAAAGGACACTGTTCAGATGCTTGCGGCGAATTGGAACTTCCTCCATCGCCTGATTGAACATCGGGCCAGGAAATGCCCGCATTCGGCCTTTCAGGAAACTCACGATTATCTCCTCAGCCCGTTTTCTATTCGCTTTGCACCCGACGCCTTTCTGTTCCTGCTGGATCGCTGCGATGTCGGCAGAAGAGAACAAGCTGACTTGCGGGCTGTCACCTTCGCGGAGGTTGTGACGCATCACTAGTTCCTGCTTCTCGACCTTCTCTTGAACGTCGCGGAATACTTCCAACCCGGACGGGCTCTGCGTACCGAGTATTAGACGCATCTTCACTCGCTCGCGCCTCGGCACCATGATCGAGAAATCGGGTAGATATGATGCCACTTTGTTCGAGCGCATCGCGGCCTTCATCAGGTACAGCATCTTCTGCTCGTTGCTCCAGCCGGCGGGTAGGTGCGCGAACTCATCAGCCCATGCCGCGTCCGCTAGGAACCGCCCGAAGGACGCCTCAACCTCGTGATATTCAGCATGTCGGTTGATGTGGTCCGACATGAAATTCAGCATGAACTCGCCATTCTGTTCACGCAGGAAGCGGAACACCTCTTCGTTACGAATGTTCCATCCGGTCGGGTCAATGAAGGTGAACGTGAAACCGTCAGTCACTTTGGTGGCGATCGCATTGAGGTTGTCTTCGAATGCACCTTCGAAAACGTGTATCTCGAACCGCCCTTTCGAAGCAGCGTACTCCCGAAGGCGCGCAACCGCTTCTGGACGCTGTTCGCAGAAACAGAAGCGAATTTTCAGTCCACCGACGCCGCGCTTTTCTAGATCAGCGCGAACAGCTTCCAAAGTGTTGATTGCCTGATCGAACGACGCATCTGAATACTTAGCGTCATCAGATATGCGCCAAGGTCCGGCAAAGGCATCTACGAAATTGAATGTAGGAGAATGGCCTTGCAGCGTCTTGTATGCCGCTGCTTGGAGGTATTTCGTCAGGAACTGGTGCTTAATGAATGATTGTTCGCGGTCGCGGTAAAGGTCTAAATCTGCTTCCATACGTGTTTCTCGCTATTGCAATTCGGCCATGATCGCCTTCGGCACGATTTGCCACGGGAACCCGTTCCATTCTTCGCCTTCGAGCAGACGACCGCCGGATTTCGGCCGCGCACCGCCCCACTGTTTGAAGAAGAAAGCAACTTCGTATCGCTCACAGGCAACGCGCAATTCGGTCGCCCACGCCGCTTCCATCGGACGAGCGCCGGGCCCACTTTCGCCGCCGACAATCGCCCAAGCAACACTTGTCAGATCGACCTCGCCAATCGGGCCTAGCAGCGGTTCGAATGAGATGAAGCGCGCATCCGAGTTGATCTGCCGAAGGTGTTCAATCCGCCCTTTGTGTGCGGCATCCTCGACGGACACGCCAAGCCAGATATGCGACGGCACTCGCCCACCGTTGTAGCGGCGGCGCACGTAGTTGCGCATCAGTGATGAGCGCTTGGTCAGGACTTGATAGACATGCCAGTCGGCGGCCTCCATCGCATCGAACACGTGGTCGATGAACTCACGCGGAATATCCTTGTGGAACAGGTCGCTCATCGAGTTGACGAAGATCATTCGCGGCTTCTTCCACTGTGCGAGCTGCCCAAGGCGTGACGGCCATAGGCGCAAGTCGAAACCTTGTTCGTATGGATGTCCTTGAATACCGCGCCAGCGTTCAGCGAACCTTTCTGCGTAGCAATGGTCGCAGCCGGGACCGACCTTCGTGCATCCCGTCACAGGATTCCATGTCGCATCCGTCCATTCGATTTCAGATTTCTGTGCCATCCTGCTCCACCTCTTTTTGTGGATAACTCTAATGGCATATACACAGATGAGGAACTCCTAAGTTTGTTGAACATCGATCTACGGAAACCCGCGATGCAAACTTTCAATCTTGGAAATGTTGTAAGTTGCGTCAGCGGCAGGTCGCTAGAGGTCAATTTGTATAGGCGCCAGACCGGTTTGAGCCAAGATTGGCCAATCCCGGCGGGTTTCCCCGCCGGGCCTAAGGGGAAGGCCCCGTTCTCAGAACGGGATCTCGTCGTCGCGGTCAACCAGCTCGGGGTTTTCGTTCTCGGCCGACTTCGGGCGGCTCAGGAAGTCGACCTTCTCGGCGATGATCTCGCAGCCGTAGCGGTCGTTCCCCATGCTGTCGATCCACTTGCTGTAGTGGATGCGGCCATGGACGAGGACCTTCATGCCCTTTTCGCAATGCTCCGCGACCGTCTTGCCGAGACCGTTGAAGCAGGTGATGCGGTGCCATTCCGTGTCCATGACCCGGTAGCCGTTCTCGTCGCGCAGGACGCGACCTTCCGAGAGGCGGGGGCGGGAGGTGGCGAGGCTGAAGTTGGTGATGTTGGTGCCGCCTTGGGTGGTGCGGACTTCGGGGGTCTGACCGATGTTGCCGGCGAGGATGACGATGTTCTGCATGATAAGCTCCTGTGTGTCCTGTCTTCGGGACCGTCCCTTCGACAAGACCCGGAAAAAGCCCGTCGGGCGACGCGAGCACGGTGGACAGCATGGACGCCGGAAACCCCCAGAGGACCGGGGTGGAGCGGGCAGCCCCAAAGGGGCAACTCGGCCCGGACTGACGCGGGGTTGCGCGCGAGAGCCCGAACGGGATTAGGGGATTGTCAGTCGAAGGGATGGCCCGGGAGACAGAGATGCGCGGGGAGCCCATGCCAGAACCCGTCACCCGGCCAATCGAGACCGCCTGACCCCAAGTTCAGCACCTGCCTGGCGGCAAAACGACGGTCACCAGCCTTTGCCACCCCTGCCCCAGCCTTCCGGGAGTTGCGGCGCCCTGCATCGACGGGCTATCGATACCGGGACATTCAGGACACGGACCGCACAAATGGCTGATTGCGATCTCGAGCCACTGTCGCTCGGCGAGCTGAAGAAAATGCAGAAGGACGTCGCCAAGGCGATTGCCACATTCGAGGATCGGCAGAAGGCGGAAGCCCGCGCCAAGGTAGAACCTGTCGCCCGGGATCTGGGCTATTCACTGGCCGAACTCGTCGGGACAGATAGCAAGACCAAGCGCGCTCCAGTCGCACCAAAATACCAGCACCCTGAGAACCCGGCCGTCACCTGGTCTGGTCGCGGGCGGAAACCGCAGTGGTTCGTAGACGCGCTGGCTGCTGGCACAACGGCTGGTGATCTGGAAATTCGCTGAAAGATTACCAACCCTGTGGCTAAAGAGTCCGAGGCGGATCGGTGCCCGACCCAGTCATTCGGGCCTGGCGCCGCGTATGATCGGTGCGGCTTCACTTTGGCCGCCAATGTCGTGCCGCGGCCCACATCGAAAAACTTTCAGAGTTGCCGATATTTGCTGCAAACCGTCTCAATGCCGGCTCATAAAAATATCCAACACTTGCTTCGCTGAGTCACCTAATTGGAACAATAGAACTTCAGCCGCGTGCTTGCTCTGGCACAGGCCGTCTGCATGGCATCCCAATGCATCAGGAACTGCCGCAGGCGGTTCGGCCAACGCTCTTGGTTCAGGCCCTCCACAAGCGCTTGCCTGCGCGCCATCTTCGCTCCGACAATCCAGATTTCACGATCAAAGGACGGATTTCGACACGACGCGTGGAGCAGATCGTTGAGTTGAGCAGATGTGAGACCGTTAGGATTCCGAAAGATGCGGCTACGACCATGTAGCCTGACTTGATTAGCCTGTACGTCGGTTTCCCATCGATCGGGCGTCCAGACCGTGGATGGCTGTCCGCGCGAGATAAACCCGAGGCTTGCGAGTGCTTGCCGACCGACATCCTGTAGTCCGCCGACATGATATCCGGTGCCGCCCCGCCCCACATCGCCGACCTTTGCGTGAACAAACACGATCTTCCTGTTATCAGGATCAAAACCTATGAAGTCCGCGGCTTCACGGCTATCGTCATCACACAACCAGACCGGTATGGCTTCAATTTCGGCGGTAAGTTTGTCATCCGCGATCCCGTTGGCAGCGCGCTGGCCTTCGCATGTTACCGAAAAAAGCCCGAAAATGGATTGCCTGTACCAATGTGCACGATTTGCGGCGTATTGATCGTCGCCCTTCTCGGTCAGGACATCATCGAGCGTGGGCGATGCGTGGATATATTCGAGAACCGGTTTGACGCCACCGTCCTGAACCCACTGCATCTTCGGTTCGTAGAAATTGCCCTCCGAATACACGACGCTGTCACGCTGTGTGAGAATTCGGAAGGCCTGCCCTTTGTTAAGCCGCTGTACGAGCGTCAAGGCCTGACGCCTATCCTCTCCTGCCTGCGCGGGAGCAAGCTCATCCAGCCTTGGGCTGGTAACCCTGTATTTGCGGGTTTCCGAAACGAACTCGACGCTACACGGCACATCCTCGTCGCCGATCTGGATCGTGAATCCGCCTGTTGCGCCATCCACCTCGGCACATAGATCAAAGTAATCGATGTCCTCAAGGAGAACCCAGGCCGCACCACCGGCCTCGTCGTCGCGCATGTCGTCAAGCGATGGGTCAAGCAGGATCGAAACCGGCTGGGCTTCTTGGTCATCGATATCTTCGACCAAGGCAGCATATCGATTAAAGACATGGCTTCGTTCCCGATCGGCATCCGCCAGCTCGGCGGCGATTTCTGTGGTCCATGTAACATAGTCTGCAACCGAAACATGGCGCTCCGAAGCATCGCGCAGGCGCGAGCGATTAAAGCCAACATACCGGGCGGTCCCGTTTACAAAACCGGCGGCAGTTGCAGGAACGAGCGAAGGATCAAGCAAATCGGTAAAAGCATCTGCAAAAGAACGAGTCCGCAGAGCCATTGCCCGGATCGCATGTTGGGACATGTCGAGAGAGGAGAAGGACATGCGGGAAAGTCGGGACGGATTGTCGTCACTCTCGGGGAAGGCCTTTTCCATGACCGACCTGCCCGCTCGTTTGAGGCTTAGGCCGTCCATATCCACCACAAGGCCTTCTGTATCGTGCATGAAAACGAGTTCACCCTGTTGGACAGCAAGGAAAACCCCAAGCTTCCATTCAGAAAAGAACCGGTCGATCAGGTACGGCGAGTTTCGCCACGCATAGTAGGAAAAACCGATCGAACCATCCGGCATGCCTTCAATCGGCGTGATCTTAAACCGGTCCTTGTCCATGATTGCTTCTTCGATCACCGTGGCGAACACACGGATGTCGGGAAGCGGTGCGGCAGTTCTCAGAACAGCGGCGGTTCGGGGAAGCTGGATGTCGCCTGCGGCGAGTGGCTGTTCGAACTCGAAGCGCCCCCGAAATTCACCGCCAATATATTGATACTCGGCCATGTATTCGAGCAGGCGGTCCGGAAGCGTAACCTCGTTCGTGACGATATGCGCGGTGTTCCGCGCCGCATAATCCTCGTAGCCTTGGTATCTCTCCCAAGTAGTCCGAATACGCTCGGCATTGGCAGGAGTGGAAAGAATCCAACCTGCCTGGGGTATACCATCCTCACCCCGCGAATATCTGGTCGCACGTCCAATCTGCTGCACGAGTTGTCGTGCATTGCCCATGAGATCGAAGATGGCGACGGCAACGAATGACGGATCGTCAATCCCCTCCATGAGCTTGTTCTGGTGAATCCAGAACTTCGCGTCAGGGCGGGACCGAAGAGCGGACGCGACGCTGGTGAACATGTCCCGGTTCTGCTGCGTCTTCTTCGCGCGGTCATGGATCACGACAGCTTGCGTTTCGAAGACGCGGTTAATCTCGGTCTGTAAGAGCGTGAGGGTCTCAAGGTCATCACCGCGCACCATGACTTTTGGCGTTACGCCGTTCAAAAACCAGCGTTCGGCCTCCCGCAGGCGCTCGAGCAATTCCTTGTGCAGAATGCCGACAAACTGTGGGATTGCAGCTTCCCGCACAACTGGTCCGACGTCGCCTTCTGGCACGATGATATCGGCGGGACGGATAATACGCCCGTCAACTGCCTGCCTGTAAGGGAAGTTGAAGAGATAACGTCCGCGCACACGAAACGACTTGTAGTCGTTCCTGTAAGGCGTTGCGCTCAATAGAAGAGTCGGCAGATTGAATTCTCGAACGCCGCGTGACCACGAGATAGCAGGCTCGTAATGACCTTCATCGACGATCACGAGATCAAACTCGTCCCGGATATGCGCTAAAATAGCTGCTGCAACTGCCGAACCGCCATCATCAGGATCTTGTGCCGTCTTGCGGATGTCGCCGAGCGCCTGATGCGTGCCGACCAGAATGGCGCGATCAGTGGCCTGATCGCCCAGATGCTGCACCACCATGCCGACATTCTTGGGCAAGAATTGTTCGACATACACGTTGTCAAGCGTGGTGCCGAACACGTCGGCCTCCGCGGTGAAGAGCGCCGAGCCGTTTGCCTCATACCCAAGGTGAGACCAGAAACGGTAACGGATGTCCGCCAGGAGTTGCTCAGTCAGCGCAGTGCGTGGCGTCAATACGAGAACACGGCGGACCTCCGGCAGACACCGCGCAAGGATCGCAATGATGCCAGACTTGCCTGTGCCGGTGGGTAGCTTTAGGAGCGCAGCTTCTGTGTGCTCGGGCCGCTCCGGTATCTGCTTGTCCCCGTGCAGATAGGCAACGACCGTGGCGATAGCTGCTTGCTGGTGCCCCCAGAGGTGTGGCGCATCGTCGACACCCTCCCAGAAGTTGTAGCTTCGAAGGTGCCGGAGGGTCCGCGAATAGGCTCTGTTATCGATTCCCTGTCCCGTAATCGACGTCCGCTCATCCGAAATTAGTTCTTTTAGATTCACTTTTTGTTTTCCTTGGCCGGATGGCAGTACGTCGATCGGCTTGCATACTTCGCCTTATAGTTGAAGCGTAACCACTTATTTTTTTGGCGGAAAGAGCTCTTACGAATATTCTAAGTCATTCAACTATCAAAGCATATGACATTGCAAAGGCCGCTTCGAACGCTGCATGCAGCACCGAAAGATAGAATTAATGTTCGGTCCGGCCCGGACATGTCGATATTCTTGGCGTTGTGGCAGTCGCGTTGCAACTGGCACCTCTACAGCTTCAGGCCATCTGGCGCTGCGCCATCGGCGGTCCACTGTTCCGAATATTTCACCGGCACCGTGCGAGAGCGCAACGACGCAGCAGAAGACGCTTCTGCGCCTCCGCGTGAGCCTGCCGGGGTAACCGTGGGCCTAAGCCCACGGGTCAATCTCAACCAGCACCTGAACCTCGTCGCCGTCGATTTCATCGGCGGGGACGGCGCCGAAGGATCCATCCCCTGCCTGGAAGACGACGATCGAGACCATGAGCGTGGCGGCGAGGGAGGCTGCGAAGGCGTGTGCATCTTTGCGGGACATCTGTTTGGCTCCTGTCTTGGAGGCGGGGGACCATCCCCCGCGCGACAGGACCTCGAAGGCCCGAATACTGGCTGACATCACCGGGTGCGTTCGGCTCGTCCGAATCCACCCGGCGGCACGGGCTTGCCCGTAGTCCGACCCCTCGCGGGTTGATCTCGAAGACAGAATTCGGGGCAAGGAAGGGAATGGCGAGCGGGGGATGGTCCCCCAACGTCAGGAGCGGATTGTCCCGCTGATGCTTCTAACGCCGCCAGCCTCCCGGCCACGCTCTTGGTTGAAGACTCCTTCTTTGGGGATGGATCCTTTGGTGCCCCGCGAACTCAAAGGACAAGGTTGTGATGGATGAGAGGCCCACGCTTGGGCGGGCCCCTCGATTTCAGTTGGGCTCAGGCGGCCAGGTCCGCGCACCCTGCCCTATCACCGTCCTCAGTGCCGACGATCTCGAGCCGCGCATTGCGGTATCCTTCCTTGGCGATCCAAAGCTCGGCCGCAGTGACGGACTCCGCCAGATACAGCAGCTCAGTGTTGCCGGCGAAATCGAGAAGCACGCGCACCTGCCCGGGCTTCGGATCCTCGGCCACCTCGAAGACGAGGGCGCTGTCAGCGGAATGGCTGCGCATGATGGTGACGAGGATCACCCCGTCCGAGGAGAAATTGCCCTCATGCAGCGTGAACGACGCGGGTGCCGTCCATGTCGGGTAAGGTCGGGGTGGCTCCTTTTTCACAAGACGGCCAACGCCGTTCGAGCGCTCCCAAGCCGCGAGCTTCTTGGTGAAGCGTGCAGGAGGCTTGGGGCTGCCGTCGGTGTAGCGAATGAGCGCCCCAAGGGGCGCGGTGTCGATGATGGTTGTTGCAGACATGATTCCTCATTCCGAATGCGAGTAATCGCACTCATCTTATTGATATTGTTATGTTATAGGGTGATTGGGGGCGGAATGCCCGCCCCCCTGCTGGAACACGTTACTCTGCGGCCAGCATCGACGCGCCTTCAGCAGGCAGGTCATCCGTCAGGAATGCAGGAAGGTCAGCCTCACTGACGCTGTCGGCCACTTCGGCATCGACATCCGCCCCCTGCCCTTCGGCATGGCCCTCACCGTCCAGCGCCACGAGATCGTTCCGGCGCAGGACCTCGGGCAACCAGCCGCTGCCCTTCAGCAAGCGCTCGGCCTCACTGGCCATCTCGCCTTTCTTCAGGTGATCGAGGAGTTGGGCAGTCCCCTCCCCTTTCGCCTCGCGCACGGCCTCGAGGATGCGGGCCTTGGGCACGCGGTTGAGATAGGTGTCCACCGTCGGCTCCCATCCCGCCTCCACCATATCGAGACCTGTCGCGCGCGCCACGAGATCGGCATGCGCCATACGACGGGTCAGTCCGCCTGCGGAGATGCCTGCCCCGTATGGGTTCACCTTCTCATGCAGCGCATTGACGCCGAAGCTGAGGCAATGCGCCAGCAAGGCCAGCCGACTGCCCTGGTCGAGGACCGTCAGATAGTCCCAGAGTGCTGCATCATCGCCAAGCGGCAGATCGGCTTCCCATTCCGCGTGACGCTCGTCGACCAGCTTGGCCACCACGCTGTCCTTGAGATCGGGCGCCTGCGCCGACATGTAGACGTGACGCACTGAGGCTTCGAGACAGCTGCCCGAAGCAGAGGAGGTGCGGAAGGTGTCCGTCACCAGCTTCAGCAGCAGCAGCGTCAATGCCACGTCGGGAGAGCGCCCGATCGCTTCACGCAGCGCCAGCGTCCGGTGGGCCGTCAACTCAATGACCAACCGCTCGGGCAGTGGCTTCAACGCCCCGTCATCCTCATCCTCTGGCAGGTCGCCACCAATTGGCTGACCACCCGACATGATGATGGTTCCGACATGAGCGGCACTGTCATAGCTATCGATGGGATCACGATCATCCCCCTGCCCCGCCACCGCAGGATCAGTACCGTCCTGGACCGCGGTCTCGTCAACGGGCTCATCCTCTGGACGCACATACCCGCGATAGACTGCCAGAGCGCCGTAACGGTCGAGCGTGACGAACGCCCCGGCTCGCCCGATCTCCTCCGCATGGAAGATCAACGGCCGGGTCTCGATCTTTTCCATCTCCGTTTCCAACACGCCAAGTCGCGTGTCGACCTCGTCGGGGATTTCATCCTGACCCGCGTATTCCTCCTCGAGCGCCCGGTACTCGGCGAGCAGCTTGGCATGGGCCGCACCTTCGTCATCCGTCATAGGTGCCGGATCGCCGGACAGGGATCGCAGGCCATGGCTGTAGCCGTAGGGCAGGTCGAGTGCAACCTCGATCCACTTCCAGCCCTCAACCGCAACTGTCTCAGCCTCGGCCTGGAGTTTTTCCGTCACCAGCCGATCGAGCAGGGCTGGGTCCTCGAGCCACCCACCGTCATCGCCCTGGAAGAGATCATGCAGCATCGTGCCGCCCGCCGCTTCATAGGCATCAACACCCACGAAGACCGCACGCCGGTCTGACGCCCGGACCGAGGTCTCGGTCAGCATGCGTCGGATCTGGAATGGCTCCTTGTTCCAGGATGAATGGATCACATCCCAGACCTGAACCTGACGCGCGTGATCAGGGTTCACGGTGAAGGCCATGAGCTGCTCCAGCGTCATGCCATCCTCGGCATAGATCTCAAGCAGGGCAGGGGCGACGGAAGCGAGTTTGAGGCGCTGCTTCACGATCTGCGGCGTCACGAAGAAGGCTGCAGCAATCTCTGCATCGCTCTGCCCCTTGTCGCGCAGCGCCACAAATGTGCGGAACTGGTCGAGCGGGTGCAGGGCGACGCGCTGCATGTTCTCGGCCAAGGAATCGTCCTCGGCCAGGATGTCGGACGCAGCATCCCGCACGATGCAGGGAATGGGCGTGGTCTTTGCCAAACGCTTCTGCTTCACCAGCAGGGACAAGGCTTGGAAGCGACGACCCCCGGCCGGGATCTCGAAGTTGCCGGTCTCGGTCCCATCGTCAGCCAACACGGGCCGCACGCTCAGGCTTTGCAAGAGACCGCGGCGGGCGATGTCCTCGGCCAGTTCCTCGACGGACACGCCAGCCTTGATGCGCCGCACATTGGACTAGCTCAGCACCAGCTTGTCGAAAGGGATATCCCGTGAAGGGGACAGGGTGATTTCCTGGACAGCTTTGGTCATCAGATCTTCTCCACGACGGGCGCCGGAAGCCACTCTCCCGATCTCACTTCCCGTCACCCTCAAACCAACACTCCTTTCCCTCTCGATGACCTTATGGTTGGAACTATCCGGGAAAATTTGCCGGAGGATCGAAGACTACGCTCAATTACAAACTGGTTGAGTGAGCGTGATAAGACCATCACGTCCCTTGCCTCATCATAGCGTCGAGGTAGGCGTTGTTGTTTTTCACCTGTCCTGTGCTGGCTCTCAAAATTAATTCGTCGAGTGCAATAAGGAGCTGCCCTGGACCTCGTTCTCTAAGGTGTTTCATGATCCTGCCCTGTTCTATTCTTAGCAATCTTCCGACATCGGCCAATATTTCGAGAACTGATTGATGATCTCTTGGTTCATGCGGGAAGAAGTCCGATACGTTTTTCAGGTCCGTCCATGCCATAATTGTTGGATCTCGGCGTTCCTGAAAACCAGATGTGCAGTGTGCATCTGCTCTATCTTTTTTTATATTCAATCTTGTGGGTTCTACGTGCCGGACATTTTGTCCGTCGTCGCCGGACATTTGGTCGGGCATTGTTTCCTGAGCGTCATGGTTTCCGGCCGGAAACTCTCTGATGGTCGCTCCGACCAACTCTGCCAGCCTCTTGATAAGCTCTATGATTTCGTCGGCTTTGAGAGTTGCACGGCGTAGGATGTTTCGTACGTTCTGGAGAAATGAGACAGTCTCAACATCCTTTGCTTGGCGCAAAGCCTCGACACGAAGAGCCAGTGCCTCCGCCTTGAGTGACCGTAGCTTTTCCTGATCGCCCACAAGCTGTTCTGCGTGTTCGGTGAGCTCTCTTTCCCGATTATACATTGGCTGCAGATCGAAGCCAAAGGCATCTCTGATCAATCCACCGTAGCGAAGAGGGAACCGTTTGCGGGTTGCGCTATCCCTGCGCTGGATCAGCCCGGCATCCACGAGGTGTCCGATACACCGTCGAATCGTTCTCTCGTTCAGGCCGTTCGTTCTCTCAGACAATGATGCGTTTGAGGGAAAGACGATAGTCATTGGAGCTGTTTGTCCGGCCTTCTTCGGCATGAAGCTGATCAAGGCCTGCAGTGTTACCAGGTCATTTGGTGTCAGACCGAGTTCTTTGCGAAGCGCTCGGATCGGCTCGATTACCCTGTACGGGTTCGTACCGGGTACAGACGATCGTTCCGCCAAGGCGGGTGTGTGAGAAAATACCTGTCTCATGATGATTTCGGCTGAAAAAGCTTCCCCGTTCACCGCGAACGGTGTTGAAAACGATTCGGCTTCGGGGTATCAATCAGGTGTCTAAGCTAATCGAGGCCCTTCGGAAGCACTGCTTTCGGGGGGTCTTTCCTTTTCTGGCCTGTCCTCCTTTCTGCTCAGTTTTTGTTATCGTCTATGTCAGGACCATCAAGATCCTGATCCCTGCCGGAGACTGGGTTACCTATGGGTTCCATTTTCTCTGGGGTAATGATCTGCCCTGGACCAGCGGCCTTCGCGTTCGCCAACGCTAGAAGAGCGGCCTCTGGATTCTCAGAGATCCACTTATGAAGCCCGTCATCTCCGTTCTTGACGGTGATGATCACGTTTCTTTTGGTGACCTTCACCATCCCGAGTTTTGTCTTGATCGCCGATGGGGCAGGGGGCTTGTGCTGTTTCAGGAGCCCTTCGAAGATCGCAAAGCGTTCGTCGGAGGTCTTGCCTGAACCTCTGGATTCCATGAGAGCGTCATGGAATTCTCGGTTTCCGGCCGGAAACCCTTCATCTCCAGAGAAGCCAAGGCTCTCATAAGACTTTGCGGCAGCATACCAACGATCCCGTCCAACCCCGGGTGCCGCCCCGATCTTTTGGATGAGTTCAGTCGGAATACAGGAAGTGACTTGTTTCATGCGAGCAAGTCCCGTGAGCTTGTCACCGGCTTTCCTGGCTTTCTGATCGATGTTGAGGGCGTCACAGACCAGTCCCTCATCCTTGCCGGACTCTATGAGAGAACGTGCAAACAGGGCTTTCTCGATCCAGCTGAGGTCTTTTCGGAAGCTGTTCTCTTGGCCTTGTGCAAGAATCGCTTGATCCTCATCCAAGCCTCTGATGAGAGCCTTTGCGGGCTTGCCAATAAGTCGAAGGGCCGCTAATCGCCTGCGCCCATAGATGATCCTGTACCGGCCCCCTTCGGGACTCAGAAGTATCGGGATAAGCTGTCCCTGCTTGTCAATGCTTTCAGCCAGTTCCCTGATGTCATCTTCGTCATCCAGGGCCAGACGATCCTGGAACTCGGAATCATCAATAAGGTCGGTACTGATTTCTTGAATTGAAGATTGTGCCGCATCCTGAAGAGAACGGGCCATTCCCGAAAGGGCAGGGGCTCGTGACTGGGTTCGAGTCGGAGAAATCGACGAGCTCTGCTGCTTTTCTTCATCCTCGGGAATGTCGAATGTGACTTTGCGGGCCATTACTTACGCCCCCATGCCGTTTTGATGAGCCCTTCGACCTCCGCCACAACCCCGTTGATGGACTCGATAGCCCGATCGTACGTCTGGCGATGAAAATCCGTTCTAGCGATCTCGAACAGTGTCTGTTGCGTGAGCCCAGCGTCAGAGACTGCAGAGGATTTCAGGAAAGGCTGAGTAAGAACGTCATCCGTGAACATGGTCCGCAGGAATGCCGCCATCTGGGTTTGAGGGCCGTCATTGGGCTCGAAACGAGTGATTAGAAATCTCATGAAGTCCCAGTCGGGCGATGCGCCCACATCAGCAATTGTTGCCATGAGGCTGGATGTGAGCTGCAGGAATTGGGCCATCGAGGCGACGTCAAGCATGCTTGGAATGACAGTGACGACTAGGGATGTCGACGCCACCAAAGCCGATAGTGTGGTAAACCCGAGTTGCGGTGGGCAGTCGATGACGACAATATCGTAGTCTGGCTCAACTTCATTAATGCAAAGGGCAAGCCGCTGATAGAACGGCGGCCTGATATTGTTTCGAAGGGCGTGTGCGGTTTCGGTCTCGAACTCAGAGAGCAACAAGCCGGCCGCGGCTAGATCGAGGTTGTGGAAATACGTTTTGCGCACAACGTCTCTAAATGGGATAGGGTCCTCGTACCGAAGGGCATCGTACACCGTTCCGGCCTCAGGGAAGTCGATTTCCGGCCGGAAACCGAACATGGTGGTCATTGAGGCTTGTGGGTCGAGATCGATTGCCAGAACTCGATAACCATCAAGGGCAAGCTTTTGGGCCAGATGGATCGCCGTTGTCGTCTTCCCAGCGCCCCCTTTGAAGTTGGCGATCGAAATGATCTGGATATGCTCCCCATCCCGACGACGAGGAACGATATGCTGGAACTTGGTGCTTGACCGGGCTATTTCGTGGCGCGCTATATCGATTTGCTCTGCAGTGTAGAACCTGCGGCCGCGGGCGTCTGTCTCGATATCACCGAGATCGAGCTTGTCCTCGAAAAACATCTTCCGCAAAAAATCTTGGCTTACACCGAGGATCTGGGCAACTTCCGTGGATGAGAAGCGTCTGAGAGCCTTTCGTTCATCAGGTAGAAACGACTTGCGCATATTCACATCAAGCGATTTGCTTAGACGTGTCGCCATCGTCTGGATCTTTTGATCCATTCTGATCCGCTGCTCGTTCATGCCCGTCCCGCCGCCCGTCTTCCGGGTCTATCTTGAGAAGGAACGCAAAACCGCCGGAAACTGATGGTTAGCGTTCTTCCGCAAAAATGTCAGGAAAGCGTTTGACAGGCAAGGATTTTTTCAGATGGTGGGCCGGTATCCGGTGAAATCATTTATTTACAATGACTTATCTTATTTCTCGGATCCAGCGCGTCAAGTGCTTGTGTCGCTGCCATCACTTAAACGCAAGATGTACCCGATTCACATAGGCGGTTTTGCTTCCAAAGAACGAATCTGAGTCTCTTAAATCATTCCCAGTCTCTCAGCCCGTTCCAGCAGCATCTTGACCGATGAGGGCTGCCATCTCGTTCGGCCACGTGGTGTGCGTTCGCGCATAGATTCCAGCCGTTCACAGATCGCTTGAAGCGTGATGTCGGGATCTGCGCCCTTGATGCCAGCAATAATTGCGGGCAGGCGGTCGTCGGTTTCGCGGCGCCCGGCGCGGGCCAGCACCTCGGCAGGCAGGAAGCCGTCGCGGACATAGGCCTTCACAGCGCGCAGCAGGCGGCTTTGGGTCCAGCGACGCGCCTCGGGCAAGGGGCCGTTGACGATGCGCACCACGTCTTCCCAAGCCAAGTCGGGGCGTAACCGGCGCACATGGGGCACCCAATCTTGTGCCGTCTCGTTCAGACGCTCCATGTAGCCGTCCTGTCGCGCCAGCCGCACCTTGCGAAGAGCGGTTGGGTCTTTGGCCCGCAGCCCAGGGTTCCCGCCCACGCGGCCCTTTGTGCGCGCGCTGGCGAGGCCGGCCTTGGTTCGTTCCCGGATAAGGGCGCGCTCAAACTCGGCCGCAGCCCCCAGCACTTGCAAAGTGAACTTGCCCTGCGGGGATCCGGTGTCGATGGGGTCTTGAATGGAACGAAAGAAAGCACCCTTGGCCTCCAGCCGCTCGATCACCTCCAGCAGATGTGACAGGGACCGCGCGAGGCGGTCGATCCGTACGACAACCAGCGTGTCGCCCTTGCTAATGCGCTCCAGCAAGCGGGCAAGCACCGGCCGGGCACGATTGCCGCCTGAGGCGTGCTCTTCGAAGATCTCGACGCATCCCGCAGTTTGCAGGGCCTCAGACTGGGGCAGGGGGGTCTGATCCTCTGTGGATACGCGCGCATAGCCTATCAGGGGCATGAAAATCGGCCGTTTGCAATTTCATATACCGTTACTAAACGACCGTTTGTAAACGAATGCAAGCAACTACTCTCTCGTTGTATTCGTCCATAATCCCTTGGTTTCCTTGCGCTGAGCGCGATCTGAGAGGTTTCACCGGCAGTCGCGCGCGCATACTATATAAAGAGCGTCGGCAACCGCCACATAATTACTTGAGTAATGTGCAAAAGATTAGTATTTTGCACATATGAAACCCCAACCGTCCGCATTGACTGATGATTTCGATGACCCCCTCATCACAATCGAGGAGGATGAAGAGTCTCACGAAGAGGATCTCTGGTTGTCGCGTTTAGTTCCCGATTTCAATTGAAGCCGTAAGCTGAAACTGAAGCGCCGGAATTTCACCTTAGCGCTTCATCAACACGTCAAGAATCCTGAGCGTCACAGCCCTGCGGCTTTGGTCAGGTTCACCCGGAACCTGTCGCGGCGGCGCTGATAACGGCGGGTCATTTCGGCCGACGCATGTCCGAGTTGCTTTTGAACATAGCGCTCATCAACCTCTGCCGACGAGGCGAGTCCGGCACGTAAGGAATGGCCGGAGAACATCGCTAGCCGTTTGGCTTCCGGCAGATCGGCCCTGACACCGCTCTTCAAAACGGTCGCCTTGATCAGCCGTGCGATGTGCTTGTCGGAAAGGCGGGCCTCGAGCGCATGTTTGCCATCACGCGATGTGCGCACGAAGACCGGGCCAAAGTCAATCTTGGCGAAGTGTAGCCATTTCTCCAGCGCGTGGACGGGACAGGTCTGGTCGCTTGAGCCACGCCCGACCTCGACCTCGCGCCAGCCAGTCTTGGCATTGAGGGTGAGCAGGGCGCCGCCGTCGAAGACCTCGACCCAACCGCCGGAATCCAGTGTATCGTCCTTATGCACATCGAGGCAGACCACCTCCGACCGGCGCAGGCCACCTGCATAGCCCAGAAGCAAGATCGCCCGGTCTCGGAGCCCGCGGAGATCGTAGGGAAGGGTGGCCACCATGGCCTGGATGTCCTCAGGCAGGATTGCTTCTTTCTGAACCGGTGGGCGCGCATGCTTGCGTTTGATCCCAGCCAGAACGGTAGCGATGTGGCGGTCCTTACGATCAAGAGTGAGCCCGCGCTGCCTGTAGTTCCAAGCGAGGCCGGAGAGGCGGCGCTCAATGGTGGAGACCGAGAGAGCAGGGGACGCCCCGGTCGCGGCGGCCAGATCTGCCACATAGAGCCCGACCATCTCGGGCGAGGGGGGCAGGGGATCCGTGCCTTTCAACCGGCACCAGCGGGTGAAGTGTTTCCAGTCGACCGCGTAGGCCTTGTTGGTGTTCTCGGCCGTCGAGGCTTCGGCGTAGTCGCGGGCGGTGTCGATCAGCCGGTCGAGCGCGCCGGAGCCGGCCACATGAGCGGGCAGGGTGATTGAGACTTGGTCCCGAGAGGTTCTCACGTCGCGCTCATCACTGTTCGGCACGGCATGGGGTGCTGAGCTTGAAATGTCAGACTCAGTTCCGCTCGAACCCACAATTTTGGTGCCGTTATTCGTGAGACTGCTCATGTCGTTCTTGTTCCATGAGTGGACACTAACGTATTGATATCATTGCGTTCATGTTCTTGTTTCATTCCCGGATTATAGTTTCATTATCGGACATAAGACACTTATTTTCCGGGTTTGGCCATGGTGGATCGATCAGACATCAACGCCGTCGACGATGCTGCGTGGGAACAGGCGGTTGCGCGGGAAGCTGTGATCCGCCGCCTTGCAAGCAAGGCGTCACCGAACCGTGCCGAATTCCTAAAGGCCTGCCGCGATCTTGGTCTCAAGCGCTCTCGCCTGTACGAATTGATCTCAGCGTACAAGGCGCGCCCGGTCGCCAGTTCCTTGCTGGCGGCTCAGGTTGGGACACCGACGGGCAGCCGCCGGCTGCCTGACGAGATCGAAGCGGTGATTTCGGGGGCGATCGAGGAATTCTACAAGTCCCTCCAGAAGCCAAGCATCAACGCCCTGCAAAAGGAGGTGCGCAGGCTGTGCAGTCAGAGGGGTCTACGTCCCCCGTGCTGGACCACGCTGCGGGACCGTGTGGCGGCGATAGATCCGGCGGAGCTCACGGCAGCACGTGAGGGCGCCAAGGCCTCTCGCCAGCGCCATCACCCGGTGCCGGGCAGCTATCAGGTCGAACGGGCCTATGAGGTGGTTCAGATCGACCACACGCTTGTGGATGTCATCGTCGTGGACCGAGTTCATCGGAAGCCTTTGCAACGGCCCTGGCTGACGCTCGCCATCGACGTCGCGAGCCGTATGGTGGCAGGGTTTTATCTGACGCTGGAGCCACCGTCGGCCTTGTCGGTGGCGCTGGCCATTCAGCACCTGGTGCAACCCAAATTCGACTGGCTGGAGGGCCTGGGTATCGACGCGGACTGGCCCGCGGAGGGATTGCCGGAGACCATTCACCTCGACAATGCCAAGGAGTTCCGCTCGAAGGCGATGAAACGCGGGGCGGAAGAGCACGGGATTTCGCTGCAGTACCGGCCGATTGGGGCGCCGCATTACGGCGGTCACATTGAGCGGCTGATCGGCACAATGATGGGAGCGGTCCACCTGCTGCCGGGATCGACCTTCAGCAGCATCAAGGACCGTGGCGACTACGATTCCGTGGCAAAGTCGACGATGACGCTTGACGAGTTGGAGCACTGGTTGGCGCTGGAAATCACCCGTTATCATGCTGAACGGCACCGTTCGCTCGGCATTCCGCCAGTCGCGGCCTGGAACGAGGCCTATGGGCGGCGCGAGGCACCATTGCGCCTGCCTTACGACGCGGAGGGGTTCCGGGTCGACTTCCTGCCGAGCACGGAACGCATGGTGCGCCGCGACGGCATCCATCTCTTCGGCCTGCGGTATTGGGACGATATCCTGAGCCTCTGGGCGGGCCGGCAGGACCGGCAATTGCGGGTGTCCTACGATCCACGCGACCTCTCCACAATCTTCGCGCGGAGTCCTCAGGGCCAGCGCTATCCTGTCCGGTTTGCCGATCTGCGCCATCCGTCGATCACGCTTGCGGAGCATCGCCGTGCGCAGGCGATTTTGCGCGAGCGCGGGCGGGCGCTCGAGGATGAAGCCCTCATATTCGCGGTGATCGAGGAACAGCGCGCCCTGGTTGATGCTGCCAGCAGCAGGACACGGGAGGCAAGGCGGTTTTCCGAGAGACGGGACCGAGCGCTTGATGGGGTAGGGGCCTACGAGGCTGTAGATGCCGGTACGGAGCCCAAGGAAAGCGAGAATGTGCTCAGGGACCACCCGGGGTTCGAAGTTGAGGAATGGTCGTGACCGAAGGCAGCGCATTTGCACATCTCGATCCGACCTACCGCCGGTTTGCGGCGCTGCCGGATGATGAGCGCATTGCCTGGATCCGGGCCGACCGCTGGATCGGTTTCGATCAGTCCGGGACCGCTCTGGCACGTCTGGAGAACCTATTGACCTATCCGCCGCGGGACCGGATGCCCTGCCTGCTGATCTACGGTGACACCGGCATGGGCAAGACCAAGATCGTCCGCAAGTTCGAACGCGACCACCCGCCGAAGTTCAGCCAGATTACCGGCGTTGACCACCGCCCGGTGGTTGTTGCGCAAGTGCCATCCGAGCCCATCGAGCGCGATCTTTACCGCGAACTTCTGGCCGCCATGGGCGCGCCGGCGATGACAGGCTGCACGCTCGCCCGTGAGAAGGATATCTGCCGGTCGTTGCTGCGGACCGTGGGCGCGAAGATGATCATCCTCGACGAGGTGAACGGCATGCTGGCCGGTACCTTCCGTCAGCAGCGGATTTTTCTCAATGCGATCCGGTTTCTGGCCAATGACCTGCGGATTCCACTGGTTTGTGCCGGAACGGACTTGGCCCGGCAGGCACTGCTGACCGATGCGCAACTCGCCGAGCGCTTCGAGGCGTTCCATCTCAAGCCCTGGCACTTCCGCGTTCATCACTTTACATATTGCGGGCGACATGCGCCCAAAAAGCTGTCAACGGCAAATGACGCCTGATCCAAAACACGTTCAGTTGAAGCGGTTGAAACTCCCCTCCTGTATAGTATGATCTAAATTTGTTTCAGGAGCGTACGAATGCCACATTCACCAGAAGAAAAGAAGCGGGCCATAACCCGCCTGCGCCGCATCAAGGGCCAGGTAGAGGCCCTGGAACGCGCGATCGAAGCTGGCACTGACTGCGCCCCACTGCTCCAGCAAATCGTGGCCATGCGTGGCGCCACAAACGGTCTGATGGCTGAGGTCATGGAAAGCCATCTGAAAGAGACCTTCGTACCTGGGGTGAAGCCGGATGGCGAAAGTGGTTCTGGCGCCAATGACGACGGCGTGCAAGGTGTTATGAAGATCTTGCGTACCTACCTGAAGTAGACCGCGACATTACGCTGTGCCCCTCCCCGGGAAAGGAACCGTTCACAGCTGCTTGCCGTTCGAAACTTGCTTGTTCTCGGAAGGGGTCTGCGTTCCACCCCCTATCTATTCTCCGACCCTTTCTGCTTCCGTCCGCGCTGAGGTCCACCTCTACCAAATCAATCCAGGCTCTCCATTCGGGCTGGCGCTGAAGACTTCAGGCGCCAGATCGATCGCACGCCGCTGTTCGCGGAGATCTTCTTTTTGCCAATGCGACTTGATCCAATCCAATAGCTCACGCGCGTCTCTTTCAGAAAAGCTCTTGTACATGGACGGTCCTGCATGACCCTTTCCACGGATTGCCATGCTCTGAATGGTCTTCAAGAGCTCGTGGTCAGTGTGTTGCATCGTATGCCCCGTCCCGTTGAGTGGTGGCGCAGCGGAACGGTAGTCGAACACGGCTTCTTGCCATCCCTGTTGGCCTTCAAGAGAAGTGCCGTGGCAGCCAGCGCATTCGCGCCAGTAGAGCTTTGCCGAACGGGCGGCGCGCTCCTCTGCGCCCCAAGTCAGACCGGACGTACGGGCGATCGCGACAATCCCCACGGAAACCGCCGCGGCCACGAATATGATACGTGTCGCCATGGCTCTATCTTTCGGGAGCGAAATGCTTGAATTTCCAAGATCCGTATGGTCTTGGCGCGTTTTCGGTCTTGCAGGTCATTGATGATCCGTTTGATCGCCCAGGTGTCTTGTCCAGTACTTCGATCATGTGCCTTCTGTGCTTTCTGGAGGTGACACCATTTCCTTCCTCAAGAACCTCGCCGCACCGACCGAGAGATTTCCCGGACGTGTCCCAAACCGTGATTTCGTAGGCACCTCGTGCGACCTTCCCGGCTCGCTTCACCGCGGCTGTAGGGGCCAGCTATAGCGCCGCCTTAAGGTATTGTGCGGTGAAGCTGCCCGGTGTGCTAGCAACAACACTAGGGATGCCACTGGCAATGACACGCCCGCCCTCGTCTCCGGCCCCAGGGCCCAAATCGATGACCCAGTCTACTTGGGAGACGATGCGCATGTCGTGTTCGACGATCACGACCGTATTTCCTACGTCCACAAGGCTCTGAAGATGCCTCATGAGCCGATCCGCATCCGATGGATGCAGTCCCGAAGTGGGCTCATCGAGGATGTAGATCGTGTTGCCGCGCTGCGCACTCTGGAGTTCCGTTGCGAGCTTGATGCGCTGCGCCTCACCACCAGACAGTTCTGTGGCAGGCTGTCCGAGCTTGAGGTATCCGAGACCAACGTCTCGCAGCACATCCAACGAGCGCATGATGGATGCCTCCCCCGAGAAGAAATCGCACGCGGCATCCACTGTCAGCTCGAGGACCTGGGCGATATTGCGACCGTTCCACTCTACTTCCAGCGTCTGAGGGTTGTAGCGGCTGCCGTGACAGGTCGAACAGGGTGCGTAGACGCTGGGAAGGAAAAGGAGCTCGACCATCATGAAACCCTCTCCTTCACACACGGGGCAACGGCCCTGCGCCACATTGAAGGAAAATCTGCCGGGCCGATAACGACGTTGACGCGCAAGAGGGGTCTCCGAAAAGAGCTTTCGGACATGGTCGAACAAGCCGCTGTAGGTCGCTAAGTTTGAGCGCGGCGTCCGCCCGATCGGTCGCTGATCGACCTGCACCAACCTCCGAATATGCTCCATTCCAGCGACGATGCGCCCTTCCGTCTCTTCAGCCACTTCGTCCGTCAAAGGATCACCATCCTCGTCTTGAGCCAGTGGCGAGGGGCTGCCAAGATGTTCGGCAACGAGCTCGGGCAGCGCCTGGCTCACCAAGCTGGACTTCCCAGACCCTGATATTCCCGTGACCGCAGTGAAGCAGCTCACCGGGAAGGCTGCATCCACACCCCGCAAATTGTTGCGCGTTACACTTTCGAGACGTAGCCATGCCCTGGCCTCGCGCGGCGTTCTCTCTTCGCGGACTGTATCGGCGTACAGGTAGCGGCGCGTGGCAGACTCCTCTACATCGGCCAACCCTTGAGGCGGCCCACTATAGATTACCTTGCCGCCATACTCTCCAGCACCCGGGCCGACATCAATCAGCCACTCGGCATGACGGATCACGTCGAGGTCATGCTCGACGACAAAGAGCGAGTTCCCAGCCGCCTTGAGCCGCTCAAGGATCGAGAGCAATGCTTCGCCATCCGCTGGATGCAAACCCGCTGAGGGTTCGTCCAGCACATAGACCACTCCGAAGAGTTGCGACGACAATTGCGTGGCGAGGCGCAGACGTTGAAGCTCCCCAGAGGAAAGCGTTGGAGTGCTGCGATCAAGAGAAATGTAACCAAGGCCAAGGTCGACAAGAGGCGCGAGGCGTTCAAGCAATTCGGCCGCGAGGAGTTGGGCGGCAAGCCTCTTTTCCTCCGAGAAATTGGGCGTACGACGCACATCTGGAGCGCTCTTGTGCGCCGAACCACCGGCCGCAACCCGACGTTCGAGCGCTGCGTCACGGACGGCCTTGTCGAGAATGTCGCCGTGCCCGCTATCCGGCTCTGCACCAAATTCACCCGCAGCAATTGGTGAGAGCAAGTCTCGAAGTCCAAGCAGAGACAGATCGCCGAATTCGGCGATATCCAACCCCGCGAATTTCACCGTGAGGGCCTCGCTCTTGAGACGTTTGCCATGACAGCTGGGGCATTCGTCACCGAGGATGTATTGCGACACACGCTTCTTCATCAGCGCGCTCTTTGTATTGGCAAATGTTTCCAAGAGATAACGACGCGCACCAATGAAAGTGCCCTGATAACTGGGCTCCAATCCGCGCTTCTGCGCCAGCCTAGTCTGATCAGGCGTCAAGCCGGCAAAGACCGGCACCGTCGGTTGTTCGTCGGTGAAGAGAATCCAGTCCCGATGTTCCCGCGGCAGATCGCGCCAAGGAATATCCACGTCGTACCCCAGCGAAACGAGAATATCGCGCAGGTTCTGTCCGTGCCATGCAGGAGGCCAGGACGCAATTGCGCGTTCGCGAATGGTTAGCGAAGCGTCCGGCACCATCGTCTTTTCGGTTGCCTCATAGACGCGCCCGATACCCTGGCAAGTCGTGCAGGCCCCTTCAACAGTGTTGGGTGAAAAATCCTCGGCGTAAAGCATCGGTTGGTCAGCAGGATAGTCACCGACGCGCGAGTAGAGCATACGTACCAAACTTGAAAGGGTGGTTATGCTGCCTACCGACGATCGCGCATTGACAGAACCTCGCTGCTGTTGAAGTGCCACCGCAGGGGGTAGACCCTTGATCTCATCCACCTCCGGCACACCGGCCTGGTCAATCAGCCTGCGCGCATAGGGAGCAACGGACTCGAGATAACGGCGTTGCGCCTCGGCATACAGCGTCCCAAAAGCAAGAGATGACTTGCCTGAGCCCGATATACCCGTGAACACGACAAAAGCGTCACGCGGAATATCGACAGTGACATTCTTCAGGTTATTCTCACGCGCTCCGCTAACCTGAACACATGAAGCTCGATCAGGAGTGTCAAAACTCGAACTGATCGCGTCAGGCGCTTGGTTCTTCATATTCAATCCACTTTCTCACGCCCGCCGCCTAGATTTTACCCTAGGCGCCATGGGTATAGCGGCCCCAATATGGTCCATGGAGCCGCCATATCTCTTGACTTACAGGTAGATGAACTGCCGGTAGAGACCATCCAGCCGACTTCTGATATCTTCCACCTGAATGTCGTCACCGATATCCACGGCTTCCAGAAGCCGATGCTCTGCTGAATTGATCTGATTGCACAGATCAGAGAGGTTTTCACAGAATGCATCGGAATGGACTGAGGTCACATCTGATGCCGCCTCCTCGGAGCTGAGCTTTCTCACCGAGGAAGTCGGCGTAACATGATGCTCGTTGTTGAAGGCTATCTGCCGCTCACGTCGATCATTGGTCTCCGCCATAGCCCGCCGCATGGACGGCGTGGTCGAATTTGCGTACAGCACTGCTTTGCCGTTCTGGTTTCTGGCCACCCGTCCAATCATCTGAATGAGAGCCGGCGGCGTCCGCAGGAAACCAGCCCGATCTGCTTCGAGAATTGCGATCATGGATGCTTCTGGGATGTCCAACCCCTCGCGGAGGAGGCTGATACCAATAAGTACGTCAAACTCACCTGCCCGCAGCCCGTTAATGATCTCGACCCGATCTTCGGTCTTGATATCCGAATGCAGATATCGCGCCCTGACACCTTTGCTTTCTAGGAACGCGTGCAGCTCCTCGGTCGCGACCTTGGTCAGCGCCGTCACCAGGACTCGCTCATTTTTTGCAGCGCGCTCCCTGATCTCTTTCAAGAGATCATCAATTGCACCCTCCGATGGCCTGACTTCAACTTCCGGGTCCAGAAGGCCCGTCGGCCTCAGAATCTGTTCGACCACATGTTCTTTTGAAACGTTCAATTCATATGAACCGGGCGTGGCGGAGACAAATATGGTTTGCGGCTTGATGGATTCAAACTGCCTGAAATTCAAGGGGTGGTTGTTTTTAGAAGATGGCAAGCGGAAACCAAACTCGATGAGTGTATCCTTTCGACTCTGATCACCACTGAACATGGCCGTAATCTGCGGAATCATCACATGAGATTCATCAACGAAAAGCAGGCCGTCTTTGGGAAGGTAGTCCAGAAGGGTGATCGGAGGGAGCGAAGGGTCACGTCCATTCAGGTAGCATGCGTAGTTCTCCATCCCTGAGCAATAGCCCACGTCCTGAAGCATCTCGATATCGTGCGTAATTCGCTCGTAAAGTCGAGCCGCTTCCACAAGGCGCCCTTCTCTGTTGAGCTGAGCGACGCGCTCTTCCATCTCGCTAAGGATCGCCTTAGCAGCAATTTTCGCCTGGCTAGCTGAAGTCGCGAGAACGGTTTTTGGTGACACGCGATAATCGTCGATGGGATCCAAGATTTCACCAGTGGCCGCGTCAATCCAGTGAAGGGCACCAATGGCGCCATTCTGCAAGCCGATCCTGATGGCCTTGTATTCGGAATCCGCCGGGAACACCTCGACAGTATCCCCTTCCACCCGATAGGTACCCCGCTTGAGCTTATTTTCCGTGCGATCGTATTGAAGCTTTGCAAAGCTCTGCAGGAGCGAGTCCAGACTTGTCCTGTTTCCTGGGGCAAGATGAACTTGTAGTGCCCGATAGTCTTCCGGGTCGCCCATTCCATAAATCGATGAAACGGATGCGACGACAATTGTATCACGTCGCTCAATGAGAGATTTCGTGGTAGACAGGCGCAACCTCTCGAGATGATCGTTTATTGCCGAGTCCTTCGGTATAAAGCGATCGCTACCCGGCAAATACACCTCGGGCTGGAAGTAGTCATAGTAGGAAACGAAGTACTCCACAGCATTCTCAGGGAAGAATTGTTTCATCTCGCTGTAGAGCTGAGCGGTCAGCGTCTTGTTCGGCGCCAAGATTAGAGTTGGACGCTTCAGGCGATGAATCACGTTCGCCATCGTGAAGGTTTTTCCAGACCCAGTAATCCCCTTCAGGGTTTGATGGTGCGCGCCACTTTCAATGCCGGAGATAAGCCTAGCTATAGCTTCCGGTTGATCCCCTGACGGGGTATAGCCAGAGTGCAGAATGAAAGTATTGGTCGACACGAGAGTACCTCCAGCTATTTTTAATTTGTAGTGCGCCGAATAACCACCCACAGGATCGCCGTTTCTGGAGACAGGAATCGGAGCACATTCGATACTCCCGTCTCCAAATAAGTTCACCGATCTCCCCGGGCGGAAAGGCGCTGATCCATATCTATTCAGTATCGACGGACTGTTCGTGAAGGCTATGAGCCTGCCGGATCCGACGGACGGTCCACCAGACCCCGATACAAACCAAAGGAACGAGAACCGAGATTACCAACTCGGGCTTCGCGACGTCATAGAAGCCCGGAATACCCTTAATGAGGTAAGACAGCAGACCGATGACATAGTACGAAATAGCGGCAACCGACAGGCCTTCCACAGTCTGCTGAAGTCGCAGCTGCAACTTCGCTCGATCATTCATCGACGCCAACAATTCGCCATTTTGCCGTTCGAGCTGAACATCGATCCACGAGCGAAGCAAAGTGGTGGCACTGGCCAACTTCTCGGAGAGACTGGCTTGCCGCTCCTCGATAGACCTACAGGTGCGCATTGCCGGAGCTATCCTGCGATGCAGGAAGTTGCGCCAGCGATAACAGCCAGGAACAAAGGTCTCACCCAGAGATGTCAGGCGTTCCTCTACGATCTCGTAATAGGCTCGACTAGCCCCAAAACGGTAGAGACTCGAGGCCGTGTCTGCCTCGAGTTCTGCTGACAGGTCAGTGAGCTCTGCAAGAAGCGTTTCGCTGTCGCGGCGTGCGGTTTGCCGCATTTCATCGGTGATAGCGGCAAGGCGCTTTTCGATATCGCGCAATTGCGGCCCAAGAGCGCGCGTCATGGGTATGCTCAGCAACGCCAACGTACGGTAGGTCTCGATTTCCAGCAGTCGCTGAGCGAGTGCCCCGAGTCTCGTCGGGCTTAAACCGCGATCAAGGATCAGAATGCGCGTGAGCCCATCATCATCTTGGCGGAAGTCCGTGACAATTTCGGCCGATCCTTCTTCGACCAGCGAGTGACAGCGACTGATCGGATCAAATCGATCAATGTACTTCGCAGTCTCCTCTGTCCACTTGACTACATCCAACCGGACGCCGCTTACGACAGCGCCCGGAGGAGTAAATCCGGTTTTGAATGGATTGTCTCCAATCGGACTTTCGGTATCCATGTCTCTGGGCGCGCACCACAAATACGTGGAGAACTCGGAGTGCTTCTCGCAGTGCAGATCACCCTCTTCGAAAGTTAACTCGTGACGCAAAGCATCTTGCGCCGGGAGCGAAGCGCCCATTCGCTTTGAAACTTCCTCGAGAGTTTCCCGATCTTTGTTCAGATTGCCCTCGTTCATGAACGCTAGCTGCACGAGCGTCCGCGGGGCTTCGACGAAAGGGAATGGGCGTGCATGGACTTCATCAACGGCAATCTGCCTGAGCGAATAGGCCGGAAACCCATAGACCTCCAGATTGCCGTTCGTTGTGCTGCTGGCGTCAGTCAATCGATCAATCTTCCTTATCGTGTGCCGGCTCCTCGCCGCGCTCTCCCGAGCTACGGTTGGTGATCAGGCGGGAACCTCGGTATCCGATACCATGAGTCCACATCCAACTGAGTGCAACGCTAAGTCGGTTTTGTACGCCGATCAAAAAGTAAATGTGGACGAGTTTCCACATCCACCACGCCAAGGCGCCACGAAGCTTGAAGCGCCCCATGTCGACAACTGCCAGGCTGCGACCGATCGTTGCGAGATTGCCTTGGTGCTTGTACTGGAACGGCGCTGAAACCCGGGAGCCACTCAGGCGCTGACGAATAACCTTCGCAACATATTGCCCCTCCTGTTTGGCGGCCGGAGCGAGGCCTGGGACCGGCTTCCCATCTGCCCCCTTTGCAGCGGCGGTGTCGCCGATCACAAAGACGTCGCTGCGGCCCGGGACAGTGAGGTCCGGACCAACGACGACACGACCTGCGCGATCCGCCTCTGCATCCAGCCAGCGCGCCGCCGGTGACGCCTGTACGCCGGCTGCCCACAGGATCGTTTTGGCCGGCACCAGTTCGCAATCGACGATGACCCCCTCGGATGAGCAGGCCGTGACCGGCTTTCCGAGCTTGATTTCGACACCAAGCTTCTCGAGCGCCTTGCGGGTGTAGTCAGATAGGTCTTCAGGAAAGACCGAAAGAAGCCGCTGCCCGGCCTCAATGAGTACGACCCGGGTCTCGCGCGGGTCTATCGAACGGAAGTCGCGCTTAAGCGTCAGGTGCGCAAGCTCAGCGATGGTGCCCGAGAGTTCTACTCCGGTTGGACCGCCCCCAATGATCACAAAAGTCTGCAGGGCGGCACGGCGCGCAGGATCTTCTTCGCGCTCGGCCTCCTCGTAAGCCAGAAGCACACGCCGACGAATGGTCGTGGCGTCCTCTAGCGACTTCAGGCCTGGAGCGAACGGCTCCCACTGGTCATTTCCGAAATAGGAATGCCGGGCGCCCGTGGCGATAACGAGAGTGTCGTACCCGATCGTGGAGCCGTCTTCCATTTCCACGGTTTTCGAGTCCGCATCTACGTTGACAACCTCCCCCAGCAGAGTCCGGACATCGTCCCGCTTGCGGAAGATCGATCGGATCGGCCAGGCAATTTCAGAAGGCGCAAGGGACGCCCCCGCCACCTGATACAGGAGAGGTTGAAACAGATGATGGTTTCGGCGATCGATCAGAGTAATGTCAGCACCGCTGCCTGCGAGACTTTGAACGAGATCAAGCCCACCGAAGCCAGCTCCCACCACAACCACTCGATGGTTTGTGTCGTTCGGGGATTTTCCCTTGCGGCCATTCTTAGACATGAGCCCGTTCATTTTTTCAGCTCCGCAGCATGATGAGCGATATGGTCGCCAATGAAGCTGGCGATAAAATAGTAGCTGTGGTCGTAGTCTGGCACCTTGTGAAGCGTAAGCGGGTTGCCTGCCTCGCTGCAGGCAGCCTCGAGAAGTTCGGAGCGGAGTTCTCGCTCCAGAAATTCGTCCGAGAGCCCCTGATGCACCAGGATTGGCAAACGTTCACGTGCGGATTTGATGAGCTCGACGCTATCGTACTCAAGCCATGTATTCCGGTCAGGGCCGAGATACGCGGTGAACGCCTTCTCACCCCAGGGAACCTGGCTCGGCGCAACGATCGGCGAAAAAGCGGATACGCTGCTATAGCGCCCAGGGTTTCGAAGCGCCGCGACGAGTGCGCCGTGCCCACCCATGGAGTGACCAAAGATCGAGCGTTTACGACTTGCTGGGAATTGACTCTCTATCAGATCGGGCAGCTCTTCCACGATGTAGTCGTACATCCGGTAATGCTTGGACCAAGGTTGCTGCGTCGCGTTCACGTAGAAACCGGCGCCTTGACCGAGGTCATATGAAGGGTCGTCGGCGACGTCATCCCCTCGCGGACTGGTGTCCGGAGCGACGAGTATTATGCCGTGCTCAGCCGCAAAGCGCTGAGCGCCCGCCTTGGAAAGGAAATTTTGCTCGGTACATGTCAAACCCGACAGCCAGTACAGCACAGGCGCCGCCCCATCCTTGACTTGCGGGGGCAAGTAGACGCCGAATTTCGTCGGACAACCCAAGCTGATTGACTCATGCTCATACACGTCCTGCCAGCCGCCATAGCTGGCGTGATGTTCGACACGTTCCATGTTGTCTTCCTTGCTTTTCCGTTCCTGGGACGGCGTGGGACTTCTATGGATGCCCTGCCATATAGAGGCGGGATCATTGTCGCCGGCGCCTCTTTTGGCGCCGGCGACCGTTGCTCATCTCTCAGCGAGAGTTGCCCTGGTCCTTGTGAGGATCAGACGAAGGCGTACGAGCACACTTTGTTGCCTGCGGGGTCGCGGAGATATGCCGCGTAGGCACCCGGCAGGTGATCGCGGGGACCGGGCTTACCTTCATCGGTGCCGCCAGCCTTAAGACCGGCAGCGTGGAATGCATCCACTTCGGCCGGGGAGGCCGCCGCGAAGCCGATGGTCGCGCCATTGCTGGAGGGCGCCTCGCCATTGCCCGGAGGAGCAATAATGAACGCGGGCTTATCGCGACCATACAGAACCCAGTTTTTGGCAAACGGGCCGAGGTTCTTGATTCCCAGGGCGCCCAGGGCGGCATCGTAGAATGCGACCGATTTTTCGAGATTCTCGGCGCCAAGGAAGACATGCGAGAAGATGCCGTTGCCCGAAATTACAGGATCAGCCATTGGTAGTTCCTTTCAAGTTAGATAGTAGTCGTATTAGTAGTGGATCACGGTGCGGATCGACTTACCCTCGTGCATCAGGTCGAATGCCTCGTTGATATCGTCGAGCCCCATGGTGTGGGTCACGAAGGGTGCCAGATCGATCTCACCCTTCATGGCATCTTCAACCATACCGGGAAGCTGGGTCCGACCTTTGACGCCCCCGAATGCCGAGCCTTTCCAAACCCGACCGGTGACAAGTTGGAACGGACGGGTGGAAATCTCCTGCCCGGCGCCAGCGACGCCAATGACGATCGATTGACCCCAACCGCGGTGAGCAGCTTCCAGAGCAGATCGCATGACGTTTACGTTCCCGATGCACTCGAAGGTATGGTCCACACCCCAACCCGTCATCTCGATCAGCACTTGCTGGATCGGCTTGTCATAGTCCTTGGGGTTGACACAGTCCGTTGCACCGAACTGACGCGCCAGGTCGAACTTAGTCGGGTTGGTATCGATCGCGATGATACGACCGGCCTTAGCCTGACGAGCGCCCTGGATAGCGGCGAGGCCGATACCCCCCAGGCCGAACACGGCGACGGAGTCGCCAGGTTGCACCTTGGCGGTGTTGTGAACAGCGCCGATGCCGGTGGTGACACCGCAGCCGAGCAAGCAGACGTGCTCGTGGTTCGCATCGGGGTTGATCTTTGCGAGCGAGACTTCTGCGACAACGGTGTATTCGCTGAAAGTGGAGCAGCCCATATAGTGGTACAGGGGCTGGCCATTGTACGAGAAGCGCGTGGTGCCATCAGGCATAAGGCCCTTACCCTGCGTCTCACGTACTGCAACGCATAGGTTGGTCTTACCGGAACGGCAGAACTCACACTCGCCACACTCAGCGGTGTAGAGCGGGATGACGTGATCGCCAGGCTTTACGCTGGTGACACCTTCGCCGACTTCTACGACGACGCCCGCACCCTCGTGACCCAGAACGACCGGGAAGATGCCCTCCGGATCATCACCCGACAACGTGAATGCGTCGGTGTGGCAGACACCGGTGTGGCTGACTTTGATAAGCACTTCGCCCTTACGGGGCGGCTCCACGTCGATCTCAACGATTTCGAGTGGCTTGCCAGCTTCAAATGCTACGGCGGCTCGAGATTTCATTTTCTTGATCTCCCACAGTGATGGAACGGATGGCCAGCGGAATGGGTTGCTGAAGTTTTCGACTCAACCCGATACTGGGTAGGAATATGTTTACGATACCCCCCCACAGTATGCAAGCAAAGATTTTGAGGAGTGTGAGTTTGGATGAGTGCAGCTAGCCAGAGAAGGCACTTCGATAGCGCTAGCTCTCCAGTAAAGTCTGCGTCGCAGAGCGCCATGGCGATCTGCTCGGGCCCATGTGAGCCGGCAACTCTACAGTACCTACCCCCGTCGAAGCAGAGAGATGGCTGCATCCTGCGGCAGGCATTTACCATCTTGATAGGTCAATTCAGGCAACCCATGCGTAAACGCTGTCGCCGCCCCACATTGCCGACGGGATCAGCCATTGCGAGTTGATACGCATTCAAAGAGAAGGAGTGCGTTTCGCAATGTTCGCAAAGAGTTCGTTTCTCACGGCGCTTGGTGTTGAAGTCTTCGCTTCCGGCCAGAGGCGTTGGCCGGATCACGTTAAGGCGCAGGCGGTGGCCGAGACGCTGGAGCCCGGGGCGACGGTGTCGGGTGTCGCGGGGCGCTACGAGATCATGCCGAGCCAGCTGACGGCGTGGCGGCGGCTGGCCAAGGAGGGCAAGCTCGTCTTGCCCGCGGTGGAGGTCAACGAAGCTGTCTTCGCACCTCTGGTGGTCTGCGACGAGATCACGGCGGCCTCTGAAGCTGAACCGCCAAGCGCCGGGACGCCGATCAGGATTGTGCGGGGTATGGTCATCATCGAACTCGCGAAGGATGCGCCCGCCGCCCGGATCGCCGAGATCGTCCACGCCTTGGAGGCGCATCCATGTTGATGCCCTCGCAGGGTGTGCGGATCCTGGTGGCGACGAAGCCGGTCGACTTCCGCAAAGGCCATGATGGCCTCGCGGCGCTGGTGCAGTCGATGCTGGCCGAGGACCCGTTCACTGGCACGGTCTTCGTGTTCCGCTCGAAGCGCGCCGACCGGTTGAAGATCCTGTTCTGGGACGGCAGTGGTTTGGTCATGGCCTACAAGCGGCTTGAGGAAAGCACATTCACCTGGCCTTCGATCCGTGACGGGGCCATGACCCTGAACCGCGCACAGTTCGAGGCCATGTTCGCCGGCCTGGACTGGCGCCGGGTGCGGTCACTGGAGGTCCGCCGTCCGGCTGTGGCAGAGTGACTCACCGCGCTGAATAGCCGGACATCGGCACCCCGGGCGCAGTATCATCCGCCCATGTCCAGCGCCCCGCCCATCGACCTGTCCGCGATCCCCGAGAGCCAGCGCGCCGCCGTGCTGGCGCTGTTGCAGGAGAACGGCGCGCTGAAGGACGCCAACCGGCGACTGGAGCACCTCGTCGCTGAACTGAACCATGTCGTGCATGGCAAACGCTCCGAGAAGCTGAGCGAGGACGACCGGCAACTGGCCTTCGAAGACCTGGAAACAGCTGTCGCCGAGGTCGAGACCCGCAAGGAGCAGGCCGCGCCGTCTACCACGACGCCGCGCCGGACGCGTCAGCGCAACCTTGGCCATTTGCCCGCGGGCTTGCCGCGTATCGAACGGGTCCTCGAGCCGACCAGCCTCGATTGCCCCTGCGGTTGCGGCCGGATGCACCGGATCGGCGAGGACCGCACCGAGCGCCTGGACATCGTGCCTGCGCAGCTCCGCGTGCTGGTCGACATCCGGCCGAAGTATGCCTGCCGCATCTGTTCGGATGGCGTCACTCAGGCACCTGCCGCGCCCTGGCTGATTGAAGGCGGTCTTCCAACTGAGGGTGCCATTGCACATGTGTTGGTCTCGAAGTTCGCGGACCACCTGCCATTTTACAGGCAGAGCCAGATCCTGGCGCGCTCCGGCATCCAGGTCGACCGCAGCACACTGGCGGACTGGGCCGGCACTGCAGCCTTCCATCTTGGCCCCGTGGTCGATTGGCTAACCGAGCATCTCAAATCCTCGGGCAAACTGTTCATGGACGAGACCACGGCCCCGGTGCTGGATCCAGGCCGAGGGCGAACCAAGACGGGATACTTCTGGGCGCTTGCCCGAGATGACCGCGGATGGGGCGGAGAAGACCCGCCCGGTGTCGTGTTCACCTACCATCCCAGCCGCGCCGGGGCGCATGCAGAGCAGATCCTCCAGGGCTTCGACGGCACCCTCCAGCTCGACGGCTACACCGGTTACGACCGCCTCACACGCACGTCCCGCAAGGGCGGCGCGCCGATCACGGTTGCCCACTGCTGGGCACACGCTCGCCGCAAGCTGAAGGAAGTCTTCGACCGGGATGGATCCGAGATCGCCGCCGAGGGGCTGCGCCGCATTGCCGAGCTCTACCGCATCGAGGCCGAGATCCGCGGCATGGGCCCGGGCCAACGCCTGTCGGCCCGCCAGACCCGCAGCGTGCCCCTCGTGGCCGAGTTCGGTGATTGGCTGCAGGCACAGCGCCTGCGTATCTCGGCCAAGTCGCGCCTGGGCGAAAAGCTGACCTACATCCATCGCCAGTGGGGCGGCCTGCAGACCTTCCTTCACGACGGCCGCGTCGAGATCGACTCCAATGCCGTCGAGAACCTGATCCGCCCGATTGCGCTCACGCGGAAGAATGCTCTCTTCGCCGGCCACGACGAGGGTGGCCGCACCTGGGCCCGCATCGCCTCCCTGATCGCCACCGCGAAGATCAACGGCGTCGAGCCCTTCGCCTACATCAAGGCGACCCTCGAAGCCATCGCCGCCGGTCACCCCGCCAGCAGGATCGACGAGCTCCTGCCATGGAACTTCAACCCGTCAAGCTGAACAGGCGTGCCGCGGTGACAGCGCTTACACCCATGCGATAAACATCGCAAACCAATCATCGCCCGATAGGCTCACAAGCTCCAAAACAATATGGAGCGAACAAAAAATAAGGCCCTTAAACCGGTAGACTTCTTTAAATGGCGTCTCCGAGAATGCATCCCTTTGATCAAAGCGGATACACGCTTTAAACGCTACGATAGCGCGTTGAGCGCCCTACCCCCGACCTCCCCACGTCGGAACCATCGTCTGCCTTCACCAGGTGAAGGTATGGGCTGATTTGCTCCACCGGGTACCAGTACGCCAGCTCATCGGTCCGGACTTTGAAAAATGGGCCAGCAGCAATGAGCAGGGGACCATCGGCGATCAAACCCACTATTGGCTCATGCGCTCCATCGGGCTGAACAAGGACTCGCGTGCCTAGCGTGAAGCGGGCTCTCGTCATGCTTGCTAACTCCTCACAATGGAACGGAATTTGTCATTCAATCGTAGGCTACATTTCGATTCCGCTTTCGGAAAAGTTGTGTCAGGCAATCCCATCGGCGAAAGATTGCCGGCTCACCCGCGACTGAGGTTCTCCTGCTTACATTGCCCCATTCGCGCCCCTCCCCCGGCACGCAAAGTCTTCTTATCACGCGAACAAAGTGGATCACGCTCACCGTCGCACCCAAATCGGGCTGGACCTCAAAGCAGATTGCGCAGTCTGAAATGCGACGCACAGCAATTCGCCGCGAGGCATAGAGACATTTCGCCGAAACATTTTACATCCCCTGAGCTTGCCATGTTCCAAATAAGAATTTCCTCCGAACACCCACATCACGTGACATCAAGCCACATATGTCCAACATGAGCAGTCAACACAGCATTGAATCATAGAGATAAATCGTACGATGGTCCGCAGCGTCACTCTCCGCCGCTATACCTATTTTCTTGACCACCGGGGTACTCGGCAGAGCTGTGTACTCTAGCCAATCCGCCCCCGATGGCCGCAGAAGCAGTATCAGGTCACGCCTGCTCGCCTACAGATTGCTCCGAGCCGGGAGCATGCAGATGCTTGGCTCAGATATGCTGACGAGCTCGATGTTTTCGGGCATGTTGCCGTGAAACTGCTCTTCCGCCGCAGGCCCACCCGGCATGAAGATTGCCCATTGAGCCTTGCGGCGCCCGCCCTTACTCAAGGGCACCAAGTCGCCTCAAAATGTACCGAGGAATCGTCGAAACGAGTAAGGTACGCTTGAGTTTCGAGCGGCACGACTGCCTTGGTGCAGTCTGCTCCGGCGAAGGCAATAATCGAATCCATGGATTCCCAGAAGGTGATCTCGACGAACTCGACATCTCCATCGTCAAGCTCTCGACGCATGAAGTATGAACCCTTGTATCCCGACACCCGGTGCAATGCGGGAAGAGTTTCCTTCGTCAGCAGTTCCTCATAGCCATCGGCAAACTCGGGCTTCGCCCATCCACGCCAGACACGTCCTATCACAGTATTTTCCATTTCCGTTTTATATTCGCATTATGCAGAGATGCAGAGGTGCTGACTGGGGATTTACCAGCACCTCCCAGTCAAAGATTCATCCGCCTATCCCATGGACTCCCTCCAATCTGCGATTACGATATTTCAGATACACTACGTCGCCGATCGGAGACTTTTCAGCACCTATTCGCTTAATGCTTAGCCATTACGATCACCGAAGAGGGAGAAATTTCCAGGCTCAACCTTTGGTGCTCACCATGTATTAGGTCTGCATCTCCAAGGCAGCGAATTGACTGCCCTCCGAGATTGAGCACGTATCGGGTTCGCGCACCTAGAAAGACCCTGGTCTCGACTGTCGCGGTAACATCCTGTGCATTGATGTCTGGCGACAGCCTGATCGCTTCCTGCCGCAACATCAGCGTTACGCGATCACCATCGCTCAGTTCGCGCTGGCCAAGCGGGAGGCGCTGATCGCCGATCACGGCAAAGGCATTCGGACCGGAACACTCGATGTCAGCGTCAATCAGGTTTCCCGACCCCATGAAGGAGGCCGCAAAGCGCGTGCGAGGTTGGTTGTAAATCTCGCTCGGCGTCCCCTCTTGCTCAATGTCACCCTTGTTGAGGAGGATCACCCGGTCCGATAAGCTCAACGCTTCTTCCTGGTCGTGGGTGACGAAGATCGTAGTGAGCCCCGTCTGCATGTGCAATTTGATCAACTCTTCCTGCATGTTCTCGCGCAACTTGGCATCGAGATTTGACAGAGGCTCATCCAGCAGCAGCACTTGCGGCTCAGAGACCACTGCACGGGCAATCGCAACACGTTGCTGCTGGCCACCCGACAGCTCACGGGGCTTTCGGTCGGCCAGATGATCCATTTGGACCATCTTCAGCACCTGCTGTGCGCGATCCTGCTGTTCACTCCGATTGCCGATCCGGCGCATTTGAAGTGGAAACAGGATATTTTCCCGGACGCTGAGATGCGGGAGCAAGGCGTAGGACTGGAACACCATTGCGATGTCGCGGCGTTCGGGAGGCAGTGCGGTGGCGTCGGCGCCTCCGATCACAATGCGTCCTGACGTCGTGCTTTCAAGGCCGGCGATCATGCGTAGCAGCGTGGTCTTGCCGCATCCAGATGGCCCCAGAAGGCTGACAAACTCCCCCTTCTCAATCGCTAGCGAAATGCCCTTGATCACCTGGACGGTTCCGAAGGATTTGGTCACGTTTTCAAGTGAAACCACAGTAGTCATGTCAATTTGCCACGCGTTGAATGCCAAGAATTCGATCAATGACGACAATCAGCAAAATGGTCATCATGATCATGAGGGTGGAGACTGCAGCAATCGAAGGGTCTGGGCTGAATTCAAGCTGCGTATAGATCTGGATCGGCAAGGTAACGACCTCCGGCGAGCGCAGGAAAAGAGATAGGATCGCTTCGTCGAAGGAGATGTTGAAGGCAAAGAATGCTCCCGCCGCCACGCCAGGCAATGCCTGAGGCACGGTCACGTGCCGCAACGCCTTCCATGGTCCCGCCCCCATGGTACGCGCTGCCTCTTCCAAGAAGCGGTCTGAGGTGGACAGCACCGCCAGCGTGGTTCTCACCACATAGGGGATAGCGATAACCGTATGCCCGAGCCACAGGACCGTGAAGGATGTCGGACCGACCCAAGCACTCCAGAACATCAGCAAGCCCAGAGCCAGAACGATCGTCGGCAACACCAGAGGGGCGAGAAACAATGTCGAGATCGCTCCGGACCCTGGCAGGAGCCGCCGGTTCAAAGCGATGGCGGCCGCAGCTCCGATCAGTGTTGCGCTTATGGTGACGGCGATCGCGAGCCACAGGCTGGTCAGGGCGGTTCCTGTATAAGTTGAAGATGACAACACGGCCTTATACCAACGCAGGCTGAAGCCCTGGGGTGGAAAGGATATGTAGTCTCCCGCCGTAAAGGACACACCAATAACGATAATCAGCGGCCCAAGAACGAAAAGCAGAGTAAGTGCAAGGAACAATGCTGCGGCTACTCGAACACTCATGGGTACAGCTTTAACCATTGCTCTGCCTCGTGAGTTTTGCATAGGGGATCATCAGCGCCATGACACCCGCCAAGAGAATAATCGCCTGTGCCGCCGCGAACTGCCAATCGAGAGTTTTGGTCGCGGCCTCGTAGATTGAGCTGGCGAGCATGGGCACCCTGGGACCGCCCAAGAGTGCGGGGGTGATGAAGTAGCTTGCAGAAAGCGTGAAGACCAAAAGCGCACCCGCGACCACCCCCGGAGTAGACAAGGGCAGCACAACGCGCCGCAAGGAGGTTAGGAAGGAGCAACCCATTACGCGGCTCGCTTCTTCCAGGCGAGGGTCGATCCTCATAATGACGCCGAGAATAGACAGCACCATGAACGGAAACAGCACTTGCACCATGCCGATGACCACCGCTGTCTCGGTCTGCATGAGCGTGAAGTTGCGCCCAACCAAGCCCAGGCTGTGCAGGAAATCGGGAAGCAGTCCGTTGCGGCCGAAGATGACCATCCAGCCAAATGTGCGCACGACTACGCTGGTCATAAGGGGCAGCGTGACAGCGATGATCAGCCACATCCTGAGCCGGGGTTTCCCCCTTGCCATGATATAGGCAAGAGGGAAGCCCGCCACCGCACAGATCACAGTGATGATCAGCGACAGGCGCACGGTGCGCCAAGCGACGGACAAGTAGTAAGGATCACCGAGAAACCGCGCGAGGTGCTCGGTAGTGGCCTGCCCCTCAGAGTCCCGAATGCCGAGGAACAGGATACTCCCTACTGGCACGAGGAAAACCAAGCACAACAATACCAAACCGGGCGCGACGAGAATTAAGTCGTTTCTTGCGCGATTCATGCGCGTCTCCTTTCCTGCGCCAGTTAGCGGGAAATCAGCTTCTTCCAGTCTTCGACGAGCTGATTTCGATGCGCATCCATCTCCAACGGATCGAAGCGGACGAGCGAGGACATGGCGTCACCATGCAGAATCTCGTCCGCAATATCGTCGTCGAGAACGGCTTTGGAGTTGCTCGGAGAATACCGCATCGCACGCGCAAAAGCTTCTTGCACCTCGGGCGACAGCTCGAAGTCGATCAACTTCTTTGCCAAGTCCTGATTGGGCCGGTTCGCGACAAGGTTGGCCGTGAAGTACACCCCCGCAACGCCCTCCTCGGGCACCACGAACTTCACCGGGAGACCAGATTCACGAATGACGTGCGCATAGTCTTGGGCGAAAGGAGTGATCCAAGCATCGTTCTGTGCAAAATTTTGCTGAATTTCGGGCGAGGTGGTTACGATCATCGAATTTTCGATCAACTCGCCAACCTTCTCCAGGCCGGCAGTCGCATCTTCAATCGCGCCACCCCAGACCCTGTTCATCATCAAGAAGCCAAGGAGACCGAAGGAGTTCGACAGATCCGTCAGGACGATATGGTCGCCATATTCAGCATCCCAAAGGTCCTTCCACGAAGTCGGCACACGCGGTGCGGTTTCTTCGTTGTAGAGCAGCCCGACAGTCGTAACCAGGTGGACCGGCCCTTCGCCACGCGTCATTCCCTCGCTAGCAAAGGGGTAAAGATCCGGTGCGTTCTCCAGCTCCGCAGGTTCGATCGGCGCCAGAAGCCCTTCCCGAGCGGCGATGACCTCCTGCCCCCCGGAGAAATGGATGACGTCATATTGCGGCGCTTCCTTTTGAGCGCGCAGCTGAGCGAGTGCGTCCGCGGAGTACAGCGTGACGACTTGGATCTTAACGTCGTGAGCCTTCTCAAAAGGCTCGAAGACGAGTTCGCGGTGCAGCTTTTCGTACGGGCCACCCCAGGTGTCGCGTAGCCCTTAATTGTGAGATGGGAAATCCAACGAAATCAACGGCTGAGCTTTGCCCTTAAATATGAGATTTTGCCTTTAATTCTGATATTTTTGCCCTTAAACCTGAGACAGGGTTCACAGACATTTGCGGCAAATATCGATGAATGATGATGGCGAAGACTGCGTTGCTGTTGGTGCTGAAGAGGCGCGCAGGGCCGCGGTGCTGCGCCCTCTTGTTCAGGCATATCTCAATGGGACTGGCAGCCTGGAACGTGGCATCAATGACGCCGTTTGGGAGCTTGGTGTCAGCAGGGCGACGGTCTGGCGTTGGATAAAACGGTTGGCGGAAGAGGGTGGGCGCACCAGCGCTCTGGCTCCGCGGAAACGGGGCCGCCCGACCGGGACGATGTTAATATCCAGCAAAGTCGAAGCGGTAATCGAGGAGCACCTTCGCCGCTATTTCTTGCGCCGGGAGCGTTCGAGCTTGTCGCGCGTCGTGACAGAAATCCGCAGCGCTTGCTGGCAGGAGGGCTTGCAACCGCCGACACGGCGAACGGTTCAGCGTCGTCTGGATGCGATGGATGCCCGCGAAGTTGCGAAGGCACGAGAGGGCGCAAAGGCGGCCCGCCAGAAATTTGCGCCGGTCACAGGTGAGAACAAGGCCAGTATGCCACTGGAGATCGTCCAAATTGATCATACACCGGCGGACATCATTCTTGTCGACGGCTTTGAACGCAAACCAATTGGGCGGCCTTGGGTCACGCTGGCGATCGACGTCGCAACGCGGATGGTGACCGGATATTACACCTCTCTCGAGGCACCTTCGCGTCTGTCAGTGGCGCTTTGCCTGACACAGGCGGTGGCCCTCAAGGAGGAACTTCTTGCGGAATTGGCGTGCGATGTTCCTTGGCCGGCACAGGGCAAACCGCACAGCATCCACGTCGATAACGGTCGCGATTTCCGGTCGCGCGCCTTTCGGTCGGCCTGTGCGGATTGGGGGATCGATCTGGTCTATCGACCGCCAGCAAGTCCTCACTTCGGTGGTCACATCGAACGGTTGATCGGCACCATGATGGGGGCCGTTCACCTGTTGCCGGGAACAACGCAATCCTCGATCGCGGCAAAGGGCGACTATGACGCCGAAAGCAAGGCCACGATGACGTTGAGCGAATTCGATCGCTGGTTTGCTCTGGAAATCTGCCGTTACAACAACAGCATTCATTCAAGTCTTGGCTGCACGCCCGTTGCCAAATGGGAGGCGCTCTCAGAGCAAATGACAGGCGACATCCCCTTCGAGATGGAAGCCTTTCAGGTGAGCTTCCTGCCGAGTGAACTGCGCAAGATCAGGCGTGACGGCATCCATCTGTTCCAGATAAGGTACTGGTCCGATGCCCTTGCAGGCCACATTGGGCGCGGGGATGGAAAGGTGGTCGTTCGCTACGATCCTCGCGATATCTCAATGATCTGGGTCGAACTGGACGATGGCCGGTATGTTGAGGCGCGGTACAGAAACCTGGAAATTCCGCCCGTCTCGCTCTGGGAATATCGCGAAGCGATGAGGAAGGCCCGTGCCCTTGGCAAGTCCGGGTCTAATGAGCTGGTGCTGGCTGAGCTGATCCGACAGCAACGCCAGATCGAAGCTGAAAGCCGGGGCCTGACGAAGGCCGAACGCAGAACCCGTGAAAGAAAAGGGACATTGAAGGGCACGAACTCGGCCGTCTCGACAACCGAAGGGCTGCGCCCGATCGATACGGGTGATACATCGCGCCCATTGTTCAAGGTGGAGAGATGGTGAATTGAGGGCAGGGACAACTGAAGAAGACGGCCGGATCGCCCTCATTCAATCGGATATCTGGATCGGCTTTCCTCGGGCGGAACAGGTGTTGGACCGCTTGCAGGGCATGATCGAAGCGCCACGACAAACCCGTATGCCTGGGCTTCTTGTGCATGGCGCCTCCGGGATCGGAAAGACGATGATTGCCCGAAACCTGTCGCGCAAGTACGCACCAGAATACGATCCGGCGTCGGGCATCACCCGCACACCGCTTCTGCTGTTGCAAGCGCCGCCCGCACCTGATGAACGGCGGTTTTACCTGCACATCCTGGCCGCCGTCGGCGCCCCGGCGACGGCTCTTAGCGCCCGCGCTCAAAATGTGGCTTCCCTCGAAGTCCGTGTCATCGCGCTCTTACGCGACCTTGGCCTGCGGATGATCATGATCGACGAGGTCCACAATCTCTTGGCCGGGACCCACCGCGAACAGCGCCGATTTCTCAATGTCCTGCGGTATCTCAGCAATGAACTCGAGGTGTCACTGGTCTGCCTTGGGGTCAGCGAGGCCGTCGATGCTATTCGCGGTGATATCCAGCTTGCCCGACGGCTGGACGAACATCATCTGCCAAACTGGCGCGACGATGCCGAGTTCTCGGACATGATCCAGACCCTTATTGCTGCCATGCCACTGGAAAAGAAGTCCAACCTGAAGGTCAAATCTCTCAAGCAGGTCTTGGCACTGACCGGTGGGGTGACCTCGCGCATCTTCGCTCTGGTCAAGGATCTTTCCATCGACGCCATTATCACAGGCGAGGAATGCATCACCGATGACGCAATCGCAAAATGGACGCCGGTTTGGTCGCGCCATGCGAACCCCCATCGGCGGCTCCAGAAGTCCCGGGTGTGAAGCCGCACCCGCTGCCCAAGACTGTCGCGCCGCTGCCAGACGAGTTGTTGTCAGGTTGGTTGTCTCGGCTGGCGGCGGCCAACTACTGTGATGATGCGGAACTACTGGCTCATCTCAGAATCGATACCGCGCATGGCACCGCCTTGGACTTCAACGTCGACGCGGCTGCGGCGGCGAAGATTGCCAACGCCGCACGGGTTAACCCAGATGTTGTTCGATCTTTGACCTTTCCGGCAATGACGCCACGAGAAGCCTCGCTGACGGCTCAGATGCCATTCCAGCATTGCATGCAATGCGCCAGAGAGGGTCTTTCGCTCAGGCATTGGAGGCGGGCCTGGGCATTTGACTGCCAAGTTTGCGGGACGAGACTTGTGCAGACCCTTGGCAAACTCCGTGAGGAACAAATATCTGGAAAACTGATATACCGAGCGCGCCGCGGGGCAGAGATGCTTGAGTGCGCCGCGCGCTCGCGCGGCCCCAAGCAACTTCGGCGCGCAATGCGCGCAGTCACCTTTGCCATGTCACTCAAAACCTTCCGCGGGGATCCGTCGTTCGCTGTCCAGAACCCCAGATCGGAAGTTAGGCTGTTCTGCCTCGCCGCAATCGCCGCCGCTCGATCTCATCCCTTGGCTAAGGCAGCCATCGTCAGCAAAAGCATCGACGACTATGCAAGGGTTGCTCTCTTGCGCGCCTTCGAGAAGGAGCCTCGATTGCTTGCCGCGGTTGATCACATCGCGCAAAGGTGCGCGAGAAACAGGGGCCCCATGACAGCCGTATCTCACAATTAAGGGCAAAAATTGTCGCCAAACGCGTCGCGTCTCAGATTAAAGGGCAACGCGACACCAGCACATGATCGTGAAACACCTGCACCTTATTTGACTGCATCAGATCCGCCGCCACCTCGGCTGCTGGCGAATTGCGAATGGCATCTTCGAACTCGGGGATACGGGTCCAGTTGCAGTAATCGTCAAAAAAGCGCCCACCTTCGCCCTCCTTGAGATTTTCGGCAGCATAGGGGCCTGGCTCTGCCATGTTGCGCTCGATTCCTTTGCGGATTTTCTCAACATGGTCCTTGAAAAGCCCTTTGATCAGGACGACTCCATCGCGCTGAAAGGTGTCAATGTCGTCTTGGGTCAAAAGTGTGTGCATCACGTTTCTCCTCTGTCTCAGTGTAATGTAAATCCCCTCATAATTAATTCCCAATAATGTCTAGTCATAGTATGTATAGTTTCATGCTATACATTACCCTACGCCAGTACGAATACATCGTGACCGTTGCCGAAACATGCAGCCTGACCGACGCAGCTGCCCGTTTGCATGTCTCGCAACCCTCATTATCGGTTGCGATTACCCGCGTGGAAGAGCGGATCGGACGAAAGATCTTCGACCGGCGCAAAGGTGCCGGCATCATGATGACGCCGTTCGGGCACCGGTTCGTGGAAAAAGCGCATGCACTTCTTGGCATGGCGAGCGATATCGAGTTGGGGCGCGACACAACGCGCCCCTTTGTGTTGGGTTGTTTCGAGGACATCGCGCCTTGGTATCTTGCGCCAGTGATGGAAAAGCTGAAATCACGCTTCCCTGCAATCACCTTCCAAGGCCTTGAGGGACGTTTTTCTGGCCTTGCATCCGATGTCGCTGAGGGGCGCGTGGACGTGGCGATAACCTATGACATTGGATTTGAAGGGAGATTTAGGCGCAAGAAACTACGAGAGGTTGCCCCGGTCGCATTTCTCTCGTGCGATCACCCCTTGGCGAAACAACGCTCTGTCGATCTAGCACAGTTGGTCGATCATCCGATTATCCTCTTCGCCGAAGATTTGTCGGAAGGGTATTTGCGAAACCTGTTCAATGAGCTTCGCGTGTTGCCCCAGGTAGCCCATCGGGCGACGTCTTTGGAGATGATGCGCTCCCTGGCCGCGCATGGAAGCGGCGTCGGTATCAGCTACTCGCGCCCACCAGGCAATATCAGCTATGACGGGAAACCATTGGTGACAATTCCTGTTTCGACGCCCAATGCAACGGCCGGCATCATTCTACTCTGGTCGGCTTTGCGCGAAGAGGACTCGCAGTTCAGGGAAATCCTGGAGACAGTTGCACAACATTTGTGATGTCCGTTTTGGGCAGAGCTCGCCTTCGCGGACGGTCAGCGAGAGGCCCTTCAAAACCTCGAGTTGTCCGAAACGCTTTTGCAAGCCGTACACGACCGGGGTTGGAGCAATAGTTTCGGCGCTCATCTCGATCTTCTCTGCCTTCCTCTCGAAATCACTCCTCTGCCCGCGCCGGTTCGGCGGTATCGGCCAATTGCCGCAGGACGTTATGCGGGATGGCGGGGACGGTGTTACCGTCGCGTCCGACCATTGTTTCAGCGGCCACCATGCTGTTTATGATCGCCTCTTCAACCCCTTGAACCACCGCTTCGAAAAGCTGGTCGAGATGCGGGTCCGGGATGAATGCCGCACGTTGCGCGCTGGCTTCCTTCGCCGCCAGTGCTGTTTCGTTTGCGGTGGAGAAGGCGAGAAAAAGATCGCCTGAAGAGTGGTTTCCGATTGTACCAAGCCGCCCCATCCCCAAGGTCGCGCGACGCGACAGGCGTTTCAGCTGATGCGGCATCAGCGGCGCGTCAGTGGCAATCACCACGATGATCGAACTCAGATCTGTCGGCGGTGTGTGCGTCACGATCGCGGGTTCCGGCAGCCCGGCACCGATGTTTATGCCGCAGATAGTCAGATGCTCGCGCGTGCCGAAATTCGCCTGGACGAAAACACCAACCATGTAGCTTTCGTCGCCATAGCGGACCACCCGCGAGGCGCTCCCGGACCCAGCCTTGAATCCAAAACACTTCATGCCCGTCCCACCGCCGACGCTGCCTTCTTCGATAGCCCCGGAAGAAGCCGTTTCGATGGCTTCGAACACATGATCTTCGGTGACATGAAACCCGTTGATGTCATTGAGAAACCCGTCATAGGTTTCCGCCGAAACGGGCAAACCGAAGGCATCAGTCAGAGAGCCCGGATGCGCACGGCTCGCCCATTTCAGCGTGGCGTCGCGGGTGACGCCGCAGGAATGTGTGTTCGTGATGGTGACCGGAAAGGTCAGTTGGCCAACTTCGTCGAGGTAGTGCGCGCCAGACATTTCGCCGTTGCCGTTGAAATTGTGGTAGCCGGCGAAAACCGGGATAGAGAGGTTTTTGGGGCGTCTCGGTAAAATCGCAGTTACTCCGGTTCGAACGGGACCGTCACCAACGCGCAGCGCACCATCACCCTCGACGATCGTGGAGTACCCAACTGATACGCCGTCAACATCCGTGATGTTGTTGCTTGGACCTGGTTTTCCCTCGAAGTTCAAGCCCAGTGCGCGGGCCCTCGGTTTTCCCGAGCGAGTTATGTGTGTACTTGCCATAGATCGCCGCTCCTCCCCAGAACCTGTGGTTACGCTTGTAACGCCATAGAGTTCTAGTTACAAGAATAACATGGTTAGACATAACATACCCCGTTATTGCACAGGCGTTTGCGGCGGGTCACGGTTCGGACGGCCTTGGCCACCGGGAACTCCGAAGATCAGCACCGCAGTAAGATAATCGGATGAGCGCCTCATTAACGCAACGAATTCAGGAGCATTTGCCCAGCCTCTCGAAGGCAGAGCGGTCGCTGGCGAACTATCTGAAAACCAACCCCGAAGGTCTGATGGTCGAAACCAATGCCTCTCTTGCCGCCAAGGTCGGCGTCAGCGCGATGACGGTCAGCCGATTTGTCCGCAAGATCGGCTTCCGAGATTTTTCCGAAGCCAAGTCGTTCGAGCAAAGCCGAATATTCGTGACTGCCCTGTCGGAGGAGGGCAGCCTTGGTCAGCGCCTCGAACGCTACGGTCAGTCCGGCCGGTTGGAGGAATGGGCCAGCCAGAACTTGCGGCTTGAGATCGCCGCCATTGAGCAAGTGCACGGGTTGCGCAACGATCCGAACTGGCATCAGTGCGTCGAACTTTTGGCCGCCTCCGAGGCGGTCTATATGACCAGCTTCCAGATCATCCGGCACATCGCCATCGGCTTTGCGGCGATGCTCGAAAACGTGCGACCGAGAGTATCCTATCTCGACGGGCAGGACGAAGCCTACGGTGCGCTCTTCACCGATCCGGCGGAGAAAAAAACACTGGTGATCGTTGATACTTACCCCTACAGTGTACAGGCAGAGACCCTCGCCGGGCTGTCAGTTGAGGCCGGGATCGACATGATCGTGATCTGTGATGAATCCTGCCATTGGGCCTTGAAATACAGCCAGCACGTCCTGTCGGCGACGACCAACACCGGCCTCGTCTTCCGCTCCAAGGGGGCACTCAGCATCCTGACAAATCTGCTGACACATGACGTTGCCGGAGCCTTGGGCCAGCAGGCCGCCGATACGATCGAGACCGTCGCGGCCGCCCAGTCGCGCTTCAGCCGGACCACGAGGTAAGCCGAAGAGAGGATTGCGGTGGTTCGCGGTCTACAGTGCCAATCACCGGTCTGGTGTAACCCAAAGATGCTTAGGACCCTCCGAGCAGGCCAGGACGTCGGCTGTCAGTTGTAGATCAGCGACCCCAGAACGCCCTGGCTCACATGTTTCCCCGCCGTCAGTCCATTCACCTTTTCCACGATGGCGACGGCATCAATGCCGTGATGGCGGTAAAGCTCGCCGATGGTGCCGGTCTGGCCGAAGTGCTCGACGCCCATCGGGATGGTCTGGTGCCCGGCGACCGATCCGAGCCATGAAAGTGTGGCGGGGTGGCCGTCGATCGCCGTGATGATTTTGCAATGAGCGGGCAGCGCGGACATGAGTGTTTCGATATGCGCGCGGGCAGTCTGGTTGCCGCGAGACCGTGCCCTTTGGGCAGCGGTCCAGCCGGTGTTGTCACGTTAACCCGCCTAGTTTGCCAGTTGGCATGCCGTTCGTTGATCAACCGGCATGTGCCGCGGATTTCCGCGCCTCGAATGCTTCGAGCCGATTGTAGCGTATGGTGAGGGCAGAGCGGCGGCGGGCTGGGACTGAGAAACGATTGCGGGTTGCGGACTGCATAGATACGAAGCGTTGTAATCCACCCGGCGATCGGAAGCCTTGCATTACCCGCTCTCGTTTTCGGAAGGGCAAGTGGCTGTTTTCGGCGCGGTTATTGAGCCCCTTGTGTGACCAATGATCAAGGCCAGGCGCGACCTCGCGCTTGGCAGCCCCATATGAGCGCAGTTTGTCCGTAATGATCCTTTTGGGCACGAAACCCCAACGTTTAATCAGTTTGACCAAAAGCCGCTTTGCGGCGCGCTTGTCTCGCCTCGATTGAAGAATTTCTTCAAGAACGATGCCGCTTTGGTCGACTGCGCGCCAGAGCCAGTATGACCGTCCTGCGATCTTCATAACGACTTCGTCCAGATGCCAGACATCGCCAGGGCGCGGCTGCCGTCGGCGTAGAACGTGGGCGATCAGCGGGCCGAACTTGACGGTCCAGCGCCGGATCGTCTCATACGAAACGTCCACGCCACGTTCCAGCATCAGCTCCTCTACCTCCCGCAGGCTCAAGTTGAACCGGACGTAGAGCCAGACAACATGAGCGATGATCTGAGGAGGATACCGGTGGCGTTTGTAGCTGATCTTTTGTGTCTGCATCCACGTCGCCTACGCCCGGATCGATTAACCAGCAACCTCAGGCTAGTTAACGTGACAACACCCGAGGACGTTATGCACTATGACAGCCTGCGTCAATGTTGGCATCAGCAAGCTCACCGCGAGAGACACGTTTTCGAAGGGCGATCAACGCAGTTGGCTCTATAGACAGAAATTGCGGCAATAAAGCGCTCAACGATTGCCGAATCCGGCAACACGTCGGCGGCGTCGAAGGGGTCAGGTAAGGACGTATTTCTGGGGGGGCCAAGCCGGAGGCGGCTTTTGGTCGAGGGCTTCACAGGCAGACCTCTCGATGATCCGGCACATGGCGTCGAGCGGCAAACCATTTTGCACGTTTCGAAACGGCAGTTCGAGTTCGTTGGTAACGGCCTGCAGCCCAAAAAAAACATAGGCAACCGCCGCGGTGAAGACCGGCGCGAACCAGTTCGTCGCCTCGATCAGGGCAAAGGGCAGCAAAAAGCAATAGAGATAGGTCGTGCGGCGCACCAGAAGGGAATAGACAAAGGGCAAGGGCGTCGTCGCAATCCGTTCGCATCCGGCCTGCGCCATAGCCAGCGAAGACAGCGTGCTAGACAGGGTCATCTTCCCGAAGCCATCAACGGCGCCGCTATTGCTCAAGGTGCTTATCTGCTCCGCCATCGCCCGCAGGGCCGCATCTGCGGGATTGGTCTTTGCGAGCAAGGCTTGCGCGCGGGTTTCGTCTATCCAACCAGACAGATCCGCCCTTACCTCTGCGTTTCGCAGAAAGCCGCGGTGCAGATGGCTGAATGCCACCCCTAAAGATAGGATTTTCCGGCGGTCTTCGGCCTCAGGAACAAAGATGGTAAGCTGTCGCCCCAGATTGCGCAGGTCGGCGATCATTGTCCCCCAAAGCTTGCGCGCCTCCCACCAGCGGTCATAAGCAGCATTGTTGCGGAACCCGAGAAATAGCGACAGCGCGATGCCAAAGACGCCCATCGCCGCAATGGAGACGCGGGGCAGGGGGACGATATGTTGATCAACCAACAGCACCGCCGCCGTCAGCACGGCGACCCCGACAATTCTGCCCGCGATTCTGGGAACGATCGAGCCCTGCATGACAAAGAACAGGTTCAGCGCCTTCGGGGGATCTCTGACAATCATCTAAAGTTCCTCTGTGCCTTTGACGGACGATTCATCGCAACCCGTCCCCGATGTGGTCAATCAGGAACCGGACTTTTGGCGACAGATGCCGGTTTTGCGGATAGATCGCCCAGATGCCATCGTCAGGCGCGCGATAGGTTTCCAGAATCGAAACCAGCCTCCCTTCCTGCAGCTCTCCCTCGACGTAGTAATCTGGCAGCTGAATGATCCCCAGGTTCCTGCGTGCGGCATCGACCAGAGAGGCCCCGCTGTTGCAGCGCAGATTGCCCTTCACCCGAACATGCCGCATGGTTCCTTTTTCCTGAAACCGCCAATATCCCAAAGTACCCTGAAGGCAATTGTGCTTGTCGAGTTCGGACAGGGTGTGCGGGGTGCCATGGGCGGCGAGGTAGTCGGGCGCGGCGCAGGTGTAATGCCGGCGTGAACTCAGGCGTCTTGCCATCATGGAACTGTCCTCCAACTCGCCCAGCCGAATGGCAAGATCATAGCTTTCCGCCACGAGGTCGAGCAACTGGTTGGTTAGCCTTAGATTGATCTCCAGATCTGGGAAGCGCCGCAGGAAATCATTGACCAAAGGTGCGATGCGGCTTTCTCCAAAGGTCACGGGTGCGGTCATGTTCAAGCGTCCCTTGGGGTTCTGCTGCAGATCGGTGATCGCGCGCTCGGCCTCGGCCAGCCCGTCGAGCACTTGGCGGCAATGGTTGTAATAGACCTGCCCGGTTTCGGTGATCGTCACCCTACGCGTGGTGCGGTAGAAAAGCTTGGTGTCGAGCCGCGCCTCCAGTGCTCCGATCTGGCGGCTGACCTGTGCGGTGGAAATCCCGAGATTTCCGGCAGCGGCGGTAAAGCTATGGGTTTCGGCCACAGCTACGAATTCGGAAACCCCTTCCCAGCTCAGCACTGTGTTCCTCTTCAACCCCACAATTGTTGCATGATGGTAATAGTGTTTTGTAAATCAACTTGATTATCGCTTCTCTTGGGATAGTCTATTTGTCGGTCAGACATCAAGCAAAACAAAGCGAGTGCCATGACCGATATCATCAAATGCAAAGCCGCTGTCGCCTGGGCCGTCAACGAACCGCTCTCGATCGAAGAGATCGAAGTGATGCCGCCCAAGGAGGGCGAAGTGCGGATCAAGATCATCGCTTCGGGCGTCTGCCACACGGATGCGTTCACCCTGTCCGGCGAAGACCCCGAGGGGCTGTTCCCGGTCATTCTCGGCCATGAAGGCGGCGGCATCGTCGAATCGATCGGCGAGGGCGTCACCAGCGTAGCGGTTGGCGATCACGTGATCCCGCTCTACACGCCGGAATGCGGCGAGTGCAAATTCTGCGAATCCGGCAAGACCAACCTCTGCCAGAAGATCCGCGAAACGCAAGGCAAGGGTCTGATGCCGGACGGCACGAGCCGCTTCTACAAGGACGGCCAGCCGATCCTGCATTACATGGGCTGTTCGACCTTCTCGGAATACACTGTACTGCCGGAAATCTCCCTCGCCAAGGTGAACCCCGAGGCGCCGTTGGAAGAGGTCTGCCTGCTGGGCTGCGGCGTCACCACCGGCATGGGCGCCGTGATGAACACCGCCAAAGTCGAGGAGGGCGCAACCGTCGCGATCTTCGGCATGGGCGGCATCGGCCTTTCCGCCGTGATCGGCGCCACGATGGCCAAGGCCAGCCGGATCATCGTCATCGACATCAACGAAAGCAAATTCGACCTCGCCCGCAAGCTGGGCGCGACCGACTTCATCAACCCCAAGGATCACGACAAGCCGATTCAGGAGGTGATCGTCGAGATGACCGACGGCGGCGTCGATTATTCCTTCGAATGCATCGGCAACGTCAATGTCATGCGCTCGGCGCTGGAATGCTGCCACAAGGGCTGGGGCGAATCCGTGGTCATCGGAGTCGCCGGTGCGGGGCAGGAGATCTCGACCCGTCCGTTCCAGCTGGTCACCGGCCGGGTCTGGCGCGGCTCGGCCTTTGGCGGGGTCAAGGGGCGGTCAGAGCTGCCTGACTATGTCGAACGCTACATGCAGGGCGAGTTCAAGTTGAATGATTTTATCACCCACACCATGAGTCTGGAAGAGATCAACGAGGCTTTCGACCTGATGCATGAGGGCAAGAGCATCCGTTCTGTCATTCATTTTGACAGCTGACTGCCTCCGGTGCCGCGCCGCTTGCGGCGCGGTCCGAACAACTTCTGGGAGACCTGCCATGTCATTGGAACTAAAGAGCGCCAACAAGGTCTTTGGTGGCTGGACCAAACATTACAGCCATCATTCCGATAGGTTGAACTGCGATATGCGCTTCGCGATCTACCTGCCGCCACAGACCGCGCAGGGGCAGAAGGTCCCTGTGATCTACTTCCTCTCTGGCCTGACCTGTACAGATGAGAATTTCATGCACAAAGCCGGGGCGCAGCGCCTTGCGGCGGAACTCGGTATTGCGTTGGTGGCACCCGACACCAGCCCACGGGGCGACGATGTGGCCAATGCGGAGACCTATGATCTGGGGCAGGGGGCCGGGTTCTATGTGAATGCGACAGAAGCCCCATGGAACCGGCATTACCATATGTATGACTATGTGCTGAAGGAATTGCCCAGGCTGATCGAAGAGACATTTCCGGTAAGCGATCAGCGGTCGATCTTCGGGCACTCGATGGGCGGCCACGGTGCGCTGGTTCTGGCGTTGCGCAACCCGGAGCGATACAGGTCCGTCTCTGCCTTTAGCCCGATCTGCAATCCGGTGAATTGCCCCTGGGGCCGGCAGGCCTTTAGCACCTATCTGGGCGACGACCGCGGCGCCTGGGAGGCTTATGACGCAAGCCTTCTGATGCGCAAGACCAATGGCGGGCTCCCGACGCTGGTGGATCAGGGCGAAGCGGATGATTTCCTTGACGAGCAGCTCAGGCCCGGCGCGCTGGAAGCGGCGGCGGAGGCGAGCGGCTATCCTCTGACCCTGCGGCGGCAGGAGGGGTATGACCACAGCTATTTCTTCATCTCGAGCTTTGTGGATGATCACCTGCGGTTTCACGCCCTCCATTTGGATAGGTAACGGCTCCGACCCTTCGCCTTTTGGATGTAGGACTAAAGCATGTTGCTTTCGCCAGTCTTCCGATCCCATCGGTTGGAAGAGGAAATCATCGACAAGGCGGCCGAGGTTCGCTTGCGCTGCCTTTCAAACTGGCTAGCCTTGATTTTCAGAAGTCACCGACAGAGAGGCTCGTTGATGTCTGAGACCTGTACCTTCTGCCGAATTGCCGCGGCAGACTTGCCGGCTTACAAGTTGTTCGAGGATGAACTCGTGCTTGCCTTTCTCGATCTTCATCCGATCCGCGAAGGCCACGCACTCATCATCCCAAAACAGCACTATCCGTGGTTTGAAGACATGCCAGAGCAGGTGACCGCACGGAGGTGTTGTCACGTTAACTAGCCTGAGGTTGCTGGTTAATCGATCCGGGCGTAGGCGACGTGGATGCAGACACAAAAGATCAGCTACAAACGCCACCGGTATCCTCCTCAGATCATCGCTCATGTTGTCTGGCTCTACGTCCGGTTCAACTTGAGCCTGCGGGAGGTAGAGGAGCTGATGCTGGAACGTGGCGTGGACGTTTCGTATGAGACGATCCGGCGCTGGACCGTCAAGTTCGGCCCGCTGATCGCCCACGTTCTACGCCGACGGCAGCCGCGCCCTGGCGATGTCTGGCATCTGGACGAAGTCGTTATGAAGATCGCAGGACGGTCATACTGGCTCTGGCGCGCAGTCGACCAAAGCGGCATCGTTCTTGAAGAAATTCTTCAATCGAGGCGAGACAAGCGCGCCGCAAAGCGGCTTTTGGTCAAACTGATTAAACGTTGGGGTTTCGTGCCCAAAAGGATCATTACGGACAAACTGCGCTCATATGGGGCTGCCAAGCGCGAGGTCGCGCCTGGCCTTGATCATTGGTCACACAAGGGGCTCAATAACCGCGCCGAAAACAGCCACTTGCCCTTCCGAAAACGAGAGCGGGTAATGCAAGGCTTCCGATCGCCGGGTGGATTACAACGCTTCGTATCTATGCAGTCCGCAACCCGCAATCGTTTCTCAGTCCCAGCCCGCCGCCGCTCTGCCCTCACCATACGCTACAATCGGCTCGAAGCATTCGAGGCGCGGAAATCCGCGGCACATGCCGGTTGATCAACGAACGGCATGCCAACTGGCAAACTAGGCGGGTTAACGTGACAACACCCCCTCATTCAATCGGATATCTGGATCGGCTTTCCGCGGGCCGAACAGGTGTTGGACCGCTTGCAGGTTATGATCGAAGCGCCACGGCAAACCCGTATGCCTCGCTTCTTGTGCATGGTGCCTCCGGGATCGGCAAGACGATGATCGCCCGAAACCTGTCGCGCAAATACGCACCAGAATACGATCCAGCGTCAGGCATCACCCGCACACCGCTGCTGCTGTTGCAAGCGCCGCCCGCACCAGACGAACGGCGGTTCTACCTGCACATCTTGGCCGCCGTCGGCGCCCCGGCGACGGCACTGAGCGCCCGCGCGCAAAATGTGGCTTCCCTCGAGGTCCGCGTCATCGCGCTCCTGCGCGACCTTGGCCTTCGGATGATCATGATCGACGAGGTTCACAACCTCTTGGCCGGGACCCACCGCGAACAGCGCCGCTTTCTCAATGTTCTGCGGTATCTTAGCAATGAACTCGAGGTGTCGCTGGTCTGCCTCGGGGTCAGCGAGGCCGTTGATGCCATCCGTGGTGATATCCAGCTTGCCAGGCGGCTGGACGAACATCACCTGCCAAACTGGCGCGACGATGCCGAGTTCTCGGACATGATCCAGACACTCATCGCGGCAATGCCCCTCGAGAAGAAATCCAATCTGAAGGTCAAGTCATTTAAGCAGATACTTGCGCTAACCGGTGGGGTGACCTCGCGCATCTTCGCCCTGATCAAGGATCTTTCCATTTACGCCATCGTCACAGGTGATGAATGAATTACTGATGACGCGATCGCAAAATGGACGCCGGTTTGGTCGCGCCATGCGAACGCCTATCGGCGACTCGAGAAGTCCGGGGTGTGAAGCCGCACACGCTGCCGAAAACTGTCGCGCCGCTGCCAGACGAGTTGTTGTCAGGTTGGTTATCTCGGCTGGCGGCGGCCAACTACTGCGATGACGCGGAACTGTTGGCTCATATCAAAATTGATACCGCGCATGGCACCGCCTTGGACTTCAGTGTCGACGCGGCCACGGCGGAGAGGATTGCCAACGCCGCACGAGTCGACCCAGATGTTGTGCGATCGTTGACCTTTCCGGCAATGACCCCACGAGAAGCCTCGCTGACGGCTCAGATGCCATTCCAGCATTGCGTGCAATGCTCCAGAGAGGGTCTTTCGCTCAGGCATTGGAGGCGGGCCTGGGCATTTGACTGCCAAGTTTGCGGGACGAGACTTGTGCAGACCCTTGGCAAACCCTGTGAGGAACAAATATCCGGAAAACTGATATTCCGAGCGCGCCGCGGGGCAGGGATGCTTGAGTGCGCCGCGCGATCGCGCGGCCCCAAGCAACTTCGGCGCGAAATGCGCGCAGTCATCTTTGCCATGTCACTCAAAACCTTCCGCGGGGATCCGTCGTTCGCTGTCCAGAACCCCAGATCGGAAGTTAGGCTGTTCTGCCTCGCCGCAATCGCCGCCGCTCGATCTCAGCCCTTGGCTAAGACAGCCATCGTCAGCAAAAGCATCGACGACTATGCAAGGGTTGCTCTCTTGCGCGCCTTCGAGAAGGAGCCTCGATTGCTTGCCGCGGTTGATCACATCGCGCAAAGGCGCGCGAAAAGCGCCGGCCCCATGACAGCCGCATCTCACAATTAAGGGCTCTGCCTCAATCTGTGTGGCAGAACGGTAGCATTCTCGCCCGCAACAATTCTGGACCAGCCCGGCCGTACATGGCGCGTTTGAGGGTTTTCAGGCGGTTGATCTGACCTTCCGCCTGGCCGTTGCTCCAAGGCATCTCGATTGCGTTTTTGACCGCATCGAAGTCCCGGTTCAAGGTGCGGGCGAAGCGCATGATGGGCGCCAGGTTGGTTTCGATCGCGTCGTCGATCCATGCAGGGAGCGGGTCTGCTTGGCGGCCACGCATGATACCGTTGAACCGCATGGCGAGGCTGCGCATCGTTGCGAAGGCGGGAGAGCCGGTCTTGAGCGTGTCGACTTTCCGCGCCTGATCCGGGGTGAACTTTCCGCGCGGCTTGATGCACAGCGCGGCCGCGATGACCGGGGAGATCGCGTGCCCAGTTTCCGGGTCTCGGACTGGCTTAAGGATTTCGTGCTCTACCTTGGGGTCGCTCGCTTGCTGTTCGGCTCTGCGCCAACCCGCCAGCAGCCGCTGCAAATGCGACTGACTCCCCTCGTAACCACGCTCTTGGATCATATGGAACAGGGCGCTGCCAGTTCGAATGCCCTCCTTCCAGCTTTGGCTCAGGAACTCTTCAAAGTACCACGGCGAAGTTGGTTTCAAAGCGGCCCGCCTGCGGTCCGGTGGTGTTTCGAACTGCAGCCATTTCGCGATGCTACGACGCGGGAACCCTGTTCGTCGCCCGATCTCGCTGCAGGAAAGCCCTTGATTTCGGAGTGCATGAATGGTGGCGAAAATCTCTTCCCGAGACGTCCTGTGCGCAAGGCGTGACTTCAGAAGGTTGCCGGCGGCGGTGATGTTGTCGGCGTCGGACAGCAGCGCCCTGCCGGTCGCACGGCCATGAAGGTTCATTTGCTCCTCTATGGCCTGCCGCAGGTTTTGTACGATATGGAACCGGTCAGCGACTTGCTTCGCCTGCGGTGCCCCTTGCCGTGCGGCCTGGGCGTAAAGACCGCAGCGATCTCTACTGATCACTTCCACCTCGGGATGTCGCTTCAGCCAGTTGGTGCAGGTGACGACATCTCGATCCTCGAGAACATCGATGACCACGCGCCGCTCCAGATCGACAATGATCGTGCCGTAGGTCTGCGACTTCCGCCAGCTCCAGTCGTCGATCCCGATGACTGTCGGCGGCGCGGCGGTGTCTTGAGCACGCTTCTTCAACTGCCTGAGCACTGTGTCATCGCTGATCCCAAGGCCCAAACGGTGCAAGAGCCGCTCGGCCGGCCGCCCGCCGGTCGCATGCCCAAGATGGCTGACAATCCCCCCGACACGCGAGGTGCGCCGCGCATAAGGACGCGCAATCGAGGCGATCTGGTCCGAGAACGTCCGACGTGGGCAAGCGGGCGTCAAACATTGCCAACGGCAAACCCAGAGAGCCACCGTAACCCCGTCTCCATGGGCGGGGTAATCCTGCAGCCGCCGACGCCGCCATCCGTGACGTCGGCGTGAATGCAATCCACAGTCCGGGCAAATGCCGTTTGGTGTCAGACTGCCCGATACAATCCACCCGCCGGAATCACTTCGCTCGACGCTTTGAACCGAAACTTCGCCCCCGGGCGACCAATGGTGCTTCGAACTCACAATTATCCCTCCTGAATTTTCCAGTTTCAGGATAGTTGCGCCACACAAAGTGAGGCAGAGCCCAATTAAGGGCTACGCGACAGCTCCGGATGCTCTCGCCCGCGTGCATCATCTCGAAGCCCTTGTTGATCTCTTCCAGCTTCAGAATATGCGTGATCATCGGGTCGATCTCGATCTTGCCGTCCATGTACCAGTCGACGATCTTGGGCACGTCGGTGCGCCCGCGCGCGCCGCCAAAGGCGGTGCCTTTCCATGTGCGGCCCGTGACCAGTTGGAAGGGGCGCGTGGCGATTTCGGCGCCGGCGGGGGCGACGCCGATGATGACGCTCTCGCCCCATCCCTTGTGCGATGCCTCGAGGGCGGTGCGCATGACGCCGACATTGCCGGTGGCATCGAACGTATAGTCGCCGCCGCCGGTCAGCTCGACCAGGTGGCCGAGCAGATCGCCCTTCACCTCATTCGGGTTGACGATATCGGTCATGCCGAAGCGCTTGGCCATCTCGACCTTTTGCGGGTCGATATCGACGCCGACGATCTGGCTGGCCCCCGCCATGCGCAGGCCCTGGATGACGTTGAGGCCGATCCCGCCGAGACCGAAAACGATGGCGCGGCTGCCCATCTCGACCTTGGCGGTGTTGATGACCGCGCCGATGCCCGTCGTGACACCGCAGCCGATATAGCAGACCTTGTCGAACGGCGCATCCTTGCGGATCTTGGCCAGCGCGATCTCGGGCAGGACGGTGTGGTTCGAGAAGGTCGAGCAGCCCATGTAATGCAGGATCGGCGTGCCATCGAGCATGGAGAAGCGGCTGGTCCCGTCGGGCATAACGCCCTTACCCTGCGTCGCGCGGATCGACTGGCAAAGGTTCGTCTTGGGGTTCAGGCAATACTCGCACTCGTGGCATTCGGGCGTGTAGAGCGGGATCACGTGATCGCCCACTTCCAGCGAGGTGACACCCTCGCCCACCTCGACGACGACGCCCGCGCCCTCATGGCCGAGGATCGCAGGGAACGCGCCCTCGGGATCGGCGCCCGACAGGGTGAAGTCGTCGGTGTGGCACAGGCCCGTCGCCTTGATCTCGACCAGAACCTCGCCCGCCTTGGGGCCGCCCAGGTTCACTTCCATGATTTCCATGGGTTTTCCGGCCTCAACGGCTACGGCGGCGCATGTTCTCATTGCAGATGTCACTTGAATTTATGTATAGACATATAAGGCGTCACCACGTTGCAGAAAGCGTGACTGGCCCCGTCAAGCATTTGGCGTCATCTGGGATGAAAGGAAGAAATCATGCAGCTGCTGAAGGGCGTCGATCTGGTGGAGGTGCCGTGGAAGAACGGCGGCGGCATCACCCGCAATATCGCAGAAGGCAAGACGGCGCTTGGCCCGACATGGCGACTGAGCCGGGCTGATGTGGCCGGGGATGGGCCTTTCTCGAATTTCGCGGGGCTGCGGCGGGTACTTACCGTTATCTCCGGCGCTGGCATGGACCTTTTGCACACGGATGGCACCTTGCGCGCCGATCCGCTAAAGCCGGTGGCGTTCGATGGGGGCCTGCCCGTCACGGCGCGCCTGCTGGACGGGCCGCTGACCGATCTGAACCTGATGTTCGACCCGGCCCATTGCGACGGCGCCGTGCGCCTGTTGCGCGGCGCGGCCGTGCAGGACGTGGACCCCCCGTCTGGCGGGCTCACGGCAATCCACGTCGTTCAGGGCCGCCCGCGGATCGCGGGCGACGCGCTGGCTGTCGCGGATACCGCGTTCTTGACCGGGCCTGCTGATTTGCAACTGGCCGAGAGCGACGCTCTGCTGGAGATATCCTTGCGGTATCTCGATCAGAGTGCTGCCGTCACACTGTCCATTGCGGCCCGATAGCGCGCGACGATACCCTCGCGCGCGACATGCCTGCCGCCCTGAACCATGTGGCGCCCGGCGGACCAGACATCGGTCACGGCGGCGTCCGTCGCGGCAAAGACCAGACCATCGAGCAACTGGTGGCGCGGCAGCGCCATCAACGCGGTATCATGGCTGTCGATCGCAACCAGATCGGCCAGCTGGCCCACCGCGATCGTGCCCGCCTTGCGGCCCAGGGCCTGCGCCCCGCCGCGCGCCGCGCCGGTATAGAGCATGTGACCGACCGACCCTTCCTCGACGACCATGACATTGCGCGCCATGTCGCGCAGGCGCTGCGAATATTCCAGGGTGCGCAACTCCTCGGTCAGTGAGATCCGCACGTTGGAGTCCGATCCGATGCCGAAGGCCCCGTGCGCCTGCAGATAGGCGGGCCCGTTGAACGGGCCATCGCCCAGATTGGCCTCGGTGATCGGGCAGAGGCCCGCAACCGCGCCTGAATGGGCCATCGCCCGCGTTTCGGCATCGGTCATGTGGGTGGCGTGGATCAGGCACCATTCCGGCGTGACATCGGCATTCGCCAACAGCCAGTCCACAGGGCGCGCGCCCAACCACGCCTCGATATCGGTGACCTCCTTGGGCTGCTCGGCGATGTGGATATGGACGGGGCCGCCCTCATGCGCGGCCAGCGCGGCCGCCAGATCATCCGGCGAGGTGGCGCGCAGAGAATGGGGCGCGATGCCGACGCGGCAATCCTCGGGCAGATCTGCCACCGCTCGGCGCGCATGCGCGACCAGATCGCCGAAACGATCCACGCTGTTGCCGAATCGTGCCTGTCCCGGCTGCAACGGCGTCTGTCCCGCGCCGCCATAGGTATAAAGCACCGGCAGATGCGTCAGGCCGATGCCCGACACTTGCGCGGCGGCAGCGATACGCGCCGAAAGCTCTGCCAGATTGTCATAAGGCCCGCCGTCCGGCTGGTGGTGCAGGTAATGAAACTCGCCGACGCTGGCATATCCCGCCTCCTGCATTTCCAGGAAAACGAAGGCGGCAATCGCCTCGATATGCTCGGGCGTCAGATGCGCGGTAAAGCGGTACATCAGATCGCGCCATGTCCAGAAGCTGTCTTTGCCGGCTGCGCGATACTCGGTCATGCCCGCCATCGCGCGCTGAAAGCTGTGGCTGTGAAGGTTGGCAAGCGCGGGCAAAACTGTGTCGACGCGCAAATCATCAGGCCCGGCGCTGGCGCCTGCGGTCACCTCGGTGATCGTGCCGGCCTCCATGCTCAACCGGACATCGCTGGCCCATCCATCCGCCAAAAGCGCCTGTTTTGCGAAAATCATTTGACTGCCTTTCGAAAGCTTATGTATAGACATATACAGCGCCCAAAGCCGTTGGAAAAGCGAAACTTCAGCCATTTCGGACAGTTTATGACAGATAGCAGCACCCTTTACGTTGATTTAACAGCCGCGACCATGATTCCGGGGGACGAGGCTTATGGCCAGATCCAGGATGCGGCGATTGTCGTCGAGGACGCGCGAATCGCCTGGGTCGGGCCGCGCGGCGATCTGCCTTCCCAGTATGATAGCCTACGTGCGCACAGCCTGGGGGGGCGCCTTGTCACGCCGGGACTGATCGACTGCCATACCCATGTGGTGCATGGCGGCGACCGGGCGGGCGAGTTCGAGATGCGCCTCAACGGCGCCAGCTATGAGGAGGTCGCGCGCGCCGGCGGCGGCATCGTCTCGACCGTGACGGCCACCCGCGCGTCGGATGTGGACCGGATGGTGGCCGATGCCCTTCCCCGCGTCGATGCGCTGCTTTCCGAGGGCATCTGCACGCTGGAAATCAAGTCGGGCTACGGCCTCGACACCGAAACCGAGCTGCGGATGCTGCGCGCCGCGCGCCGGATCGGGCACGAGCGCCCGGTACGGGTCTGCACCACGTTCCTCGGCGCGCATGCGGTGCCCGCCGAATATGACGGCCGCCCCGACGCCTATATCGACGAGGTCTGCATCCCCACCCTGCGCAAGGCGCACGGCGAAGGGCTGGTCGACGCGGTCGATGCGTTCTGCGAGGGCATCGCCTTTTCGCCCGAACAGGTCAACCGCGTCTTTGACGCGGCGCGCAAGTTGGGCCTGCCGGTCAAGATCCATGCCGAGCAGCTGTCGAACCTCGGCGGCGCGATCATGGCGGCAGGGCATGGCGCCATCTCTGCCGATCACATCGAATATCTGGACGAGGCGGGCGTCGCCGCGCTGGCCAAGTCCGGCACCGTTGCCGTGATCCTGCCCGGCGCCTTCTACACCATCCGCGAGACCCAGGCCCCGCCCATCGCAGCCCTGCGCAAGGCGGGCGTTCCCATGGCGCTGGCGACCGACAACAACCCCGGATCGTCGTCGCTGACCTCGCTGCTCTTGACCATGAACATGGCCTGCACGCTGTTCCGCATGACCCCCGAAGAGGCGCTGGCCGGCGCGACGCGCAACGCGGCTGCCGCGCTGGGGCTGGATGATTGCGGAACCATCGCCAAGGGCAAGCGTGCCGATCTGGCCGTCTGGGACGTCAAGACACCGGCCGAGCTGAGCTATCGCATCGGGTTCAACCCGCTTCATTCCCGCATTTTCGGAGGCATTTCGTGACCACGCTTACCCTGACGCCCGGCGCCGTGACGCTGGACCATCTGGCGCAGATCTATTGGAGCGAGGCCGCCGTGCGCCTCGATCCCGCGTGCCACCCGGATATCGAGCGCGCCCATGCGCGCATCGCCCGCGCCGTTGCCGGAACCGATGCCGTCTATGGCGTCAATACCGGCTTTGGCAAGCTGGCCTCGGTCAAGATCGCGTCCGAGGATACGGCCACGCTGCAGCGCAACCTGATCCTATCTCATTGCTGCGGCGTCGGCCCGGCCATCCCGCGCCGGATGGCGCGGCTGCTGATGGCGCTCAAGCTGCTCAGCCTCGGGCGCGGCGCGTCGGGTGTGCGGCTCGAGCTGACACATCTCATCGAAGCGATGCTGGACAAGGGCGTGACGCCCGTGATCCCGGCGCAGGGCTCGGTCGGGGCGTCGGGCGATCTGGCGCCGCTTGCGCATATGGCGGCCGTCATGATGGGTCATGGCGAGGCCGAATTCGGCGGCACGGTGATGGCGGGCGACAAGGCGTTGGAGACCGCGGGCCTCAGCCCGATCGAGCTGGGCCCCAAAGAGGGCCTCGCGCTGATCAACGGCACGCAATTCTCGACCGCCTTCGCACTGGCGGGCCTGTTCGGCGCATGGCGCGCGGCGCATTCCGCGCTGGTCACATCCGCGCTCTCGACGGACGCCATCATGGGCTCGACCGCACCCCTGCAGCCCGAGATCCACAGCCTGCGCGGCCATCGCGGCCAGATCGAGGCAGGCGAGGCGATGCGCGCGCTCTTGGACGGCTCCGAGATCCGTGAGAGCCACAGGGACGGCGACGCGCGCGTGCAGGATCCCTATTGCATCCGCTGTCAGCCGCAGGTGACGGGCGCCGCGATGGATGTGCTGCGCCAGGCCGCGCGAACGCTGGAAATCGAGGCGAATGCAGCAACGGACAATCCGCTTGTGCTGACCGATGCGGATCTGATCGTCTCAGGCGGTAACTTTCATGCCGAGCCGGTCGGCTTTGCCGCCGACATGATCGCGCTGGCCGTGGCCGAGATCGGCGCCATCGCCCAGCGCCGCGTCGCGCTGATTGTCGATCCGGTGCTCAGCCACGATTTGCCTGCCTTCCTGACGCCGCGTCCGGGGCTGAATTCGGGCTACATGATCGCCGAAGTCACAACCGCCGCATTGATGAGCGAGAACAAGCATCTGGCCAATCCTTGCGTTACCGACAGCACGCCGACATCCGCCAATCAGGAGGATCACGTGAGCATGGCCGCCCATGGCGCGCGGCGCCTGATGCCGATGCTGGACAACCTCACCCGCATCCTCGGGGTCGAACTTCTTTGCGCGGCGCAGGGCGTCGATTTCCGCGCACCATTGACCACCAGCGCCGCGCTGGCCCGCGTTGTCGTGCGTGTGCGGCAAGAGGTCGAGACGCTGGGCGATGACCGCTACATGGCCCCCGATCTGGAGCGCGCGGCGCATATGATCGCCACGGGCGCCATCATCGAGGCGGCAGGCACGCCGATGCCGGAGCTGGGCGCATGATCCCGGTCGAGGTCGCGCGCGGCGACAGCCCCGTGGTGCTGGGCCTTCCGCATACCGGCACCCATGTGCCGGACGCCATCATGGCGGATCTGAACGAGCGGGGCCGCGGCCTCGACGATACCGATTGGCATATCGAGCGGCTCTATGACGAGCTGCTGCCCGGCGCCACGACGGTGCGGGCGACCTTCCACCGCTATGTGATCGACGCCAATCGCGACCCGTCGGGCGCGTCGCTCTATCCCGGTCGGAACACGACCGGCCTCGTGCCGCTGACGGATTTTGACGGGCATGACATCTGGCACTGCGCGCCGGATGACGCCGAGATCGAGGAGCGCCGTAAGACCTTCCACGCCCCCTACCACGCGGCCCTCGCCGCCGAGATGGAACGGGTGAAGGCGATCCACGGCATCGCGATCCTCTATGACTGCCACTCGATCCGCTCGGAAATCCCGTTTCTTTTCGATGGCGTGCTGCCCGATTTCAACATCGGCACCAATATGGGCGCCACTTGCGATCCGGCGATCGAGGCCATTGTCCAGGACGTTTGCAATGCTGCCGAAGGGTATAGCAGCGTTCTCAACGGTCGTTTCAAGGGCGGCTGGACGACGCGTCACTATGGTAAACCCACGCACCGCATGCACGCCATCCAGATGGAACTGTCGCAAGCGACCTATCTGAGCGCCGAAAGTCCGCCCTGGACCTATGACAGCGCGAAGGCCGAGCGTCTGCGCCGCCCCCTAAAGGACATTCTGACCCAACTGGCCGATCCGGCCCTTATCGCAAAACTCACGCCCGGAGGCACCTCATGAGCAATCCCCGCAAGAATACCCGCGACATCTATCCCGCGACCGGCAGCGAGATCACAGCCAAGAGCTGGATGACCGAAGCGCCCATGCGGATGCTGATGAACAACCTGCATCCCGACGTGGCCGAGAACCCGCACGAGCTGGTCGTTTATGGCGGCATCGGGCGCGCCGCGCGCACGTGGGACGATTTCGACACCATCGTGGCCAGCCTCAAGGATCTCGAAGAGGATCAGACGCTGCTGGTGCAATCGGGCAAGCCCGTGGGCGTTTTTCAGACGCACAAGGACGCGCCCCGCGTGTTGATCGCCAACAGCAACCTCGTGCCACATTGGGCGACCTGGGACCATTTCAACGAGCTGGATAAGAAGGGTCTGGCGATGTACGGCCAGATGACCGCCGGATCGTGGATCTATATCGGCAGCCAAGGCATCGTTCAGGGCACTTACGAGACATTCGTCGAGGCGGGCCGCCAGCATTACAATGGCGATCTGACCGGCAAGTGGATCCTGACCGGCGGCCTCGGCGGCATGGGCGGCGCACAGCCATTGGCCGCCGTGATGGCCGGCGCCTGCTGTCTCGCGGTCGAGTGCAATCCCGACAGCATCGATTTCCGTCTGCGCACCCGCTATGTGGATGAGAAGGCCGAGACGCTGGACGAGGCGCTGGAAATGATCGAGCGCTGGACCAAGGCGGGCGAGGCGAAATCGGTTGCGCTGCTGGGCAATGCCGCCGATGTCTTTCCCGAGCTGGTCAAGCGCGGCGTGCATCCCGATATCGTCACCGACCAGACCAGCGCGCATGATCCGGTCAATGGCTACCTGCCGCAGGGCTGGACGATGGCCCAGTGGCGCGACAAGCGCGAGAGCGATCCCAAGGCCGTCGAGAAAGCCGCCCGCGCCAGCATGAAGGTGCATGTCGCCGCGATGGTCGATTTCTGGAACGCAGGTGTGCCGACGCTGGACTATGGCAACAACATCCGGCAGGTCGCGCTGGAGGAAGGTCTGGAGAATGCCTTTGCCTTCCCGGGATTCGTCCCCGCCTATATTCGCCCGCTTTTCTGCCGCGGTATCGGGCCGTTCCGCTGGGCGGCCCTCTCGGGCGATCCCGAGGACATCTACAAGACCGACGCCAAGGTGAAAGAGATCCTGTCCGAGGACACACACCTGCACAACTGGCTCGACATGGCGCGCGAGCGGATCAGCTTCCAAGGCTTGCCCGCACGCATCTGCTGGGTCGGCCTCGGCGTGCGTCACAAGCTGGGCCTCGCCTTCAACGAGATGGTCCGCAATGGCGAGTTGAAAGCGCCCATCGTGATCGGGCGTGACCACCTCGATTCAGGCTCGGTTGCCTCGCCCAACCGCGAGACGGAGGCTATGAAGGACGGCAGTGACGCCGTATCCGACTGGCCACTGCTCAATGCTCTGCTGAACACTGCGTCGGGCGCGACATGGGTGTCGCTGCATCACGGCGGCGGCGTGGGCATGGGCTTCAGCCAGCATTCCGGCATGGTCATCTGCTGTGATGGCTCGGAGGATGCCGACCGCCGCATCGCGCGTGTCCTCTGGAACGATCCGGCGACCGGCGTCATGCGCCATGCCGATGCGGGTTATGAGGAGGCGCTGGACTGCGCCCGCGAGCAGGGGCTGAACCTGCCCGGCATCCTCTGATGCGCTTTCGCCGCCGGTCCATAAAGGCCCGGCGGCGCCCCCACTACCAGCCGCCGAAACGCGGCCATTCCATCAGTGGTCCGCCATCCTTCGGGATGACGTGATACTCGCCATGCTGCGATGCCGTTGCGCAGGCATGGTTCGGCAAGATGCGCAGGCGCGTGCCGATGGGCAGGTCCGGCATGGCCGCGTCCGAGCTGGGGCGCGCGGCAATCGTTCCATGCTCCTGACTGGTCTGGGTGACGATCAGATCGGGGATCGGGCGCCCCGCCTCGTCGCAGACCAGTCCGTAGCCTTGATCCACCTCCTGCGCCGCCGTGCCGCGATCGCGCGACATGGCCATCCATCCCGCATCGACCATGATCGAACCGCGCGCGGGTTGATGGCCGATCACGGTCGTCAACACCGACAGCGCGATATCATCCACCGCGCAGGCACCGATACCCGCCATCACCAGATCGAAAAACACATAGACGCCCGCGCGCAGTTCGGTCACGCCGGTCAGATCCGTCGCGGCATGGGCCGTGGGGGTCGACCCTGCGCTGACCACCGGGCATGGCAGACCTGCGCCGCGCAGCGCCTCTGCCGCAGCCACCAATGCGGTGCGCTCGACCTCGGCGAACTTGGCCTGCGCGGCGCGGCCCACCGCGCCATAGCTCTGGCCCGCGTGACAGAGGACACCCGCCAATTCGGCGCCCCCATCCTGCAGGATGCGCCCGATCTCGATGATTTCCGGATCATCCGGCACCAACCCGCTGCGATGACCGTCGCTGTCGATCTCGATCAGCGCCGGAATGGCAATGCCCGCCCGCGCCGAGGCGTCTGCAACGGCCCGCGCCTGCGGAGCGGAGTCGACGAGGACCGTCAGGCGGCACCCGGCGCGGTGCAGATCCAGAACGCGGTTCAGCTTGTTCAAGGCGATACCGACACCATAGGTGATGTCGCGGATCCCGGCAGCGGCAAAGACCTCGGCCTCGGCCAGGGTCGAGACCATCGCAGGCCCGGTGCCGCCCGGCAGCATCCGGCGGGCCACCTCCACCGATTTGCCCGTCTTGAGGTGCGGGCGCAGCGGCACCCCGAGGCTGGCCGCATGGGCCGCGAGACGCTCGATGTTGCGCATCATCCTCGCCTCGTCGACGATCAGGCAGGGCGTCATCATGGTAGCGAGTGATTGGGGGCTCATAGCGGGTCTTTCGATATCAAGGGGCGCGCTCAGTAACGCGTCGTCATGCGGTGACCGGGGCGATAGGCCAGCTTGACGAAGGTGTTTGCACTGCCTTCGAACCATGTCGCCCGCTCGACCGTGAAGAGCGGATCGCCCGTCTGGCAGCCAAGATGTCCGGCCAGCGCGGCATCGGCCAGTGTCGCGGAGAAGCTGATCTCGGCGGTCGAGAAGGGGATTGTCGAGACCAGCCATTCATTGGGGCCGACCTGCGAGAAGTCGGCATCTCGCGCCTGCGGCAGAACCTCGAGATTGATCCAGCGATCCTCGTGCTGGAACGGATCGCCATCGGCGTAATGCATGCAGACGAGGTGCAGCGCGTCGGTCCCCTGCCCCAGCTGAAGCCGCGTGCGCAGCCAGTCGGGCGCGGTCTCGATGCTGCGCGACGCAAGGCTGTAGCGATATTCGGCGCCCTTGTCCTCGATCTCGCGGCGCACAAGCGGAATGTCGAAACGCGCCTGCCGGATCGGACTTGCGCGGACCCGCGTGCCTGCCTTGCGCCGCCGCTCGATCAGGCCGTCATCCGCCAGCTCGCGCATAGCGCGGTTCACGGTCGCGCGGGCGCAGCCATAGGTTTCCGCCAGCTCAATCTCGTTCGGAATAAGGCTGCCGGGTTGCCAATGACCGCTGGTGATCTTGGACAGGATGTCCGATTTCACATCCTTGTAAGTGGCATTCATCGGGCAAGCCTTCGCATAAGTTCGCGCTATTGCACTTATAGTCTATATCTTATCCCACACCAAGCCTGCGGCGCGACCTTGTAGATATTCTAAACGACGGCGCTGCAAGCCTGCGCTTGCCGGACTAGGCGACCTCTATCACCCTATATATAGTCTAGACATAAACGGAATCCCTTGGACAAGAAGCGGTTTAGATGCGGACTATCCTGTCGATCATTCTGAAAAGACTGCTGGTCGGATGCATGACGCTTTTCGTCGTGACGATCATCATCTTCGGCGCCATCGAAATGCTGCCCGGCGACATCGCGACCGAGGTTCTTGGCCAGGCCGCGACCGAAGAAAGCCTGAACGCCTTTCGCGAGAAATACGATCTGAACCGGTCCTTGCCCGCGCGCTACCTGTCATGGCTTGGCGGCGCCATCACGGGCGATTTCGGCATCAGCCTCGCCAATCAGCGCCCCATCTCCGAACTGATCGGCCAGCGCGCCGCCAACACGTTTTTCCTTGCAGGCTATGCCGCCGCGATCGCGGTTCCGATCGCCGTGGTGTCGGGCATGCTGGCCGCGCTCTATAACGGATCCGTCTTCGACCGGATGCTCAGCAGCTCGACTTTGGCCGCGATCTCGTTCCCCGAATTTTTCATCGCCTATATCCTGATCCTGATCTTTTCGGTCGTACTCGGCTGGTTTCCCAGCCTCGCCAATGTCGATCCCGGCACGGGCCTCGGTGAGCGGCTTTACCTGACGTTTCTGCCCGCGATGACGCTGACGTTGATCGTGCTGGCCTACATGATGCGCATGACACGGGCGGCGATTCTGAACCTTTTGGCGCTGCCTTATATCGAGATGGCGCATCTGAAGGGGATGAAGCGCTGGCGCGTGATCGCGGTTCATGCCCTGCCCAATGCGCTCGCGCCGATCATCAACGTGATCGCGCTGAACCTTGCCTATCTGATCGTCGGGGTGGTGCTGGTCGAGGTGGTCTTCGTCTATCCCGGCCTGGGTCAGATCCTGGTCGATGCGGTGTCGAACCGCGATGTGACCGTGGTGCAGGCCGCCTGCCTGATATTCGCGGCCACCTACATCCTTTTGAACCTCGCGGCGGATATCCTGTCGATCATCGCCAATCCCCGCCTTCTGCACCCGAGGTAGCGCCGTGAACGAAATACTATACACCTTACGCGGCGCGCCGGTTTCGGCCTGGAGCGGCATCGCGATCATCGGTCTCTACGCCATCCTGGCCATTGCCGCGCCGCTGCTGGCCCCCTATCCCGAGGCGGCCTCGGTGGGTGCGCAATATCAGCCCTGGGCCGCGCCACATTACCTTGGCACCGATGCGCTGGGGCGCGACGTGCTCTCGCGTCTGATCTACGGCGCGCGCAATACGGTTGGCATCGCGCTGGCCACGACGGCGCTGGCCTTCCTTCTGGGCGCGACCATGGGCCTTCTGGCCGCTACCCTCGGCGGATGGTTCGACGCGATCAGCGCGCGCGTGGTCGATGTGCTGATGGCGATCCCGGCGCTGATCTTCGCGCTGCTCATCCTGACCATCACCGGTACATCGGTCCTGGCCCTGATCTTCGTCATCGCCATCCTGGACAGCACCCGTGTCTACCGCCTGTCGCGCGCCGTCGCCCAAGGCATCCTGACAATGGATTATATCGAGGTGGCGCGGATGCGCGGCGAGGGCCTGTGGTGGCTGATCCGCAAGGAGGTGCTGCCCAATGCCGCAGCGCCCCTGATCGCGGAATTCGGCCTGCGCTTCTGCTTTGTCTTCCTCTTCATCTCGGCGCTGTCATTCCTCGGCCTCGGCATCCAGCCGCCCACCGCCGACTGGGGCGGCATGGTCCGCGAAAGCGCCAAGCTGATCGGCTTTGCCGATTTCTCGACCTGGCAGACCGCCACCTTCGGCCTTGCGCCGCTGCTGCCCGCCGGGGCCATCGCGCTGCTGACCATCGGCGTCAACCTGATCGTGGACTGGGTGCTGCACATGTCTTCGGGCCTCAAGGAGTAACGCATGAGCGATCTGCTGCTGGAGATGACCGATATCCGCATCGAGGGGCGCTCGGAACGGGCGTGGAAGCCCATCATCAAGGGTGTCGATCTGGCGCTGCGACGGGGCGAGATCCTGGGCATCATCGGCGAGAGCGGCGCGGGCAAATCCACGCTGGGCCTTGCCGCAATGGGCTATACCAAGGGCGGCTGCCGGATCAGCGGCGGCTCGATCACATTTGACGGGCAGGAACTTGTGGGAGCGCCACAAGGCACGCTGCGGAAGCTGCGCGGCAAACGCATCGCCTATGTCGCGCAATCCGCAGCCGCCGCCTTCAACCCGGCCTACAAGCTGATCGACCAGTATTCCGAAGGCCCGGTCAAGCACGGGGTCATGAGCCGCGCCGAGGCAGAGCGCGACGCGAAAGAGCTCTATCGCAAGATCCGTCTGCCGGACCCGGACCAGATCGGCTTTCGTTATCCGCACCAGGTATCGGGCGGGCAGCTGCAACGCGCGATGACGGCGATGGCGATGTCCTGCCGGCCCGATCTGATCGTCTTCGACGAGCCGACGACGGCGCTGGACGTGACCACCCAGATCGAGGTGCTGGCCGCGATCCGCGACATCGTGCGCGAATACAACACCGCCGCGATCTACATCACGCATGACCTGGCGGTCGTCGCGCAGATGGCCGACCGGATCAAGGTGCTCTTGCGGGGCGAGGAGGTCGAGGATGCGCCCGCGCGCGACATGCTGGCCAATCCGCAAGAGGAATACACCAAATCCCTCTGGGCGGTCCGCGATTTCCGCCGCGATCCGATGCCTCCGCAGGAAGCGGGTATCGCGCCGCTGCTGGAGATCGAGCTGGACCCGGACGAATTCATCGACCGCCTTCCATCCGAGTTGTCCGGGGGGCAGAAACAGCGCGTCTGCATCGCCCGCGCTCTGGCGGCCGAGCCGGAATTCATCATCTGCGACGAGGTGACATCGGCCCTTGATCAGCTGGTGGCCGAGGGCATCCTGCGCCTGCTGGACCGGCTGCAGCGCGAGATGAACCTGACCTACATGTTCATCACGCATGATCTGGCGACGGTGCGCTCCATCGCGGATAATGTCGTGGTGGTGCAAAACGGCGTCATTGTCGAGCAGGGCACGAAGGACGAGATCTTCACGCCGCCACACGCCGCCTATACCGAGCTGCTTTTGTCATCGGTGCCTGAAATGGATCCCGATTGGCTGACCCAACTGCTGGCCGCGCGCGGCGCAAGCGGGCAAGGGCAGCCATGATGGGCCTTGCATTCGGCACCGTCTCGTCCGCGCTCAATCTTGATGCTCCGGGCAAGCGTGCGGGACAATTCGGCCTGACGCATTCGGGCAACCGACATGCCTTTTCCACCATCCGCGCGCCGCTTGGCGTCATACGTGGTGGGGATGGCCCCACGGCCCTGATCTGCGGCGGCAACCACGGCGACGAATACGAGGGGCAGATCATCGCACGCCGCCTCTACGAGCGGCTCGAGCCGGGTGATCTGGCGGGGCGCCTCATCCTGGCGCCTGCGCTCAACATGCCCGCAATCGAGGCAGTCAGCCGCACCTCGCCGCTGGACGGCGGCAACCTGAACCGCTCCTTTCCCGGCGAGGCGCATGCCGGCCCCACGCGCGAGATTGCCGGGTTTGTCGCGACCCAGCTCATGACTGTGGCCGATCTCGCCATCGACCTGCATTCAGGCGGGACCGGCACCGCCTATCTGGACGCCGCCTATCTTTGCCTTTCGGGCGACGCGGCGCGCGATGCGCAAACCCGCGCCATGGCGACGGCGATGGGTCTGCCCTTCGCGATGGTCGTGCCGCCGGGCGATACGCCCGGAGATTTCGACGGTGCCGCGCATGCGGCGGGCTGCGCCATGCTGTCCTGCGAGCTGGGCGGTGAGGGCAAGGTGTCACGGCGCGCGCTAGAGGCAGGCTGGCAGGGCGTCTTGCGCGTGCTGGTTGACGCGGGCATCCTGCACGAGGCGGCAGCGACGCGTCTGGGGGCGGGACCCGCGCCGCAGACGCGGTTTCTGGATCTCGGCGCCGCTTCGGCGGCTGTTACATCGGATCACCACGCGCTTGCCGAGCCGCTGGTTGCGTTGGGCGAGGCGGTCAGCGCTGGTCAGCCTATCGCCCGCCTACGCGATCTGCATCGTCTGGACGTTTCGGCCATTGACCTGACCGCGCCCGTCGCAGGCATTGTCGCCATTCAGCGTGCGGGCGCGATTGTCGCGCCCGGCGATCATCTTTGCGTTATCTGCCCGGAACTCTCCGGCACGGCACTGGATGCTCTGCTGGAGCAGACCGCGCGCGGCGCGCCCTAGATATCCAGCACTACGGCCCCCTTGGGGCGGGCGCAGCAGATCAGCACCTCGCCCGGCGCGGGCGGGTTCAGCGGATCCTCGAAATATTCGACCTCGCCCGACACAAGCGCGCATTTGCACGAGTTGCAGATCCCGGCGCGACAGCTGAATTCAGGATTGAGGCCGGCATTCTCGGCAAGCTCCAGCAAGGAGGCCGCCCTGCCATCCCATGCCGCTGCCTTGCCGGATTTACGGAACGTCACATCACCCACGGCCGCAACGGGCGCAGCCTTTGGGGCCAGCTCGACCGCGGTTTCGTCGCTGGCCCAGGCATCGGGATTGGTCAGGAAAGTCAGCGACCGGACGGAGGCCGCCGCCTTCGACGCGGCCTGCGACGGCTTATTGGGAGGCGCGGCACTTGTCTGGTCCAGAGACATGGCCTTGCCAAAGAACTCATAGGCAATCCGGTCCTTTGGCAGGCCCAGCTCTTGCAACAGCTGATACATCGCCGCCATGAACGGAGCGGGGCCACACATATAGGCCTCGTAGTCGCCGATGGGGACGTGATCTTGCAGAAACGCCTTGTCGATCATGCCCTCGGCGTGGTTGCGCGCGGCGCTGCGGTCCTCTTCCGTGGGCGTGCGATAAACAAAGAGGGTGCGGATATTGCCACCTGCAAGCGCCTCGACCTCATCGCGCAGCGCGTGGACCGCGCCATTCTCGCAGGCGTGGATGAAATAGACGTCCCGCCCGCTGCCCTTGAGGCTGTGCAGCATCGACACCAAAGGCGTCAGCCCGACACCGCCCGACAGCAGCAGGACGGGGCGGCGGCTGTCCTCGTCCAGAACGAAACTGCCGCGCGGGGCTGCGATCTCGATCTCGTCGGCGATGTCGATCCGGTCATGAAGCCAGCACGATCCGACCCCGTCGGGCGCGCCATTCTGTCCTGCCTCACGCTTGACCGTGATGCGGTGATGACCCGTCTCCGATACGGCATTCGACACTGAATAGGTCTTGAGCACCGGCGCGCCCTCACCCGGCATTTTCAGCGTCAGATACTGTCCCGGTTTGACCGGCCAGAGGGCCTTTCCATCCACCGGCACCAGATGAAAAGACGTGATGATATCGCTCTCGCGCCGCTTGTCCGCGACGCGAAAGGTTCGGAAGCCGCCCGCCATCTTACTGGCTCATCTTGGCGTCGACCATCGCCTCTTCGGCGATCATCGCTTCCAGTTGCCGCCGGAATCGCAGCTGGCCCGCGTCGATATGCAGGTCGATATGCGGTGACGTTTTTTCGGTCATGCCGATCTGCACCTCGTTCAGGACGGCGCGATCCTCTTCGAAGGCACCGCGCACGTCCTCGCTCATCATTTTCGACAGCTCTTCGTCGTCAGGACGGATATTGCGCAGCTGGAACCAGTAATAGCGCGTCTCGGTCTCGGTGGTCGGCGTCATGAAGTTGTAGCTGTCCATGACAAACGTCTTCTCGTGCAGGGTGCCATCGACGCCGCCGGTTCCGGCGGGGGTGAACACGGCGCGGATCAGCGCGTGGCTGGGATAGCGCACTTCGTAATGCTGCAGACGGTCGCAATTGCCCTCGAACTCGACAACCTTCTTGTAGAAGGGCGCGGGCTCGTGATCCATCATCCAGCGGTGGACGATGACGCCCGTGTCGGTCTTGGTCACGCGCAGCGGCGTGTCCTTGGTCGCCGCGGCCGCAAAGGAAGACTCGTGGACCCAGGCCACATGCGTCGGATCGAGCAGGTTGTCGCACATCAGCAGGTAATTGCAATTCAGCTCCATCGCCGCGCCGCGATTGATGCCCCATTCGGGGTTGTCGAAATTCGGGATGTCGATGATGTCCTCGGGGTCCGCGATCGCCGCATTGCCCATCCAGATCCAGACCAGCCCGTATTTCTCATGCACCGGATAGGGCCGCACCTTGGCGGCCGAGGGGATACGCCCGCCGCCCGGCGCCCAGACGCACTGCCCCGCGCAATCGAAGGTCAGACCGTGGTAGCCGCATTCGACATTGTCGTCCTTGATCCGGCCCTTGCTGAGCGGCAGCTTGCGATGCGGGCAGGCATCCTCCATCGCAATGACTTCGCCCTCGCTGTTGCGGAACATGCAGATCTTCTCGCCGAGCACCTTGACCTGCTGCAACTCGTCCTTGATCTCGTCGCTCCATGCGGCGACATACCATGCGTTCTTCAAAAACATGCCGGGACTCCTGACTGGCTTGAGTGTGGCTGGATCTTTTCGATCTATATTGAAGACACGCCGGAATTAAATGCCGTTCTGCAGGATGATTGTTTAGTTTTCCTGAGACCCAGGAGATCGGGGCATGCTTTGGTCCGAGCGCGCCTCGGACAGTATCCAGTTCAGGAACCTGCGCGAGACATCGTTCTCCAGCAGCATTGGCGACCAGCAGATGTGATAGGGTTCGGGCATGGGAATGGACTGCTCGGACAAGCGCACCAGCCGTCCCAGTTTCAGATCCATCGAGGCGAAGGAATGCTGTGCCAGCGCCACGCCCTGTCCGCTTGCGACCGCCTCCAGCGCCGAGCCGGAAAGCGAATGGATCGAGACGGGTTTCTGTTTGGGGCGCGGCTGATCCTGCGCGGCGAGCCAGTCGCCGAGGCGAGGCACGCTCGCATAGCCTGGCCCCCAGTCGATATCGACCCAAGGCAGCGATGCCAGTGCCCGGGGATCTGATGCCTCGGGGTGGCGTGCCAGAAACTCCGGCGCGCAGACCGGAAAGCAAACGTCATGAAACAATGCGCGCCGGTGCGGATGCACCTCGGACGCTGCAGCATAGGTAAGGCGGAACATGTGGTTCAGAAACTGCGGCTCCGGCTCCACATAGGTCGCCTCAAGTCGAAAGGAGGCCGAGCCGTGCGCTGCCTCGAAGCGGTGAAGGCGCGGATTCAGCCATTTCAGCAGCAACGTCGGTAGCCCCGAGATACTCACGTCCCGGTCGGCCATCCGCTCTGCCAACAGCCCCTGCGCCTGCTGGAGCTTGGCGAAACCCGCGGATAGCAAGTCATGATATGATCGCGCCGCAGGCGCCAGCGATGCGCGCCGGCCGTCCTTCATGATCAAAGGGATCTTGAGCTGTGTCTCGAGGATCTTGATCTGCTGGCTGATCGCGCCGGGCGTCACGCCCAGTTCCTTGGCCGCCGCCGTGACAGAACCGAGCCGCCCGAAGCTTTCGAAGGCCTGAAGCGCACGGAGAGGAGGAAGAGTGGATTGCATAGCCTGCCTATAACATGCGGTCGCACCAGATACACTTAGAAAGCCTAGGGTCAGGATTCATAACCAGTAGATGACGGTTGCCGCGAGAGCGATGGCTGAGAGAAAGACCTTTGGACAGCGGTCATAGCGGGTTGCCACGCGCCTCCAGTCCTTGAGGCGCCCGAACATGATCTCGATGCGGTTTCGCCGCTTGTATCGGCGCTTGTCGTATTTGACCTGGGTTTTACGTTGCTTTCGGCCGGGAATGCAGGCGCGTATCCCTTTGTCTTTCAACGCATCTCTGAACCAGTCTGCGTCGTAGCCTCGGTCTCCAAGCAGCCATTCGACCTTTGGCAAACGGCCCAGCAAAGCCCGTGCGCCGATGTAGTCGCTGACCTGTCCGGCGGTGACGAACAGGTTGAGCGGTCGTCCCTGGCTGTCGCAGATGGCATGCAGTTTTGTGTTCATGCCGCCCTTGGCTCGACCGATCAGGCGACCGCGCCCCCCTTTTTCGCGGCCATGCTGGTCGCGGTGCGGTGTGCCTTCAGGTAGGTCGCGTCGATCATCACGGTCTTTTCCTCACCGTGTTCGGCAGCCAGGCCGACCATCATTTGGGCGAAGATGCCTTTCTCGCTCCAACGCCTCCACCGGCTGTACAGCGTCTTGTGCGGACCGTAGGCTTCCGGAGCGTCTCGCCAGCGCAACCCATTGCGATTGATGAATATAATTCCACTCAGCACCCGTTTGTCGTCGACCCGAGGCTTGCCGTGGGACTTGGGGAAGAAAGGGGAAAGCTTGGCCATCTGCTCGTCAGTCAGCCAGAAAAGGTCGCTCATGTCACCGCTCCGTTTTCCGGGCCGTGAATCACGCAGCGCTCCGGAAATCAATGCATCCTGACCCTAGGATCTGGACTTCGGCAACGGGGTCGTCTCGATCAAGCGATTTTACGCAGTCAAATTGATCCGCCAAGGCGGTTTCTTCGGATTGGTTTCGCCCGTCGTTGTTTTCCGGCTGCCTTCGGCTGAGGCCCTTGGGGTACATGCTTCGGTTCGTGGTCAGCGCGGCGGCTGCCAACATGATGCTGGTTCGATGTAATTCCGATGTGCCGATCTCATAGGCGTTCTTGACGGGAGTCAGCGACAGTCCAAACCACGGCATCATCGGAACCACGTCCCTGCGGGACCTCGACAGCCTGCGATCAGACAGGCAACGGGTGACTTGGCAGCCGGTTAGGCAACGTTCGGCGCGGCTTCCGCTTGGAGGGTTGTGCCATCGACCCAAATCCAATGAAGGATGACCGCGATGCAGCATGCTAGGGCGACCATCGCGAATTTGCGACCACGGCGTTGCGCAAACTGGGCTCCCCATGTTCTCAGCCAAGTCGAACGGTCACGGTTCATCATGACCGTAGCGGCCTGGCACAACGCACGCCTCAGTTTTACATCACCTGCTTTGGTGATGCCGCCGGAAACATCTCGCTCACCGGACTTCTTGCGTGAGGGTGTCAACCCAACCCAGGGACCAACGCTCTTTGCAGATCGAAAGCGGGCCGGATCGTCGATTGCTGCGCGGAAAGTCAGCGCTACAACCGCACGGATCCCCGGCATCGTCATTAGACGGCTGCATACGGGGTCGTCCCCCCGCAAATTGGCGCACGCGCTTCTCGAGACCGGCCAGTTCCTGTCGCAGGCATGCCCTGACCCGCAGCATAGGTGCTGTCGCGGTTTCCAACATGAGGTTGTCTTCCGCCAGTTCCCGGATCCGGGCTTCAAACCTACCGCGAGAGATCGCGCCAACTTTCAGACCAAAGCTCCTGAGCAGTCCTCTGAGCGACATTTCCAAAGCGATCATGTTCTGCTGAATCGCTTTTCGAGCACCGAGCACAGCGCGCATCTCCTGCGCAGAGAATGACTTGCAATGCACTGGGCGGAACCATCCAAGGTGAAGCAGACGCGCAATTCCCTCGGCATCCCGCCGATCCGTCTTGATGGGCATCGCCTTCAGCGCGCCTTTCACCTGACGCGTCTCCATAAGGACCGCATCAAGACCAGCTTCGATCAGTCCTTGATACAGCCATTGCGACAGCGGCCCGGCCTCCAGGCCAATCGCCGCGATGCTGCCGTCCAGATCATCCAGCCAGCGCGCCAGAACCTCAGGTGCGCTTTCTATCTCTGCCTCTTTGAGGATCTTGCCATACTCGCTGATCACGCAGACTGAGGTCTTCGCAAGCGATACATCCAATCCAACAAACAACTTCATCCCGTCATCCTCCATGTAGGGTCAATACGATAATGGCGACAGCGCGGTGCTGATCTGACAAGTGGCAACGGTCGTGCGTGACGCAGGCCCCGATATAGCATCTCATAGCCAATAGATGACGAGTGCTGCGAGTGGGATGGCTGACAGGAAGACCTTCGGGCACCTGTCGTAGCGTGTTGGCACACGCCGCCAATCCTTGAGCCTGCCGAATAGGATCTCAATCCGGTAGCGCCGTTTGTAGCGACGCTTGTCGTACTTTATCGGTTTCTTCCGCAGTTTTCGGCCAGTGATGCAGGGGCGTACCCGCCGCAGACGCTTTGGGATAAGTCTATCTGGGAAAAGGCGGAGCCTGCCATTCAGCCGAGTGGTCTAATGGAGCCTCTCAGGTCAAAGGTATATTCGCGGACCGCCTTCGTGGGGATTGAACCGACCTTTCGGATCGGCTCGCGTCATGGCAGACTCTCTTCTTTGACCTTGGTGTGGTGGATATCCAATTGGTGGAAGAAGGACAGGATCGCGAAGAGCTCGTTGACGCGGCCGATCGTCTGATTTCGCGCCTTGGCGCCGGACTGAGGGTGATTCTGTTGCACGCGCTGCCGGGGGCCGGGAAAACGACCCTGCTGTCCCGGCTGGCGGCTCGGCGCGGGGTTGCCGTTCATCACGGGATGCCGGACGATCTTTCCCCGAAAGACAGTCTGGTTCTTGTCGATCTGCCAGAGACTTCGTCCATCGCGCTGCCTGGCGGCGATGCGCCGCCCTGCATTGTCGCCGCAAGGCCGGAGCAGATCCGCGACTTCTCGCGCCTGGCACTCTATGGTGAGGTCAAGTCAGTCGGGAACACGGACTTGTTTCTGCCCGACGATGGTTCGGAGGCATGGCGGCGGTCGTCCGGGTGGCCGGCGCTTTACGGACATTACCGGCGCGCACCCGAAGATGACGCGACGGTGCTGGCTTTTCTGAAATCCACGGTATTGCCCAGTCTGACGTCCGACCTGTCGGCATTGCTTCAATCGGTCTGCAGCGCGCATCATGGGGTTGTCGACAACCGGCTGTCAGAAACGCAACGGGCGGGATTCACATGGTTGCACCCTGTCGTCGTGCGGTCCCCGCACGGGGTCTGGCACCTGCCGGACACACCCTTGTCGGACCTGCTGCGCCGGGCCATGCAGGACGAACCGCAGATCCCGGCAACCGCGCGCATTCTGTATCGCGGAGGCGAGCCGGACGCGGCCATTCGTGGCCTGTTGGCGGCGGGGCGGCGCAAATCAGCCGTGTCATTGTTGCAGAAGGGCGGAGGGGTGATGTTCGGTCACCGATACGGCCCCCATGCGGCGCGCGCGGTTCTCGACGCGTTTGGCGAAGACAATGACCCATCGGTGCTGGCGCTGAAAGCGATGACGGTCATGAAGGCCGGACAGGTCGGACATGCGAAACGCTTGCTCGATGCGGCCATGAGTGATCCCGCGATTGCGCGGAATGTCGAACTTCGGATCGCGCGATTGCTTTTGCAGGTCTATAACGACAGCGCGGCGGTCTGGACGGGGTCTCAGTCGGAATACGGGGCGCTGCTGGCTGAAATTCCGCCCGAAAACAGCATTTTGCGAGGGTCGGTCTACAACATCGCGCTCGATCACCAGATCGAAATGGGCATGACCGGCGAGGCCGAGGCGACGGCGACCCGTGCCTTGCTGCACTATCGTGAGGCAGAGGCGCCCTACCTCGCGTTTTACATCCATGTCCACTTGTCCCTGATGCATCTCATGCAGGGGGCGGTCGCCAAGGCCGAACCTTACCTCGACCGAGCGGCCGAGGAATTGGCGGCGACACCATTCGATACGCCGCAGGATGATCGGTTCCTCGAATTGCTGCGGGCACAGGTGGCCTACGAGCGGGGTGAGCCCAAGGCCATGGCGGATTTCGCCGAAACCGCCTTCGAGGGCTTCGTGTATGGCGAACTCTGGCCAACCATAGCCGAGCAGGCGTTGGCGTTCGGGGCAGAGGCTCTGTTGCAGATGCGGGGTGTTGAAGCGGCAATGTCCTATCTCGAAGGGTGGCGTGTGCAGATGTGGCGGACGCGCCGCTTTCGGCTCGCCGTCGAGCGGCGCGAAATCATGCTGCTGCAAACCGTGCGGCGCTGGCATGAAGCGCGGACCAAGCTCGAGTCGATGGCCACGCGGATCGGGCGGGTCTGGATCGACAGCGCGGGAGAGAACCTCGTTGATCTGCGCGACGCCGAAGATATCATGCAGGCCCTCATCTGGTTGCGGCAGCACCTTTTCGAAAGGCCGCGGGATCAGATCCTCGCGGACCGTTTGTCCTTTCTGGCGGCCAACCCGAACCTGACATGGCGGCAAAGCCAGATCGTGAAGATCTGGCAGGCCGTCTCGGCGCGCAGGCGCGGGCAGGTCGGGGATGCGCGCCACCTTCTGGCGGATGCGCTTGAACATTGCACGGCGCGACAGTGCCTCGCGCCGATATTGGAGGAGCGCCCGCTGGTGATCGGGCTTCTCGACGATCCCCGGATGGCGGGTGGCCCCATGCGCCATGTGAAGCCGCCGCGCCAGCTGCGCACCGGTGTTGTCGGCCAGGCGCCCACAGGAGGCCTGTCGCGGCAGGAATTGCGGGCGCTGCTGTTGCTGGTCGAAGGGTGTTCGAACAAGGAAATCGCGCACCAGATGAGCGTCAGCCTTCCGACCGTCAAGTTTCACCTGAAAAACCTTTTCCGAAAGCTCGACGTCTCGGATCGGCGCAGCGCGGCCATGGCGGCGCGGCACGCGGGAATCGTCGAGACCTGACGGTCCCCCGTTAGCCTCTCTGAAGACACGGCCTTTCTTTTCCCGGCAAACAACCGGGCGAGAATGGGTGCGTCCAACATCTGCATCTAAAAAACCTATCCTAATATCTAAAAAACCTATCCCACTCCTTTCTGGATTTATATCCGGCGGTTCGCGAAGCTCTGGTCATCGGCCCCAAACGGAGCGTTGCACCTCATGCATTCGACCTTTCTTGAATTCCTTTTGCGAAGGATCGTCGGCTTCGCCGCAGTGCTTCTGGTGCTGTCGCTGATGATCTTTCTTCTGGCCCGCGTTGTGCCCGGTGACCCGGCCCGCATGGCGATGGGGCCCGCTGCAAGCGAAGAGCAGGTTCAGGATCTGCGCGAAGAGATGGGCCTCGAAGACCCGTTGCCGACCCAATACATCCGTTTCCTGTCCGGTGCGGTGCATGGCGATTTCGGCACGTCCCTGATTTCCGGCCGCCCCGTGACGGACGAGATCATGCGGGTTCTGCCGGCCACTTTGGAACTCGTCCTTGTCACCCTGCTTCTCATGGTCGTGGTCGGTCTGCCCCTGGGCGTGATGGCCGCCCGGCACAGGAACGGATGGGTCGATACGGTCTTGCGGCTTTTGTCGATGGTCGGGGTCACGATGCCCGCTTTCCTCGTGGCGATCCTGCTACAGCTCTTCGCGGCCTACTACCTGTCCGACTGGCCGCTTCTCGGGCGCATTGACCGCGATCTGACTGTGCCGGACGGCCCGACCGGTCTGCTGATCATCGACGGGTTGCTGTCCGGGCAATTCGCGGTCGTCTTGAGTGCGCTTCAGCATCTGGCATTCCCCGCGTTGGCCTTGGCGCTCTCGGGGATCGGGCAGATCATGCGGATCACCCGCTCGGCCATGATCGAGAACCTCCGCCGCGATCACGTGCAGACCCTGCGCAGCTTCGGCGTGCCCGACCGGGTCGTGACCTTCCGCTACCTTCTCAAGCTCTCGTCCATTGCGCCCCTCACGATCCTCGGGCTGGAATTCGCGTCGCTCATCGGCAACGCCTTCGTGGTGGAGATGGTCTTCGTCTGGGGTGGCTTCGCCTCGCACGGGCTGGAATCGATCATGCAGAACGACCTTAACGCCGTGATGGCGGTGGTGATGGTCTCCGGCATGTTCTTCGTGCTCGCCAATCTTGTCATCGACATTGCCATCGGCGCGCTCGACCCGCGCCTTCGCTTGAAGGAGGGCCGCTGATGTCCGCCAATTCCGTTTCCATTCCCGAGCCTGACGCCCCGGTTATCCTGTCAGCCCGGCGCATGGCCTGGCTTCGGTTCCGCTCCAACCCGGTGGCTCTGATCGGTGCCTTCATGGTCATCACTGTCCTGCTCTGTGCAGCATTCGCGCCGTGGATCGCGCCTTATCCGGATCATGCGGGCAACGTGATCGACTTTGCCAATCGCCACGCCGCGCCGTCCTCCGAACATTGGGCCGGGGCCGACAAGGTGGGCCGCGATATCCTGAGCCGGGTGATCTTCGGTTTCCGTGTTTCGCTGCTGCTGGTGGTCGGTGTCCTCGGGGTTGCGGTTCCGGTCGGCGCGTCCCTTGGCCTCTGTGCAGGGTATTTCGGCGGCCGGACAGAGTTCCTGATCACCGGCTTTACCAACGTGATGCTGGCCATTCCGCCGCTTGTCATGGCACTGGCCGTCGGCAGTGTGCTGAGCCCGACGCTCATCAACGCAATGATCGCCATCGCCATGCTGTGGTGGACGTGGCACGCGCGGCTGGTCTACCGGGTCGCCAAATCCGTTGCGGCTGAGGATTTCGTGGAAGCCGCACGGCTGGCCGGGGCAACTCATTGGCACATCCTGACCAAGGAAATCCTGCCCAATTGCATCGCCGTGATCTCGGTCAAGACGACACTCGACGCGGCCTTCGTGATCCTTTTCGGCGCAACGCTGTCCTTTCTTGGCCTCGGCGTTCGCCCGCCCACCCCGGACCTCGGGTCGATGGTCGCCGACGGGCGTCAGTTCCTCCCCGAGATGTGGTGGGGCGTGCTGACCCCGGCACTCGGGATTTTCTACGCAACCCTCGGCTTCAACCTGCTGGGTGACGGGCTGCGCGACATGTTTGACGTGGAGGTCTGAGAATGGCGCTTCTTGAGATCAATGACCTGAACGTCTCGTTTTCTTCCTACGGCCAGCGCACCCAGGTTCTGCGTGATGTGTCGCTGAAAATCGAACAAGGCCAGCGCGTGGCCCTGATCGGGGAAACCGGCTCAGGCAAATCCGTGACGTCCAAGACGATCCTCAACACCCTGCCCGGAAACGCCAAGGTCGAGAGCGGCCAGGTGTCGTGGCGCGGAGAGGACCTGCTGAGCAAATCCGATGGCGAGCGCGAGCGCCTGAAGGGGATCGAAATGTCGGTCGTCATGCAGGACCCGCTGTCGTCTTTCAATCCGGTCTTCACCATCGGACGGCATCTGGAAGACGTGCTCTACTGGGCCGACCGCCGCGCAGGCAAACGGCGCAGCCGCGCCGATCGTGTGACCCATATTCATGATGTCTTGCGCAAGGTGCAGCTTGGCGACCCCGAGCGGGTGATGGCCTCGTATCCGGCGCAGTTGTCGGGCGGGATGCGGCAGCGGGTGCTGATTGCGCTTGCCCTGATGAACCGCCCCGCGATGCTGATCGCGGATGAGCCGGGAACGGCGCTGGATGTGACCACGCAGGACGAAATCCTGCGGCTCATCAACGACCTGGTCACGGAAGTGGGCCTGTCGCTCCTGATGATCACGCATAACCTCGGCGTGGTGCGGATGACGGCCGATTATGTCTACGTCATGCGCAAGGGCGTGATCGTCGAACACGGGCCGCTGGAGCAAATCTTCGACAACCCGCAAACCGACTATACCCGCGAACTGATCAATGCGATCCCGCCGCTCTACGGCGCATCGGTCAAGGATCAGCCGGTCTCGTCCGAGGCCCCGCTGGTCAAGCTGGAAGGCGTGAGCAAGACCTTCACGCGTCGCCATCTCCTCGGGGCGAGCGATCACACCCATGCGGTGCGTGACGTGTCGATCGACATTCCACGGGGTGAGATTTTCGGGCTGGCCGGTGAAAGCGGCTCCGGGAAAACCACCGTGGCCCGCATGGTCATGGGCATGATGGGGGCCACCTCGGGCAAGATCACCGTGGATGGCATGGATCTGAGCGCCCAGAAAGACGGGCGGATCGATCGCAAGCTGGCCCAGATCGTTTACCAGAACCCGGGCACGTCGCTGAATCCCAAGCGCACTGTCGCGCAAACGCTGGACGTGCCGCTGCGCTTCGCCGGGCTCGATGCGACCGACCGGGCAAAACGCACCGACGAGTTGCTGGAGCGGGTCAACATGCCCCGCCATTTCGCGGCCCGTTATCCGCACGAGTTGTCTGGAGGGCAAAAACAACGGATCGCCATCGCGCGGGCGCTGGCCGCCGATCCCAAGCTGATCGTGCTGGATGAACCGACATCGGCACTCGATGTGTCGGTGCAGAAGCGGGTCATCGCATTGCTGGAAGAGCTCCGGTCCGACCTTGGGCTGACCTTCCTGTTCATCAGTCACGACCTCTCGCTCATGCGCAATTTCTGCTCGCATATCGCGATCATGCTGCGCGGCGAACTGGTCGAGCAGGGGACACCGGCGCAGGTCTTCGCCGAACCCAAACACCCCTACACGCGCGCGCTGATCGCTGCCGTTCCGGTCATCTCGACCGAAGAAGAGGCCGCGAAGCCGATCGTTACACAAGCCGAAAAACAGAAGTTCCTCGTGTCCTCTGCGGCATGACCTGGAAGGAGAAAACGCATGGTTTTGAGATTGGGAATTGATGTCGGGGGCACGAACACCGACGCCGTCATTCTGGACGGGCGCAAGGTGCTGGCCGGCGTGAAATGCACCACGACGGAAGACGTCATGAGCGGCATTTCGGAAGCATTGGAGGCGGTGCTGGAGAAAGCCGGTGTCGAACGCGCCAACGTCGATGTTGCGATGATCGGCACGACGCATTTCACCAACGCCGTGATCGAGCGCCGCGCGCTTGACCCTGTGGCGGCGATCCGGCTTGGCTTGCCGGCAACGGCCTGCCTGCCGCCGATGGTGGATTGGCCCGAAGATCTGGCCGAGGTGGTCGGCGGCCATCGCTACATGCTGCATGGCGGCTACGAGTTCGATGGCCGCGAGATTGCCGAACTGGACCGCGACGGCCTGCGCCGTATCGCTGACGAGATCGTCGCCAAGGGTATCCGCACCGCTGCCATTTCCTCGGTCTTCTCTCCGATCAACCGCGAGATGGAAGAAGAGGCACGGGACATTCTGCAAGCGGCTGTGCCGGGTTTGTCGGTCGTGCTGTCGAGCGAGATCGGCCGGATCGGCCTGCTGGAACGCGAAAGCGCCGCGATCATGAACGCAAGCCTGCTGTCGCTTGCCGACAAGACCATCACGGCGTTCGGCGATGCGTTGAAAGGCGCGGGCCTGACCTGCCCGTTCTACGTCACCCAGAATGACGGAACGCTGATGGCCGCCGACATGGTGCGGCGGTTCCCGGTGCTGACCTTTGCGTCCGGCCCGACCAACTCTATGCGCGGGGCTGCGTTCCTGACCGGCGTGAAAGACGCGATCGTGATCGACATTGGCGGCACCACCACCGATGTGGGGTCGCTGCAAAAGGGTTTTCCCCGGCAGGCATCGACCGTGGTCGATGTGGGTGGTGTACGCACCAACTTCCGAATGCCTGACGTTTTCGCCATCGGTCTCGGCGGCGGCACGATTATCTCGGGCGAGAAGGATGATCTTACCATCGGGCCGAAATCCGTGGGCTACCGGTTGGGCTCCGAGGCCCGCGTGTTCGGCGGCGGGACCCTGACCTGCACCGACATCGCGGTGGCAGCGGGAGAAGCCGAGATCGGCGACCCGTCCAAGGTTTCGGATATGGACCCAGATTTCGTGGCGGCGGTGAGAGCCCGCATCGGAGAAATGCTGGAAGACGCTGTTGAACGCAGCCGTGTCAGCCCAGAGCCGCTGCCGGTCATTGCAGTGGGCGGCGGGTCGATCCTCGCCCCTGACCGCATTGGCGATCTGGAGGTTCTGCGCCCTGAAAACTTCGCTGTGGCCAATGCCGTTGGCGCGGCCATCGCCCAGATCTCGGGCGAGGTGGAACGTATTTTCTCGCTCGCCAGTCAGTCCCGCGAGGATTGCCTTGCTCAGGCAGACTCCGAAGCCCGCGCCACGGCCATCAACGCCGGCGCTGTGGCCGAAACGCTCGACGTAATCGAGCGCGAAGACGTGCCGTTAGCCTACCTGCCCGGCAATGCAACCCGCATCCACGTCAAAGTGGTCGGTGACATGGAGGGGCTCGATGCTTGATCTGTCCAACGGAACCGTCAGCCTGACCGAACAGGATCTGGAAGCGCTGGAAATCGGCTCGGGGATCCTCGGGACCGGCGGGGGCGGCAACCCCTATATCGGCAAGCTGCGCGCGAGAGAGGTTCTGCGCGCAGGCTATGAGCTGCGGGTGCAGCCGCTTGAAACGCTCGACGACCAGGCGAAGGTGATCCCGCTCGGTGGTATCGGCGCGCCCCTCGTCTCGTTCGAACGGATCAAGGAAGGACGCGAGGGCCTGCGGTGCCTGCGCGCTTTGGAACAGCGACTTGGCATTACCGCCGACGCCGTGGCCTGCGAGGAAATCGGTGGCCAGAACTCGATGGAGCCACTGGTGACGGCGGCTCTGGCCGGGCTGCCGGTGGTGGACGGAGACGGCATGGGCCGGGCCTTTCCGGAAATGCAGATGACGACCTACGCCATTTACGGGCATCGCTCGACGCCGTCGGTGATGTGCGACCCGCATGGCAACATTGTTATCTTCGATCATGCGATCACCGAGAAATGGCACGAAACCATGGCCCGCGCCTGCGTCGTCGCGCAGGGGGGCGCTTCGGTTCTCGCCGCCGCGCCCATGTCTGGCGCGTTCATGAAGCGCTATTCGATCCCGCACACCTACACCCAGGCCATCGGCCTCGGTTATGCCGTGCTGGAAGCGCGCCGCGACCATGAAGACCCGATCAAGGCGATCTGCGACCGCGAAGGCGGGCGGCAGGTTTTCGCGGGCAAGATCACCGACCTGAAGCGCCACTTCAAAGGCGGCTTCAACGTTGGGGTCGCCCAGATCGAAGGGCTGGAAGGTTGGCGCGACTCCGAAGCAGAGATCGTGATCCAGAACGAATTCCTGATCTTCAACCGCGATGGTGAGGTCGAGGTTTGTGTGCCTGACTTGGTCGTGGTGCTCGATCTCGACAGCGGGCTGCCACTGACGACCGAGGTGCTGCGCTACGGACAGCGGGTCGCTGTTCTAGCGTTGCCCTGCCATCCGCTGCTGCGCACCAGCGATGCGCTCGATGTTGTTGGACCAGCCTGCTTCGGCCATCCCGAAGTGACGTTCCGTCCGCTCCCGGCGAAGGAGGCCGCGCCATGAGCTTTCACATCGGGCCGGAAGATATGGAGGAGATCGCCCTTGGCGGCGCCTTCCTCGGAACCGGAGGTGGCGGCGATCCCTATATCGGGCGGCTGATGGCGCAGTCGATGATGCGCAAGAACGGCACGGATGTCGAGGTCGTCGATCCCGCGGATGTGCCTGACGATGCGCTGTGTGTCCCCGTCTGCATGATGGGCGCGCCCACGGTGATGGTCGAAAAGCTGCCCAACGGTGACGAAGCCCTGTCGGCGCTTGGCGCACTGGAGGACTATCTCGGCCAAAAGGCGGACTACCTGATCTGCATTGAGGCGGGCGGCCTCAATTCCACCATTCCTTTCGCCGTGGCTGCCCATACCGGGCTGCCACTGATCGACGGGGACGGGATGGGCCGGGCTTTTCCGGAACTGCAGATGGTCAGCCTAACCTTGCATGACATTGCAGCGACGCCGATGGTGATCGCCGATGACAAGGGCAACAACGGGGTGTTGAACGCAATCTCCAACCTCTGGACCGAACGGATGGCCCGCTCGGTGACGGTAGAGATGGGTGGGGCTGCGTTGGTCGCTCTATACCCGATGTCTGGCGCGCAGATGAAGGCGGGGCTCCTGCGCGGAACGCTGAGCCTCGTGCGCGATGTCGGCAGGTTGATCAAGGCCGAGCGAACGGCCAACCGACACCCCGGCAACGCTCTAATTTCGCGTTGTGGCGGTGTAGACCTGTGCACCGCGCGGGTGGTCGATATCGAGCGGCGCACCGTTGGGGGGTTCGCCCGTGGGAAGGCACGGCTGCGTGGCCTCGACGCCGATCAGGGGCGCGAGTTCGTGCTTTCTTTCCAGAACGAGTTTCTTTGCCTGGAAGACGCCGACGGAACGCCCCTTGCCCTGACGCCCGACCTGATCTGTGCGCTCGATGCCGATGGCGGCCTGCCGGTCACAACCGAGTCCCTGCGCTTCGGCCTTGGCCTTCGCCTGATCGGGTTGCCCGCCGATAAGCAATGGCGCAGCCCCGAAGGATTGGAACTCGCCGGGCCCGGCTACTTTGGCTACCCGCACACCTTTCAACCCCTTGAAACCCTTGCTGGATCACCAGCTCGGGAACCTGCCCTCACTTGATTCAACAGGAGACCAGACCAATGAAAAAACTACTCAATGCAACTGCGATGGCCGCTGCCATCGCCCTGACGCTGCCCGGCGCAGCGGCCGCACAGGAAACCGATGTGCGCATCACCGTGAATGTTGTGCAGATCTTCGGCACAATCGACCCGTCCAAGATCACGGACTACACCGAGTACATGGCCGCCGTGAACCTCTATGACGCCATGACGACAGTTGACGCCGACGGCGCCGTAGTGCCGCAACTGGCGGACAGCTGGGAAATCTCGGACGACAATCTCGACTACACCTTCCATCTAAACCCGAACGCGACCTTTACCGATGGCAGCCCGGTCGAAGCCTCGGATGTCGTTTATTCCATGCGGCGTCTGCTGACCCTGAACGAAGGCCCGGCCTATCTGTTCACCGACGTGGTGTCTGAAGACAGTATCGTGGCCGTGGATGCCCACACCGTTCAGATTACCCTATCCGAGGTTTATTCGCCGTTCCTGGCCATCACGCCGCTTCTTTTCGTAATCAACGAGGGCGCAGTAGAAACCACCGAGGATGACCCTTGGGGCGAAGATTTTCTGTCGGAAACCTCGGTCGGGGCTGGCCCCTACACGCTGGCCGAATGGTCGCGAGGATCGCAGATGACCCTTGAGCGCTACGATGGCTATCACGCCGGGTGGCCGAACGAACGCCCGATTGATGAGATCCGCTTCGTGATCACCCGTGACGAGGCGACCGTTCGTTCGTTGGCCCGTCGAGGAGAGTTGGGCCTGTCTTCGCAGTATCAGGCAACCGAGACCTACGAGGGGATCGCTGCGCAGGACGACTATCGCCTGATCGAAGCGGAAACCGCGACAGGCTTCTACTTCAAGCTTAACAACCAGGTTGCGCCGACCGATGATATCCATATCCGTCGCGCGATTGCCCTCGCGACGGATTACAACACCATCCGCGACGTTCTCTATCCCGGCGCGCCGATGACCGGCCCGTTGGCCAGCACCTTTACCGCGGCGGTGCCCGCGAATGCCGAGGAGCCGGTCTTCGACCTTGAAGCAGCCCGCGCTGAGGTGGAACAGTCGCCTTACTACACCGGAGAGCCTATACCGCTGACCCATGGCTATGTCGCCAACACGCCTTTCGAGGAGGAAATCGCCCTTTTGATGGCATCGAACCTCTCCCAGATCGGTTTCGAGGTGACTATCCAGCCCGACCCGTGGAACCGGATCACCGAACTGGCCACTTCGCCGGAAACCACGCCGCATTTCAGCCAGATCTTCTACGGGCCGACCTATCCTTCGCCGGACTCCGTATTCTATGTTCAGTATCACTCGGCCGCGGCAGGGACCTGGTCTTCGATGGATTGGGTGATGGACCCCGAGATCGACGCACTGATCGACCAGTCGCGTCTTGAAACCGATCCGGACGCACAAAATGCGATCTATCAGGAGATCTTCACGGCCCTGAACGAGGAACAACGGACCATCCCGCTGCTGGCGACGCTACAGCGCCATGTGATCCACGAATGCCTTGAAGGCTTCGCCTATGTTCCGATGCAGAGCGTTGCCTTCGATTTCTCGCGCTACTACTGGACCTGCGAGTAAGGTCTCACGCTGCCAGATGTTCTGGATGAACATGAATGCCTGCCGCCCGGCGGCAGGCATTCGCATGTCATGCGGTTCGCAGGGTGGCTGTCGCGTTGCCCTTAAATCGGGCAAAATTCGGTGCTCAACGCGCCATATCTCGGACTTATGGGCTACGCGACATCTTGCTTTCACCATCGCCCCGAACTGCCCAACCGCCGCGGACGGATACCGTGCGCCCTGACGACAGACGGCGGGTGTGTGCCTTCCGGTAATACCAGCGGTCCGTCATCCCATACCCGTTCTTTCCTCGACCCGGCTGCCGCTTGGGGTCGAGCGCACGTAAAAGCCTTGTGGAATAGCCTCCTGCACCAGCCCGACGTGCGAGATCAGGCCGACGGCCCGGCTGCCCTCTGTCAGCGCAGCAAGAACTTGGATCACCTGATCCAACGTGCCCGCGCCATTCTCGGTGTCGAGGCTCCCGAAGCCTTCATCGATAAAAATTGTGTCCATCCGGATCTTGCCCGAAAGGCTCTCGACCACATCAGCTAGCCCAAGCGCGAGGGCCAGAGCCGCGATAAAGGTCTCGCCGCCTGACAGCGTGGCTGTCGGGCGCGCCTTACCGGTGTTGATGTCGAAGACCTCGATTTCGAGCCCACGCTTGCCGCGACCGCCAGATGCCTCGAGCCCGCGCGTCAGCCGGTAGCGCCCACGTGTCATAGGGTCGAGCCTCATATTCGCCGCCTCGAGAACCTGGTCGAACATTGCACCGATCGCGAAGGTCTCGAGTGTCATCTTGAAATCGTTCTTGCCGTTAGCCAGATCGGCCAGCCCCCGGAGCGGACCGATCTCGGTTTCAAGCCGCTCGGTTTCGGCCAGCGCCGCCGCAAGCGATTCCTTGAATTTGGTCAGTGACAATACATCCGTTTTCGCTGTGGCGAGTGCAGCATTGGCCGCGTTCACGGTCTGGGTGGCGTCTGCCAACGCCAGCTGAAGCGGGGCAAGATCCGGGCGTTCACGATCTACACAAGCGGCCGTGGCGTTCTGCAATGTCGTGCGAGCCGCGATCAGGCCCTCACGATGATCGGATACCGTCTTCTGGTCGGCATCGAGGGTCGGGAAATGCGCCTTGCAAGCATCATATCCCGCTTTGTCCAGCCCGACCTCGGCAAGCCGAGCACCAAAATCATCTTGCGCCTTTTTCACGCGCTGTTGCTGCGCGTCGCGCGCCCGCTTTTCTGCTTCAAGCTGCTCTTGCGCACGGGTGAGCATTTCACTGGCGGCTCGGTCCTGTTGCGTCGCCACTTCCAGCGCCTCGGACAGTTGCCTTTGCTCTCTCTGCAAAGCCTCCCGTCGAGCGACAACCGCCTCGGGCGTGCGCAGACCTTCCGGCAGGGCCTCGATCACTGTGTCCAGCTTGGCGCGCGCGCCGGCAAGATCGGTCTCGGCCTTTCCCGCAGCGGTGCGCGCCGTAGCCTCGGCAGCTTCAGCCTCAGTCAGTTTCAGCTTGAGTTGGGCCAACTGCTCCGCCATCGCGTCTAAATCGACCGCTTCTCCAAGCGCGGCGACGTCGCCTTCAAGCCGTGCGATTTCAACTTCGAGTTCCGCCAACGTGCGCTCAGGACGTTCCTGTTCCTCAAGCGCCCGCTTCTTTTCGTCGAGCCGCATTCGAAAATTGCCGAGTTCGCTTTCGGCCCGAACTCTGGCTTCGGAGGCAGTTCTCGCCTGAACCTGCGCACTCCGAAACGCTTCGGTCAAACCAGATTGTTCGAGCGCACCATGGGCAGGCGCAGGATGATCATGGGAGCCACAGACAGGGCAGGGCGCTCCTTCGGTCAACTTTTCGGCCAGAATGATCGCTTGCGTGCGCGAAAGCCGTGCCTCCGCTTCTACCAAATCCGCGTCAGCGGCTCGCGCCGCGTCAGTTCTTGTCGCCAGTTCGTTCGATGCCTCATCGACATTTCGTTCAGCATCCGCGACAGCTTCTTGCGCCTTAGCATACGCCGCTGCCTTGACCCTTTCTCGGTTGACCTCGGCCAACTCGCCGGTCAGCTGGCCTCGATCCGTTTCGGTCTTTCGCGCTTGATCAAGCGCCAGATCAGTCGCATCGCGCTGAGACTTGAGCTTCTCTAGGGCATCTATGGCCTCGGTCAGAGCCTTCTTCGCTGAAGCTTCGTCCTTCGCAGCGTCGTCAAACGCGCTTCTAAGAGCCGCTGCTTGACCGACCTGGTTCTCGATCGCCTCCAACCTTGTCAGGTCAGCCTGAACTTGCTGCCGCCGGTCCTCGCCCGACTGTGCCTCAAAAAGTTTTTTTCCCGCCACCTCCTTCGCGCCAGTGGCGATGTCTAGTTCCGCCTCGACCTTTGTGACAGCCTCCACCGCATTCCGGCTTTCCTGCTCCGCATCGCGCAAAGCCGTCTCAAGATCACGGGCCTGCATGGCATTCCGGACAGCCTCAATCCGCTTGGCCAGTTCTTCGACCTCGGCCGTTTTCTTTTCTAGATCATCGAATGCCTGCTGTGCCGTATCGACAGCAGAAAATGCTTTCTCGATTTGCTCGCCTTCGGTCAGAGCTTTACGCGCGGCTTCGGTAGCCATCGCCGCGCCGTTCTGAATTGCCTGCTTTTCTTCGACTTTTGTTTCGGCTGCGGCAATCCCGAATTCTAGCGCCTCCGCGCTCTCAAAACCACGTTCCTCGAGTCGAGCCACGTAGAGAGCGCGCTGGTCGCGCAACGCTCGTTCTGCCTCTGAGGCTTCTTCTTTCAGCCGTGCGGCGAGATCGCGATAGATCTTCACGTCGAAGAGATCCCGCAATATCTCGACCCGCGCATCCGTTTTTGCGGCCAAGAACGTCTCGAACTTGCCTTGCGGTAAGAGCACGATCTGTCGAAACTGATCTGCCCCGTAGCCAAGCAGCGCCTCGATTTGCTGCCCAACTAGCGAGACCTTCTTTTCCGCAATGACACGGCCAGACTGACTCGGACCAAGAGTGTCCACCGGAATCCCGGTGACGTCGAATAGCGAGGCTTCCGCCGCGTCCTCAGTGGTCCCTTCACCGCGTGCCTTCGGACGTTCCTGCGCCGGACGACGACGGATGAGGTAGGTCTTGGCGCCCAGCTCAAAGACGAATTCGACTTCGGTAGGTAGATCCGACGCGGCGTGATCCGAGCGTAGTGAACGTGGTTCCTGATCAGTCTTGGTCGGCGCCCCGAATAGCGCGAAGGACATCGCCGAAAACAGCGTCGACTTTCCCGCGCCGGTCTGACCATAAATTCCAAATAGACCCGTCTCCAGCGCGGACCGGAAATCGACTACCTCGGTTGTGGCAAATGGCCCGAAGGCTTGAAGCGATAGGCGAATGGGTCTCATGTCTGCTCCTCCCCGGAGGCTACTGCGTGGAGCTTTTCCGCGACGATCGCGACTTCGGTGGCGTTTGGTTCCCGGCCGCGCACAACCTTCACGAAGTCGCCAATCATCTCGATCGGCGTGACCGCGGCCCGCCCGCTGCCGAGCGCCTTGGTCTCTGCCGCGCGCTCCTGCCGGGCATAGGCCAGATGGCAAGCATTGGGATAGGTCGCGCGTAACCGCTTCATCGGATCGATCAGAGGGTTTTCATCCGTCAGGATAGCCTGGATGAAGTCATCAGACGGCGTTCCTTCCAGAAGATCCGAGAATGCCCCGGTAAGCGAGCGAACCTGCCTGATCGGTCGGAACGGTACGATGCGAATCTCGACCCCTTCAGCTTTAATATCGACGACAGTCATGGATTTTTCGTTTCCCACCTCGTCGAAACCGAAAGCGAGCGGTGCGCCGGAGTAACGAATATGGCTCGCGCCCACTTCCTGCGGCTTGTGCAAATGCCCCAGTGCAACATAGTCCGCCCCATCGAAGACATCGGAGGGAACAGTTTCGATGCCCCCGACTCGCGTCAGGGCGCGCTCGGTCTCGCCGACCGCACCCCCCGCGACGAAAGCATGGGCCACGACGACCCAACGCGCCCCATCAGGCACCTGCCCCCTCGCCGCAGCGATCTGGGCGGCAACTACCTCCGCCGGCGCACTAATGCTTTCATCCCCGAACACCTCGCGTGCGGCGTATTCATAGGAAAAAGGCAGTGCGGAAAAGGCGACCTCGCCATGCGCGTCACGCAGCACCAGCGGCGCTTCCACCGCATCGGCAATCCCGCGCACCAGCACACGAGACGCGGTGGAAAAGACAGACATTGCCTCGATCCGGTCGCCAGAATCGTGGTTTCCAGAGATCATAACCACAGCGGCTTCGGTCTCCTCTGCCACGCGTTTGAGGAAGCGATTGAACTGCCGGATCGACGAATTGGGCGGCGAGGCACGGTCAAAAACGTCCCCGGCGATGACAAGAACATCGACCCGATCGGCCACGAGCGTTTCAAGGATCTGACCCAGGATGACCTCATGATCCTCCTCGAGGCTCAACCCCATGAACTGCCGCCCCAGGTGCAGATCTGCCGTATGAAGTATTCGCATCAGATCAATCCATTTTCTATACGTATAGTAAATGTATGGACTATGCGAGCGGAGTCAAGTATTACTCGGCGTATGAGCCTGAAAGCCCTCAAGCACGCGCAACGTGAGCGAATTTTGTTCCTCGACCAATGTCTGACCTGGAGAGGTCAGGCGAACCGCCGCGACTTGATCGAACGCTTCAATATCTCGATGGCACAGGCTGCCGTTGACTTTCGAACCTATCTTTCTCTGACGAATACGCCGCCAGTCTACGATGCCACAGAGAAGGCCTATTTCTCGACCGGCGACCACTGCGCATTGACTGAGGCTGGCCCGGAACAAGTTTTCGAATTACTTGATGGCAAGGCGACATCGCTTGGCGCGAGCATCCCGCTTCCCACTCGCGTGATGGATTCCACCGTTGTCGCACAGCTCTACCGCGCCATGAACGGCGAACGAGACATCCAGATTACCTACACCTCGATGACAAGCGGCCTCTCCAACCCGCAGTGGATCAGTCCAGTTCAGTTTCATTTTGACGGAGAGGCAATTTATCTCCGCGCCTGGAGCTATAATCACGAGGCGTACCGCGATTATCTCCCAATACGAATAACGAAACAAATCGACATGAAAACGCGGGAGAGGCCTGCTCCCCTGCCTTTTGACACGGACTGGAACAGCTTGGTGCGCTTGTGGATACGTCCGCGTTCAGATCTATCTGATGCACAAGCTCGAGCCGTCCGGCTGGAGTACGGCTTTGACGACAAGACGCATTTACTGATCGAAACTCGCAAGGCGCTCGTGTTTTATGTCGTTAGAAGATGGCGGCTGAATCAGGAAAAGGCGCGGCTCGAGTTGGAAATAACGGAAGAGGTGGATAACTGAGCCCGTGTTTTGAGACTAAATCGGAAAGCTACTAAGGCACCGCCCGTAACCTGCTCACGTGGAGCCAAGCCGTAAAGACCTTTTTGCCGGGTCTGTGCCCGCGATGACCGAGCTGCAGTTGGAGAATTGCCATATTCGGTCGGGACCCTGATTGTAAATGCGCGAGAGAGGCGGCGCGCGTCGAAGGCCGGACAATCCGAAGTTCGACTTGCCGCACACTTAAAGCGCATCATAGGCCGCCGTTGGAAAACCAGCTACGTGGTTTACGCCGGCCGGGCCTTGAAGGGAGGCGCCGAGACGAATGAGTACCGAAATGGACGACCGGATCGAAGATAGCGACATCGAAGTCTCCTACCTCGCCTGCATCGATGGCCATGGCCGGGAAGCGGAAATCCTCCGGACCTTACAGGCGGTCACTGCGGAGCTCGACAGACTTGTTGACGGCGACCTTTTTCTTCTGGCGAGACTCTTCGGCGCCATGACAGCTAGTCTCTACTCGGAGGCGCAAAAAACCGGCACTGAGCCAGACGAGGCGCCTGAAATCAGCGCTGCGATGCTCATTGACGCGATGACCGCGCACTCGGATCCTTCCGACACGGAGCCGGACGCAGAGGCAGACATCCGCGAAGCGGCTCCCACGCCCTGGAGCGTTTCGAACGACATGAGGTACAGTAAGGAAGGCCGCCGCCTGCACTTACTGCAGTTTGGTGACGACGTTGCGGGGTCCGGGGCAATCACGTATGAGGATTTGCCGCTAGACCTGGAAAAAACTGCCGAGACCCTGAACGGGATCGAAGCGGGCTATCTTCGGGCAGCGCGCGAGGCTTCCCTCGAGGTCCGGTCAGTATCGCCTGCCCGAGAGGTCGGCGAGGAGACGAACTATGAGGACGAAAACATCTTCTACGCCGACCGGCATCTCTACCACGGCTATCTTTGGCGTGGGCATGTGCGCGGCTTCTTGGGCGATTGCGTCCGACGTTTCGACATCTCGTCGATAGACCGCTTGGATGAGATCTGCCGAAGACTGCCAACCCACCTCGCCGCCATCGTTGTCGATGAAATGCGGGGCGTGGCCGAGGATGTCCGGTCCTTGGCTGCGGCCACGTCCGGCGCAGTCGCCGAGGGCATGCCGGTCCAAGACTTCCGCGACATGGTCGCGGAAAGGGATTTCTCCCGATTTCCTATGGTCAAGGTGAATCCTTGGCTCGGCGATCTCTGTCGCGACGGTCATCTAGTTAAGGGGACGAAAGGCAGCCGCGTGGCCTATTGGCCGGGTCCGGCCGGCTGGCCGTTCCCGTCCTGAGCCCCGCCGACACTACTTAATGCGGGACTTCTCCGTCAGCTTGCCGCAACATACCGGCGCGAACTCTCTCCCGGCGCGCGTGCATTTCCTTCGGAATGGGCTTGGGACCTTCAATGTGGGATCGATTCCGGCTCGGGGTAGGGCAGGGGCGGGACCGAAGGTGGCGTACAACGAACTGAAGGCTGTGAGCGGGGCGCCGGCCATAACGCAGCCGAACTCCCTCGCTATGAGCTCGGTGTGCCGGCACACTGTTCGGCGTGGCGCGTCAGCCTGGCTTTAGCGATATCTGAAGCTCCGATAGATCTTGGACAAATTCGTCCATACCCAAGAAGAGGCTGATCAACTCATCTTGGCGCGGCTGGCCAAAGGCCAGCCGGTAAGTGGCCAAAGATTTGATAAGATCCTTGTAGCGCTCCTTCTCGCGGCTGAATGGCGGGATGAGGACGATCCGCTCAATCTTGTGATCACCTGGGTAGACCCAGTACGGAATGATGTCTCCCGGGCGACCATTTGAAAGCTCACAATCTTGCCCGGCCTCAAAAATGGAGACCCATGGTGATTGATTGGTCTGCGCCGTAAGCGGAGTTGCGGAAAAAGCAGTGGCGACATTGCGCCGAACTGCATGGTTCTTGTAGCGGTGGACCCGACCTTCGCGCTGCTCAATATCAACAGGATTCCGAGGGAGATTCCAATGCACGATCCGAGAGCAGTAGGGATGAAAATCCAATCCTTCCTGTCCAATTGATGTGGAAGCGAGAACAAACGGCCTGAACGGCGACTTAAAGGCCGCCTGGACTGCGGATGTTCGGCGTACCCCCTTTTCTTCCTCAGCTTTTGTTGCAAAACGCATGGCGAAACGGGCACGCACTTCGAATGTCTGTTCATACAGACGCCCCGCTTTTGTCGACCAGTGGTCCAATGTGATCTGTGCAGGGCGCAAGGCGACCACAGCAATTACGCTTGAAGCGATGACCTTCGCACGATCCTTCGGAGCTAATTTTTCGGCGCGTTCGGTTTCCAGGACGAGTTGAAGATATTCGTCCAGAACCGCAGGAAGGTCGCTTTGCGCGGCGTGCTTTATGATGTCGCGCCAATAATTTAGAGGCGAGGTTTCAGCCAGCAATGCGCGGGTTTCAGGTTGATTATATAGGCTACGAAAACCGAGTGCGATCCCGATTGATGCGCTGATCAATTCCGGGTCGTCTACGGCGAGCTCCGGGCAAAGTCTCGAAAGAGCTCGAAGTGCACATATCGCAGGCGAGCCAAGCGCAAAGCTGGCTAGCTTTTCGACAACTGTGTCAGGGTCGATTTCACCCTGCCGCTCATCAGCTTGGAGTGCCTCTCGAAGTGTGGCGATCGTTCGAGCCATTGCTCCATGTTCATCGTGACCATCATGGTCGACGACTCCGACTCTGGACCATCGCACTTCGCGCCCGAGCGTTCTGTCAAGTGCGAGCGCCAGGACGCGGTCGTTCGATTGAGCGAGTTCTGCGATTGCATCCACCGCAAGCTGCTCACGCAGAGCTATGCAGGCCTGAGCGTGCAAAATCTCATAGCTTTCAGCTCGGCCGAACCGCCGCTCCAACACGAGAGGATCAACAAGTGCCGCCAAGGAGGGCGACGGGTAAAGCATTGGCATAAGTTCATCGACACCAATTGGCCTACTAGTCCTGCTGACAAGGTCCGGCGACATACCCATTCGGCGGCTCGCCTCGTGCGACAGCAAAGCAGCGATCGCATCCGGCACCATCGACCAATCTGAGAATACCAACGCCTTGGTACCCGACTTTGGCATGCCGAATGAGGGGCGCGACGGCGGGATCCAGAGCGATCGATCAAGCGCCTCATTGAACGCCAGATCCGCAAGAGCACGCATCCTCCCGTTGCGAAATGGTAGCTCGGCATAATCTTCAATCTGTTTTTTGCTGATGAAGTGCGGGGAGGCCTCTCGAATTGCCTTGCGCAGCGCGGCAGCCGGATTTGGTTTCAACGCTTGAAGCCGATCGCGTAGCTTGTACCCCCGCATGAAGTTCAGCAGATAAGGCGCCGATTTCCAATACTCGATGATGCTGGGGGCCCCAACGAGTTCTGCCACTCTTGCTACTGCTTTCGCCTCTCGCAGATCATCGGTGTCGATAGCTATTTCGGGTATGACTTCTTGGACGAGAGAATTACGATCTTCGGTAGAATCGACGCGCTCAGTGCGGGCAATGACCCGGCTCAGGATACCATGTAATCTATCCCGTTGCTCTATTGCTATCGCTCGAGCACTCGGCATCGACTGGAGCGATCGCCTGAACTTGGCAAGTTCGCTTTTCAATTCCCGTACACGCGCCGGACCTTCAACATCGCCGAAAAGGAAGCGCATCGTCCTTAAAAAGTCGTCGTAGTGTTCGCCCTCTTCTGGTGCATCGCTACTAAGCGTTAGCATGCGATAAGGCGTGGCGGACAGAAGTAGGAGCCTCGCCTTCGATCCATCCTCCCCATTGTATGAAAACAATGCTCGCGCCAATTCAGCAGCCGCTGCCTTTTCAGGCGCGACCTCGTCATCATGATCGTGCAGGAGTTCAGCGAAGCGCTGGAACTCGTCGAGAATGATGAGATCCGGTGTCAAAGCATCCACACAGATCTTCGCAAGCATTCGTCGCAGCTCACCGATCATCGCGGCAAGGCGTTGGTCGTCGGGATAAGTGGGATGCTTGTGCCGCCTGGCAAGGTCCGCCGCCTCACGAAGCCTTTCTATGAATTTATCATCAACTACCCGGTTGAACTTATCAGCGATGTCTTGCGAGATCCGTTCACCCCGGATCCATGTCGTCCAGCCCCGCCAGTTCTCCTCAGAAACGCCGCCACGGAACACTCGTTGGATGCCGCGATGGCGCAAACCTATCCGCGCACGCAGCATTTCAAAGATCAGCGCCCGTTCAGGCGCAGTTCCAAGGGAAGACTTGAGGTCTAATGCAGTTCCAGGGGTGAGGCTGATCAAATTTATGGGTCGGGAAGCAATACCGCCTTCCTTCTCGATCTCAAGCGGCAACAGCGTAAGGCGGGTGTTCAGAGGTTTGGTTGCAGAGCCCACCACATTGAGCGACTTGATGTTCTGTTCAGCAATAGCCTGATTGGAACAGATGTAGACGATGTCGACGCGATCGACTTTGCCCTGCAGTTGTTCGATGGTCTTTGCAATCACACCGCGGGCAACCATGGTTTTGCCCAGCCCGACTTCGTCAGCGACTAAGAACTGATCTGTCGGGGACGGATCTGTAAATAGTCTTCGAAAAACGTATTCTACGGTCGCTTTCTGAAACGGTTTCAACAACGCAAGGTGTTCGTCAGCAATATAGGTCACCTGCGTCCCCTCTTTCTCGTTATTAGAGGCTCGAAGCTTTTCCACAGCGCGAGAAAATCCTTTGGAACAATGGTTTCGTTACCGGCCGGGTCATCGAGCCGCTCGATCAGGCGGCCGATCTCGTCTAGCTCGCCACTTTCCAGATGCAGCGCTCGCACCATCGGCTCGAGAAGCGAAGTGGTTCCATCGCCCAAGCTGCGAAGCCACTGACCTTCGCCACCCGTATCGCTTTCCAGAAAGCTTCCCTCACCAAGCGTGCCGAGCAGCAGACTGAGATAGCGTAGGAAGTTGCCGACGTTCGCGATGTGGGCACGAAGAACGGCTGCGTCACGGCCCTCTGGAACGCCGACCAAGCGCGCTCCAAGTGTGAACGTCAGTTCCACCTTCGTCTTCTCATGGAGCAGTCGAATTCCGAGCCAGCGTGTAACATCGCCAAGAGGTACAGCACCCAATGCAAGCACCGTATCAGAGCCAGACAGCAATCTGCTCGCATCGTATCCCTGTTCATTAGGAATTGTGATGGCCCTAACAAAACATCTGACGCCATCCGGCAGCAAAACGCGCTTGTCTTTGGTGGCCAGTTGCAGCTCAAGTTGGATCAGGTCGTCCACTTCAGAACAACAGAGATCAAGTGGCAGCGCCGAGATGCACGCCCTTATTTCCTCCAGCTTCTTTTCCGCCTTTACGGCCTCGTCCAGGATCGGTGGATCGCTCGGCGTGTAAATCGCAAGCAACCTCTGAAACGCTTCGGAGAAAAGGGCATCGTCGATTGTACCCATGCGCGTCTTCGGGCCGTCCAATGTTGCCATCACCTCGACATTTTGCGTCTTCCCCCCCTTGGTTGGAATCGTCGCAGCCGTGGTAGCATTTGCCGAACCGAGGTGGATCTGAAGCCGGGATCCTCGTTCCACGAGGTAGGCTTTTGCATGAAGACCTTCGAGATCTGACGACTTCGGCCCATCCGTCGCTTCGGCTTCATACTCAGTTGCACGCTCATCGAGCGTTGAGATTGAGAAACGCTCTCGCACTTCCGGATCTATGCCGTCGAGTTCCTCTGCCCGCGAGATGAGTTGGCGATTCTCTCTCGATCCGTATCCCTTGGCGAACCTTTCGAGCACGGGAGCGGTGACAAAGGGAGAAAGAACCGCTAGCTTTTCGCCGTGGGGAAGTACCCAGCCGTCACCATCAAGGCCATTGACCGCAAAGCTGACCTTTGTTGCACCCGCAGGGAGACCCTCCCACCAAGTTCGTTCCAAATCCGAGATTAGCGAAGGCAAGAATTTCGGAGGTGCAGGCCGGGTGGCTGGATTCGTTAGCCTTGGTAGGGCGCGCAGCAACTTTGTCAGTGCGCGGTTATCATTATTCTCTTCATCGTGTACGGCACCATCGAGAGCCAATGCGAGGTCCCAGCAACGATCATTGGTGAGATTCCTTGAAAGTATGGCCACTCTGATTCGAACAGGATCGGACTTCTTTTGGGGCTCAAAACGAATGCACCACAGCTTTGGATGGAATGCACCTCCTCCCGGGGCCGCGACCTCCACAATGGTCTTCTCGTAGAGTGCCATCAGCCTCGCAGTATTCGGATTAGCCTCCTTGATGCGGCCTCGATCGCAGTAGACGGCGATGCGGTCGGCCAAGCGCTCAACACTCTGCAGCAACGCAAGAGGGCTTCGCATCATTTCGTCTCTGTTCTCCGCATCGCGGAACACGATGCTAATCGGAATGGCAAGCGCCGTCTCAAAATCGAGCGAGTACGTAGTGGCAATGGCATGCCCGAAGCTGTAGCCATCCGGTGCACGCACGAGCGCAGTATAGAGTTCACGGTTCTCAGGGTCGAATGGCGAGTCAGCCGACATCTACAAGCTCCCCTAGGTAGCGGCGCGCAACTGCCCAGCGGAAATCCAGCCGTGCGAGACCTGAAGCGCCTGACCAGCGTTCTAGGGGTGCATCGTGAAGTAACCGGGCCTTCATGCGCTTCAACGTCTGTTCGCGCTGCCTCAGAAGATCGATGGCTTCTTGGTCTCTCTCCAGTGACTTGTTGCTTTGAAGCGTAATTTCGAGCCAAGTTCGAACGAAATCCCGAGAGGACTGGGTAAGGTTGTGACTAGTCGTTCCAACGATCTGGAAAAGGTCGTCCAAGTCCCAACTTTGAAGCGCGAGATGCTTAAGCTCTCCGCGCCACGTCTCAAGCGATTGTCGGTATTCTTCGACCAATGTGGCTGCTTCGCCATGCGCCTTGGCATTAGGGCGCTCCGCCGCTCGCAATGCAAGCAGCAGATTGTAGAGGATGCTTGCGCCGTGCATCACACCCGAAAAGCGCTCCGCATGACGGATAATGGATCGATTCCGGTCGGAGACCGAGTCCTCGTGGACTTGCCAAGCCCAATCCTCGCTGAATTTTTTCTGTTTCGAGGCCAGTTCGTTCAGCAAGCTTGTTTTGGCACTAGCAGCAATGCGATCACGCAGGAAATCTGCCTCTTTGGGCAAAAGTTTAAAGTTCACTTGCTCGAACAGCTTTTCGGGCACATCGGGGAGACTTGTGCACCATAATCTGAGGTCATGATCCTTTAGACTCTCGCTCCCATAGGACAAGAATGTCGCCTGATTACCCGCTAATGTGCGGATGCCTAACGTATAAATGCCAGCCCAATAGACGCTCGACGGGAGCCTCTTTAGGCTCCGTCCAGCGAGGCGGCCGATCACATCTTCGCGCTCTCCGCCGCGCAGAAGCGCTTCGCTCAGTTCGAACTCGAGCTCACGAGCGATCATCGTCCGCTCTGCTTGACTTGCCCTTCGCTGCTGTGCTTCCCGATAGATCCAAGGAACGAACAGCATGTAGCGTATCCGTGTTTGAATAGTGCTGGTGCCCGGAAAGAGGAGATCAGCCAGCCCGTCGCGGATCGTACCCAGACCAAGCTCATCACGTGCTTCGGGCTGCTTGAACAGATCTATGAGGGTTTGAGCTCTACGCCGTTCTTCAGGGTCAAAATCGATCCAGGCAAGGTAGGACATCGGCTACTCACGTATTAACAGGATACGGTGAGGTCAGATTCCTCCCCGAGATATTGTGGCTTGGCCAATTCCAATAGCCCATGGTCAACCCAGAACGCAGCCACTCCTTGAAGCGGATGCTGCGGGAAAAGTCTTTCCACCAGTGCGGCGTAGCTGGAGAGCTGTGGCCAGTAGAGTCCAAAACCCTCACCTGCACCGCCGGTCTTGTGATCGATCAACAGGCATCCCTTCGGCCCAACTGCCAGCAGGTCGATCATTCCGGGAATTTCCGCACCCTCTTTAGTACGTCCTAGAAGAGGGATTTCACAAAGTAGATCGGTGTAGCCATCGGCCGCAAGCCAGGCGTTCAGCACTGTCGCCCGCTCCGCGACCAGTTCCAGAGTTGTATCGTCCAACCCGGTAGCCGCGGGCAGGGATTCAGAAAGATCAGGCCGCGTCAGGCAAGTACGCAAGGCAAGATGGATCGCTGTCCCACGGGCCGCGTCACTAACTGTACGGGACCATGGTGTTCCCAATTTGATACCCTGGCTTTCTGGTGCAGACAGGGCCGTGGTAGCTTGCGATGGCTGCAACCTCCAAGGGGTCAAGTCCACAGCAGGCAAGGGGGTATCGCGGCCGAGCCGTGGTGTATCCGTGTTCTCGGCCTCCGAATACGCGGTGAAGCCCGCGTGTTCGGGCAACTGCCTGATGATGGCCGGACACTCAATCCCGCCGATGCGCAGTGTATCACCACCGATCTGCGGCGCGCAGGCATCCGTGAAAACATGGAACAGGCACTTGGCTTCCGGAGCTTCCTCATCACGTTCTTTTAGGAAGCCTGGCCACTCCAACACCAGCCGATCCCGTGCTCGGGTCATGGCGACGTAAAGAAGGTTCTTCGCATTTGCCTCGAAATCCGGGCGCCGATCCTCAATGAACCGCCGCTCGGCCTCCGGGGCGGCAAATCCTGACGTGTGGATCAGTGCGGCCGAGGCCAGCACGGCGTCCATATCGTCGATCTCGTGAAGCGCGGTGAACCGGGTCGCGGTGCTGCCCGGCCAGTCTTCGATACCGTGGTCGAATTCCGCAACCACGGTGATCGGCCATTCACGCCCCTTGCTGGCGTGCCATGTGACGATCTCGACCGCCTCGGCGCTGTTGGCGGCGGGGTCGGGACGGCGGTCGAAATCGCGCTCGCTGGCGCGGGCATCCAGCCAGCCAAGAAACACCTTGGCGCTTTCGCCATGGAAACCGGCTGCCGCCTTGAGATCACGGTGCGCGGATTCGAAGTCGTTTGCTTCGGCTTCAAGCCGCAGAAGGTCTGCACGCGCCTGTGCTGGGTCGGGCTGACGGTCAGCCCAGATACGCAGCCCAGAAGCATTGATCACCAGGTCCACTGCATCGGAAATCGGCAAGCGAGCAAGGCGGTCCGACAGCGCCGCCAGGCGCAGGAGGACCGGATCATCCTCCAACCGCCCTTGGATCTGCGCTTGCATGGCGGCTTGTAGGCTGAGCGGATCGGGGCCGAGGGTGCGCAGGACCAGCGCGGCATTCGTATCGCTAGGGTTCGCGGCATAGCTGAGCGCCGCGCGAGCCGCCTGAACAACCGGGCTTGTCGCCCAGCCATCCTCGGCAATGCGGACAGGTACGCCGCGAGCGCGCAATTCCTCGGCATAGCGGGCTGCGGTCGCGTGCCGGCAGACCAGAAGAGCGATGTCAGAGGGGCGCACATTCCTCCGGGTCTTGCTCTGCCGGTCGGTGATCGTTTCCCCCACCTGCAAAATCTGGGCGATGCGCTCTGCAACATGCTCTTGCGGCTTCGAATACTTTCTTACCCCGCGGCCTTTGACGATGTTCAAAACCTCTAAGGCAGGACCGGACACAGGATCACGCGTCGGGGCTAACGGGTTGTAGCCTGCGCCAAACAGCCCGGCGCCCATAGCATTGACGAAGTCCATCACCGCCGGTGTAGACCGCCAATTGCGGTCAAGGGGCTGCGTCGCATCGGGGTTGGCCGCCGCCAGCGCCTGAGACAGGCGCGGATCAGCGCCCTGAAAACCCATGATCGACTGTTTGACATCCCCCACCAGCAGGGTGCGCGGCGCGCGGGCACCGAGCTGCCAGAGCAGCGCGAATTGCACCGGGTTGGTGTCCTGGAATTCGTCGATGATGACGCAGTCGATTTCATCCAGCACGGCCTGTCGCACTGTCGGATCGGTCCGCAATAGCCGCTCGGCGCCTGCAATCATGTCGGCATAGTCAATCAGCCCAAGCGCCTTTTTGCGTGTCTCATAAGCTTCCATCACTTCCTGCGCACAGGCGATCAGGCACTGAAAGTGCAGCTTCGCATCGGCCAATGGGCCGGGATGTGAAGGCAGCACCTCGGCAGCCTGCATGATCGCAAGAGCAAGGTCATCGTAGCCCTCTGGCGTTTTCGTACGGCTGTTCGAAGTGAAGAGACTGCGCAGGGACTGCCAAAGGCTCCAGTCCCGATCCAGCATCGCCGGATCACGTTCGACACGGCGAAACAGGGCCAGATTGTTTTCCAGCGTCTCGCGGGGGCCCTTGGCTGTGACGCCGTCCATGCCACCGACCGGAAAGGCCGTGAGCATGGTAGCAACCGCCTTCGCCAACGCATCACGGGCGGCTGTGGGGTCTGCGATCACCTTGCCGTAAATTTCATCGAGCCGCGTTAATGCGGGTGCGATCAGCCCGGGATCACGGCCTTTGTCGCCGAGCCCCCGTAACAGGTCGATCATCGACAGAACCCGGCCCCGTAGTGAATCTTCGACCGTTTCGCCTTTTTGCCAGTTGGGCTGATATCCGAACCGCTCGGGTTCAGCCTTGATAGGATCAAGCGATTTCGCATGGGCCAGCGCCTGCCGGATCAGCAGCTCGCGTTCAGCATCGCCAAGGTGACGGGGTTGCAGCGATGCACCTGCTGCCAGCGCATGTTCCGTCAATAAACGCAGGCCCAAGCCATGGATGGTAGAGACATATGCGCGCTCCACGGCCATAGCCTCGGTGACCAGCCCGTCCGCCAGAAGACCCGCCCGGATACGTTCGCGCAATTCGCCCGCAGCGGCTTCGGTAAAGGTCACCGCAAGGATGCGTTCGGGTCGTACGATCTTGCGCTTCACCCAGTCAGAAAGCTGGGTCTTGATACGATGGGTTTTTCCCGCGCCCGCGCCGGCGGGAACGATGACCAACCCTCGGTCTGAATCTGCTCCGTCCATGGTCATACCTCCTCGATCTGGCGGATGAACGCGGTAACCAGGGTCGAGCCATCGGTCAGCGCATAGGGCGTGAATCCTGCTTCTTTCTTGAAAAAGCCCTCATCGGCTGAGGTATTCAGCACCACCCGGCCGGCCCCTAGCTGCGCCAGCCGTTCAGCAAGCATTGCAACAGCCGCATCGTTGACGGCGTCGCCCATGTCGCGGGCGGGAGATCCTTCTGCAGGCACATGCCCGGAGGTTAAGAGCCCACCATCATTCATAAGGTGATAGGCAATACCGACCTGTCGGCCAATCAGCGGGTCCATCCCGTCGCCGTCGCGCCGGATAGGACGGGCGAGCATGTCTCGGTATAGCCCTGCTTGCAGATCCCACCCGGCCTCCATTCGCCTGCGCCGGGCCGATGTGCCGCTTTTCTTGTGATCGACGACAAGCAGCGTACCGTCTGGCAACTCAAGGATCGCATCAGCCTTACCGTGCAGGTTGATGCCATGCGCCTCACCCGCCAGCCAGATCTCGTTGCCGATGATTTTTGCGCCAAGCGCCAGCAGATGTTCGCGCCAGCGCAGCGCCGCCTGAAGGATCTCACGCTCGAGCCCGCTGCGCTCCATTTCCCATGATGCGCTACGCAGAAACCCAGCATGGCGGGTCAGCGCTCGATCATAGGCCTCGGCAACTGCAGCGGTCAGTGCCGCAGGTTCTGGCAGGGGTTGGTCCTTCAGGAACACATGTTCAAACACGTCATGGGCAATGTTGCCTTTGGCCATCACATCGAGTTCCTCAGCGGACCAAGACATGTCGCCCGCGCCAACCTCGTCCAGAAGCCATGCCAGCGGGCTGACCAGAAGTGTTTCCAGCCGTGAGGGTGACTGAGGTTTGCTTGTTCCGTCATCTTTGCGACGGAGCGCCAACAGGTCGAGGCCTGGGAACGAGAGCGCCTCGGGGAGTTCGTCCGATTCCGGCAACGGTGGCAGACGGTGATGTGCCACAGGCCAGTCGCCAGGCGGCAGGCGCGAAAGGTCGAGGATCAGATCATGAGCTTCTTCTACATCCGATATTGCGCGTGCGACCAGTGATAGCCCAGCTGAAGGTTGCTGCCGCACGCCCGACAGATCGCGCCACGGGACCAGAAATGTCACAGACTCCGCAACCGCCTGAAGCTGCTGGTCAAAGAGGAAGAGGCTTTCAGCCAAACCCTCTGCCCTCCCGCGAAGCTGCAAACCGGTGGTGGTTCGAATTGCAGTGATTTCGCTGTCCAGAAACAGCGGGTTGGCGCGAGGCCGGGTCGGATACCGACCGTCAGTGAAATCCGTGATGATCAGATGTCGGCATTGCCGCCACGGAGTTTCGTGCGCGGACCAGAGGCTTACACCTTCAAGGTTGCGCTCTGGATCGGGACTTGACGGGGATGCAATCTGGATACCTCGCAGGATAGCTTCCCAGTCTGGGCTACCCTCGCCGGGCGGGATCGACAGACGGGCTCGAACCTCGTTCCCTTGCGCAATGCGCTCACAGATACGGTCGATCAGGAAACGCAGTTGCGCAAGGCTGCCGGCTGAGGCGCGCATGTCCGTCCAAAGGTCTTTGTGCGCTTGGGTGGGCGACAGGACATCGCCGCGAAAGTCACCATTCATAATGCTTTCGGCAAGGTCGCGCCCGGTTTGGGCTGACCATGGCATCAGCGGTGACAATGCGAGACTTGCAAGGACCATCGCAGGTGTGGGTGTGCGCTTGGCTAACGCCAGTTGAAGTGCTGTTTCACCAACGATGTCGCGCTCTGGCAGGCTGGCGGGAAGTCCGGAAATCGGCACGCCCTGCTCGGCAAATGCACGCGCGATCTGGCGTGGGTCACCAGAGGCCAGCACAGCAATCTCCCGTGCCGGGATGCCACTTTCGATCAGGGCACGCGCGCGGGCGGCGGCAAAATCAGCGCAGGCAGCCACATCGCGCAAACCATAAAAGGCGAGGCTGTCATCCTTTGGCCCGGCCTCGATTGCTGCCTCGGCTACCCCGCCCTGCAAAGCGTTCAGCCGTGCCCATTCACGAGCCGCGCGCCCCTCAGCGGGTGCAGCCACAGCCCCGAATTCATCCTTAAGTCTTCCATAAAGCGCCTTCATCGCGGCTGGTGCATGCGGGTCAAGGGACCCCTCAACAACCGGCAATGGGTCAAGAAACCGTCCATGCGGCAGGTCCAGAACATGGCGGACCGCGGCCAGCCCCTCGGGCAATGCGTCACCCAGCTTGCGCCAAAGTGCGATCAGAGCATCCAGATGTCGCCCTGCACGGCTGTCGCCCATCGCGCCCGCTGATGGAACGCGCAGATCGGCAGTGGCCAGCACCAGACCTTCCAACGCCGCGCTGACGGCCGACATTGTCTCGACCGGTGCATTGGCCAAGCTCTCTTGCCACACCGGGTGAGGCTCTTCCGCTATCACTCGCCCAGGCACCCATTCTTGGGCTTTGGGGGCAAGTGATAGCTCTGCAAGACCGGTATCGGTCAAACGGTAATGTAGGCCGGAGCGGGGATCGGCGACGAGAAAAGGGTAGAACATGGATTTCGGGCTCACTGTGCAATTTGATACTGTAATGGGAAATTATTTTGAATCAATGGCTTGTGTGGCTATTGTCATTCTCTTTCGAACTCTCAATCGATGCATTTCGGATATTTCCCCATGTGTCTAACCGCCCGGATAAACCTCGAAGAGATCCTCCGCCGCACCACTGTCAGATGAAAGCTCCCTGTAATCCCGTACCAGCTGCGAGATGATGTCTGCCCCTTCAACGATTTCGGCCCAACGGTGTTGAAGCACAGCTGCAGGATCAAGCAGACCCAGCATATTCCCGGCAACCGCCGCTGTTGAATCGCTGTCTCCACCATGGGTAGCCGCAATCAGTAGAGCCTCTTCGAAAGAGCCTCCAGCAAGGCAGGCATAAAGCGCGATGGACAGCGCTTCCTCGGCGATCCAGCCGCCACCGAGAGATTCAACGGTTTCTCCCGAACCGTCCCGCGGCGCGCGGAGCGCAGCCTGGATTGCCCGCGCAGTCTCTTCGCCCTCGGTCAGTCGCGCATAGGTTTCTGCAGTCCGGGTCGCACTCTCCTCAAGGTCGGCACCTGCCGTGACATCGGCAAGCATTTCCGCCCAGGCTGCAGCTGCAAGCTGGCCGGTTGGGTGGCCATGCGTCAGAGCAGATGTCTCGATAGCCATCGCACGGACCTGTTCGCGGGGGAACATCAAGCCGATCGGGGCCACACGCATAATGGTGCCGCATCCTTTGCTGTTGTTTCGCGCAGGGTCCCCAAAATGCGCGCTCGCTGCCAAGGATGACAGGCAGGTATTGCCAGGCGCGCGGCAGACCCGTAGGCGCGGGTCGTTGACCAGTCCCACATCATCAGTCTGAACCTGCGGTTTGCCACCTTGGGTTTTGAACCAACGCAGCAGCGCGTGATGGATCACGGACGGCGGGTGGCAGATACCCTTGAGAATGCCGCGGACCTGCGCGCGGATGATCCCTTCGACCGTGAACAGGGTCATCTGGGTGTCATCTGTGATAGCGCCGTGCAGCCCCATGTGTATTGGCAACTCCGAAATGCCGGTCGGAAAACGACGGCGAATTTCGGTTAGAGAAAGGAATTCGATATCGGCACCCAAACTGTCGCCGATCGCCCCACCCAGAAGGCTGGCGTGCAGTCGGATAAGCGACAGCCCGTCATGTCGGGCGTAGTCGCGAACAAAGCGTTCCTGTACCGGCGTTTCAATGGCTCCTGACCGCGCGGCACGGACGAGGGCCATGGCCTCGCCTGCTGGATGCCCGCGATCAACCAGCAGAAGGGCTGCAACGGTTCCCGCACGCCCCAGTCCCCCTCGGCAATGGACCAGCACACGGCCGCCAGTTTCCAGAATGCTATGAAGGCGGGGCGCCAATTGGCGCCAGTGCGCCTTGGCCTTTGGCGTTGGTACATCCAGATCGGGGATCGGGAAGTGGTGCCAGTCCATACCTCGTGCCCTGGTCGCATCGCCAAGACCCGTGACAGAAAGCAGCTCTAACTCCGAGTCCTCGACTAGGGTCACAACGGCTTGCGCGCCCCAAGCCTTGATTGCATCGAGATCAATGTCCAGATCGCGGTCCCATCCCGCGCCAAAGACACTGTCGCCTTTTTTACCGGGACACAGGGTCAGGCCGAGATGACCGTTGCCAACAGGCAAGCTGTCGATGCGAAGGGGGTGAGATGTGCTGTTCCGAAGCAAGCGCGATTCTTTCTTTGTTGATCCTACTTGAGACTACTGCCCGCACACGTCACTTTCGGTCGTATCAGACGAAGAGTGACCCGAAATCTCCAAGAATTGCGCCTCAACCTGATCTCCCCATCTTGCCAGATACCAGTCCATCTCCTGCCGTCCTCCCGCGCGGAAACGGACGATCAGTGACCCGTCCTCCATCCGCCTGGTCTGCTGTTTGGGATGAAACAGATATCCCGCAGCTTCATCGGCAACGTCAGGCAGAAACCGCCAGACGACATCAAGCGGTTCTTCCCGCCACACACCAAAGCTCTCTGATAGCCATTCCTGCAGATCGAACCCTTTGGGGCGCTCATAGACCTCAGGTTCCAACGAAACCCGTTCAAAACCAGAAAGCGCAAACAGTCGAAGATCGTCCTGATATTCGCTCCAAGCCAAAAGGTATTGGCGCCCTTGACCAAATAACATGGCAATTGGGCCGAGCCGGGTATTGCGTGAAAGCTTTGCCGAAGCACGGGCGCGATGATCAGCAGAGATCATAACCCCTGCAAGGATTGCTTCGCGAATTGTATATAGAGTCTCGGGCGAAATTTTTTCTCGTGGTCCGGGTCGGAATGCAACGCCGTCAGCCAATAATTGTGCTTCAAGGTCAGCAGCAATTAAACGGCGGCGATCCTCGCGGAACATTGCCTGCACCTTCACCAAAAGGCGCTCCAATGTTTCCGCTGTCAGCTCATCGCCCTCACGCCGCGCAATAGCGGCGGCGCGGTGGCCGGCGGTCAGTTCATCCAGCGTGGGTTCAGCCATTCGGCCCAATGATCCCGGCGGAAAGCGCCAATATTTTCGACCACTTTCGCCGGAGATTTCCTCAATTTGAGGGTAGGCGTTGCGTACGGCATCACGCATGCGTTCTGCCGTGCGACGGGATACGCTGAATTCTCGCTCTATATCAGAAAGCGAAATCCCCTCGGCTGACCCCTGCATTATCAGAGCGAGACGTTGCAAATCTTCCTGGCGAGCGTAGCGCATAACTCCTCCTAGCAATACAGAGCAACCATTGTGGTGGAGCACTTTGGCGTCAACGGCCAAAGCCAATCGGTCGCGTTGTTCCTATCTTTGCCGCATCCTCAAGGGTCAGAGCGCGCAGGATTTCCTCTGGGTCCGCAACACCCAGTGCCTGCATTCTGCGGGCCACGTTCGCGAAATCTCCCGGAGTAAGCCGATCAAGCGTAGCCAGTTCCTTCGGGGGCGAACATGAGAAATGCGCAGCCCAAGCCAGAGGCAGTTGATCGACTGAGAGAAAATCGAACCGGATGCGGAAGGTAAACCGGCGCTGCGTTGCAGGGTCGAGCTTTTTGGCGAAGTTGGTAGTGCAGACGAAGGGCAACGGGTGGCTTTCCATCCAGGTCAGCATCTCATTGACCTGGCTCACCTCCCAGCTGCGTTCAGCGCCACGACGGTCAGCCAGCAGACTGTCAGCCTCGTCGAAGATGAGCATCGCACCGTCGGCGCGTGCGTCAGAAAAGGCCCGCGCGATGTTCTGCTCGCTTTCGCCAACCCATTTCGACATGAGGTCCGAGGCGCGCTTTTCGATCACCGGCATGCCGATGACCCGGGCCAGATGCCGTGCCCATGCGCTTTTGCCGGTCCCCGCCGGTCCCTCAAGACAGAAACTGACCCGGCGGGGTGCACCTGACCGAACTAGCTGCCCTTCGATCCGGGCTAGATCAACGTCGGCGCGGGCCAGACCTTCGTGCCAAGGCACCTCTGAATAATGCCGCGGCGCGCTGTCGACTCCGCCCTTTGCCAGACGGGCTGCAGCATCCAGCACCTGCGAGACAACAGCCTGCCCACCATCGCAAAGCCTTGCCACCACCATCGCGTCCGAAACAAGCGCCGGGGCCTGATCATGCCGTTCCGCCATATCCGGCAGGGCGGTGTCCGGTATGCCGGCACCATGTCGCTCTTCGAGGCGTTGCCAGATACGCGCTCGCACCCGGCCCGATGGCGGGCGCATCATCACCGAGTAGCTGATCCTCCGTAGAAAAGCAGGATCACAGGCGTGAACCGAATTCGTAGTCCAGATCACCGGGATCGGATTGGTTTCGAGAATTCGATTGAAATGAACCTTCGACAGCATCTCATGGCTAAAGCGGAAGCTGTGCCCACCAATCAGGTCTTCCATCTCGTCGAACAGCAGTACGGTATCCGATCTTTGCCCTAGCATGCGAGATGCCATTGTGAGCTCGGCCAAACGCTCCCGGCGCGACGGCTCGCCTCCGTCATCGTCCGTTTCGCCGACCGCGCGCAGTTCAGCGCCGACCTCATGCGCGAGCACCTTGGCGAACTCGGTCTTGCCTGTGCCGGGAGGGCCGTAGAGCAGTATGTGCACGCCTGGTTGGCGCTTTGCCAGCGCCTTGGACAGTAGTTCACGCATCAGGTCCGCATCTCGGCTTAGACCTTCGAAGTCTTGCCATTGAGCCTGCGGCGCAGCCGCACGCGGGAACATCAGGGCGATCAGGTCGGAAATGCTATCCACTTCGGCAAGTAGCGCGAGGGTCAGGCGATCAGACAGATCGAACGGCATCCGGCGGTGACGCCCGCCGCTGTTGCGCTGCACCAATCCCGAGCAAGTGAGGCGACCGGATGCCCGCATGGCTGTGCGGATTTCAGGCTCGGGCACCGCGCAGAACCACGACAACAGCAGCGGCACCGTGACTTCTCTGGTTTCCAGCGCGCCATCGACGACATGCTCGAAGCCATCGAACAACTTGTAGAACGCGACGAAGGTCAGCATGGATGTTTCGGCAGGGGATAGCCCGAAATGCTCGCCAATACGGGTTGCATTGCGCTGAACGATCTCGCCCTCACCGCCCCCGGCGCTCGGCGCAAGGTCGTGCGCGATGGTCCTGATCTTGTTCCACCATTGCGAGCTTGGTCGGCTACGGGGCCGTTCGGGACATTCGACTTCGGTCAGGTACTCCAGCCAGCCGGGCAGTTCCTTTGCGATACGGCTGGCGGGACCGAAACGGTTGGCCAATCGGACGATCAGATCAAGGGCGAGGTGTTGTTCGTGCGTCATTGTTCATCTCCGTCGTTTCAACAGAGATGTCACGGCCATACGTCAAATTTGGACAGATGGCTTCGATCATGTAGAGTACGGTCCACCGATTTCGGTCGTCAGGCTCTGTACGTCGTCAGGATTTTTCGGACTTCTCGGGCTGTCTTGTAGCGGAGGCGCTGGTTCGGTTTCTGTTTGAGTTTAGGCGGTCGCGGCCTGGTGCTGCAACCAGCGTTGTGTATTGCCATGGTTGCGTGACGTTTCCGATCTGAAGCGGCATGCGGGAGTGCTATCCGAGAACCCGTCTAGTCTCTTCAGATCTCTGTCTGTTTTGAAGTCGCAGCCCCAATCTCATTCAAGTCAACGCTGAATCTCGCCTGCCAGCACTGCTCGCCCGTGCACTGCCAACGTCGCTGAAAACCTCTGGCACCCAAACTTGCGGATAACATCGAGCACCCGCGCTTCGTAGGCAGCGTGTCCGATCAAGCGACACAAGTCGGACGCGTGGAACTGGCGGTTCGCAGTTGGTGCGGCTTGCATCTGTCTCAGCAATTCGCGCTCTTTGGGGTCCGTTATTGGTCTCGCGGGCGGCTTGACCGCGGGACGAGTTGGAGTTCCCGAAGAATTTCGCCATCGTCGCATGAAGCCAAGCAGGAAGCCGGCCGGCACCTTTCCGTTGCCTCGGGACCGGTTGAAGGCGAGGAAGCGATCCCAGATGACCTGGGTGTCGATGTTCCAGCAAGGCAACGTGGCCTTCGCTGATTTGATGAGCTCTGCCCAACTGGTCTGGAAAACGTTCGAACTCGCGGTGATTTCGATCAGTCCTGAGAAGATAGTTTTGTTATTATTATCTCTAGATAGTGATGTGTCGCCTTCACCTGACACGAGATCATGGGTTTCACTCTCCTCGTCGAAGGCGGAAAACCGAAAGATCCAGGGCGCGAACTTGCCATTCGGCTTCGCCCGCTCGAGCTGCAACTCCGAAGCCTCAAGTTCGTTCAGAAGAACCGTAAGATACTGCCGTGAGACACCCATCTTCTCCGCCAGGGCCGAGAGGGTGAAGGCTGCCGTTCCGCGCGACAAACCGTTGTAGCCATCCTTCCAGGCGATGGCGTCGAGGATGAGGGTGGCAAGCTTGTGCGCAGCAACAGAGAGATTTGTCTGCGTGATCCGTCTCAGGATCAGGCCGGTCGTAGGTTCCATGGTCGAGGTCTCCTTGGAGATCCGACGCCATGTCGTGAGACAACAACATTCTTGCCAGCAAAACAACTTTGCTGGTTGCAGGTGTTTTAGCGGTGCGCTAGGAAACTCTTGTTCACGGAGTTTTCTAGCACGGCGTCAGGCTTCACGGTCTGGCGTCGTCTCCTTTTCGGGGGTTTTGCACAGCCTTCCGTGCGGGGTTGTCAGGACGCGCGCGGTAAAAACCGCGCGCAGATTTTGTCAGTAGCGAACTTCTTCAGAGCCATAGTTCCCGGCGTGATCGCGCCAGTCGACGAAGACAGAACGGTAGAAGTAGCTGCCACATCCATTCGGGATGCTCAGGCCGGATGCGGCTGGCACCTGGCCCACGGTGGATCTTGTCCATCGGTAGTCGCCCTGCACGCCGTAGGACCCCAATCGCGTCGAGTCGCTGCGATTGCAGTCGCCATCTCGGTTTTCGTGCTGGCGATACTGGATGTGATAGACCCGTATGCTGCGCACGAAATCAAAGGCGTCGCCTGAGATGTCGATGTCGGCTTGCTCATCTGCTTGGACGTGAACAAGGGGGATCGGAGTCGATTCCTGCGGTTCGGGCGGATCGCGGAACGTGATGTCATAAAGGCGTTCCATAGGCGACATCGGACTGGGATCGTTGAGCGACACACCCATCGGACACCGCCAGATTTGTAAGGGCGGCTCGATCGGCCATGGCGTGATCCGCCGAATGAAGACCGCTCTGGCATGCGCGCAGGGCGCAGAGGCAGGCCAACCGCCCGCAAGGCAGAGGAGGATCGCACAGTCGACCTGATAGGCCTGAGCCGGTGCTGACGAGGCCATTAGTCCAGATATGCTTATTGCCGTGGCTGTTGCCACGCCGTGGATCACGTGCTTCATGATGCCGACTCCATCTATAATGGTGCAGCGATACGAAACAACATTAATGATAGCAAGGAGATTTGATTGATGGTTGCGCGCAAGTCTTGCCTTTGTCGCTCATCAAGTTCTCGAGCCTGGCAGCGGACTGCGGAAGAGTTGCGGCCAAAGAACCGGCCAAATTGGCGGACGGGATGCCACTTTATGAGTCGGCAACCTAATGATAGTCTGTGGTTTTAGAAGAGGTGATTTATGGCCAGCAAAGCGGCCAGAAAGCAGGACAAGTGACAACCCCGGATGATGGAGAAACGGTAGGACTGTTCGAGCCACTCATGGTTTCTGAAGGTGCACCAGCGCGCGCGGGTCTAAACGATCTCGCGCTCGAGCTTGCAGAAAAATCTGCCGCGTTCCGGAGCGGGTTGCCTTCCTCCGTCTCGGAGGCGTTGGCAGATCTCGTGCGGGCGATGAACTGCTACTACAGTAACCTCATCGAAGGGCACGACACCCATCCCATCGACATCGAACGCGCGATGCAGGGCGACTATAGCGCCGACCCCAAGAAGCGGAACCTTCAGCTCGAAGCCAAAGCGCATGTCGCGGTCCAGAAATGGATCGACGAGGACGGCATGGCGGAACAGCCAACCGCGCCCACGTCCATTATCGAGCTGCATCGCCGCTTCTGCGAGCTGCTGCCGCCTGAGCTTCTCTTCGTCGAAAACCCGAAGACGGGCGAAAAAATACCTGTTGTGCCCGGCGAGTTGCGGACGCGCTACGTTGAAGTCGGGCGGCACGTTGCCATCAGCCCTGGCGCGGTGCCGCGATTTCTCGAACGTATGCACAAGGCTTACAGCCTCCCCGGCAGGATCGAACCAATCCTTGCTGCGGCTTGCGCGCATCACCGGCTTCTGTGGGTACACCCTTTCCTCGACGGGAACGGGCGTGTTGCCCGCCTGATGTCTTACGCCATGCTGCGCAAAACGCTCGATACACACGGGCTCTGGTCTGTGGCGCGCGGGCTTGCACGACAAGAGGCGGCCTACAAGGAGCACCTGGCCTCCTGCGACGGTCCTCGTCGCGGAGATCGTGACGGCCGCGGCACGTTGAGCGAAGCCGCGCTTGCCTCCTTCGCAGACTTCTTCTTGCGCACATGTATCGACCAGGTGGAATTCATGGAAAGTCTGATGCGACCTGATCGTCTGCGTGACCGCATCCTGATCTGGGCCGAAGAAGAAATCCGCGCCGGAGCGTTGCCTCCAAAATCCGATACCGTGTTGAAAGCCGTCCTCTATCAGGGGCAGATCGAACGTGGAGAGGTCGAGTCCATACTTGGCACGAGCGATCGCACCGCACGACGGGTGACGTCTGCGCTACTTGAAGCGGGGGCTTTGTCATCGACCTCGACCCGCGCGCCGCTCAAGCTGGCGTTTCCTGCCAAGTATGCAGGTCGGTGGATGCCCGGGCTGTTTCCTGAAAAAGACACATGAAGTTTGGCACAAAGCGGTGATGCTTGATGGCCTCAAGGAAATGGCCGAGCTCCTCTATTCGACAGCATTCAGGAACCTGGCGTAGTCCTCACTGACCTCCCTCGCCTCAACAAAGGCGCGGGCTCGCTCGGTGTCGAGACAACGGAAGTAGTCCTGCACATCGGCAATGTAGGTCTCGAAATCGCTTCTGATCAGATCGGCGTAGGCACGCATGTCTTCTTGCGACTGAGGCAAGAACGGTCGTTCGGGAGGTACGCAATCTGCTGCCGCGGCTATCGGCATGCTTCCAAGCAGGAACGCGAACAGCAACGGTGCGTTGCGCGCAATAAACAAGCGCAGGGCAAAACTCCTTTGCCGCCTTTAAGATTATCATTCTGTCGGCTATCACCGTTATCGGAGCAAGGCGAACTTCGTCAACACGTTATTATTGTCTTGCTATCATTAATGTTGTTTTGTATCGCTCACGGTGTTGCGACCCCGTGGGCCGGATACTGCACCCAGGCAGAACAAGGACCCAAGGGAAGGCCATGATAGAAGAAGCCCCGAATGTGGTTACAGAAGACGGACTGCGCGGCTTGCTCGCCGAGGGCTACCTCATTGAGGTGGTCTGCAAGGAGAGAGCAGAGAAGCGCCATAACAGCTGGTACGGCTCGTGGGTCATCCGCGCCGTCGCCACTGATGGGCGTGACGATAAGATGCTCGTCACCAGCCGAAGCGTCCTCAAGCTCCGCGACTTCAAAACCATCGTTGGCCTTGTCAGTTTCCTGGCCGACATGGGCTGTACGACCGCTAGCATCCCACTTGAAGAAGGTGGCCGCGAACGCCACGCCGCGCCTCCGGTCAAAGGCAGCTGACCGCGCGACTGCGCTCGTCGTTGCTTTGGGTACAGGCGTTTGTTCCGCGCCCTCGGCCCTTGCCGACGGTTTCATCTTTTCGGTTGGTCCAGACGGCCAATTGATTTCCACTTCTCAAGAGGCAAACGAGCGCCTTTTTCTCTTCGCAGAACCTCGCGTTCCTGACGCAACGAGCGAGACAGCGATCCCGGCTCGATCCGCCGCCCACGCCACCCCAGAAATCCTCCATGCGATCGAGACCACGGCGCTACGGTATGCCGGGCATGGTGCGCTGCGTCGCGCGGGGCTTTCCGTCACTGATTGGGCGCTCCTTTACCGAGCCAACATTGAAGTCGAGAGCGCATACAATCCGGCTGCACGTAGCCCTGTCGGTGCCATAGGCCTCGGGCAGCTTATGCCGGATACTGCCCGCGACCTCGGCGTCGACCCACATGACATTGCGCAGAACCTCGACGGATCAGCTCGCTACCTGCTGATGATGCTCGACCAGTTCGGCGAGGGCTCTCTGGCCCTTGCGGCATACAACGCTGGTCCGGAGGCGGTCACACGCCACGGCGGCATCCCCCCTTTTCGCGAAACCCAAGGGCATGTGGCCCGTGTGACGGCCGTGTTTGAGCGGCTCAGAGGAGATCTTTCATGACATCGAGGAAACGTCAAAGCGTGCTCCGCACGCGGGCGACCGTCGCGCTCGGCGCGATAGCCCTTATCGTGCTGGCGGGTCCAGCGCTCGCGCAGAGCATCGACCTCTCGCCGGTGCAGACCCTGCTTCAAGGCATCGTCGATGCGATCACCGGTCCCTTGGGGATAGTGATCGGAACGCTGGCGCTGATCGGGGTGTTCCTTTCCTGGCTCTTTGGCATCCTCGATTTCCGTCAGGCGCTCTGGGTGGTGGTCGCGATCGCGGGCATCGCCGCGGCTCCCACAATCGTCGCCGCCATCTGGACCACCTGAGGTCCATCAATGGCTGACCAGTCCCGCGTGTTCATCGGCCTTCTCAGGCCACCCAAGCTGATGGGCTTGCCGATCATGTACGCCATGGTCTGGCTCTTCGGCTCGACGCTCCTGTTCCTCTGGGTGCAGAGCTGGGTGGTAGCATTGTTCGCGGGACTGGCCTGGCCGGCGCTCTGGAAGGCCGCGGACTGGGATCCGAACTTTCTCGATGTCCTGGTGATCACCTTGCAAGAAACCCCGCCCACGACGAACCGCAAGCTGCACGGGGGCGACAGCTATGCCCCGTGATGAACTGGCCGATAACGTGGCGGAGGCGCTCGATCCGCTCACGGCGCTGCCCGCTTGGGTCAAGGGCGAGAAACGGCTCTCAATGATGCTGCCTTATGTGAGCCTCGTGAACGACCGAACGATCCGGACACGCGGCAACGAGCTGATGCAATGCATCCGACTTGAGGGGGTGAACAGCACCACGAGCGAGGACGGGCATCTCGACCGGATCGGAGGGTTGCTGGCTGGCATCGTGGCGCAGGTCGGGACCGAGTTCTCATTCTACCTGCACAAGGTCTCGAAAGCAGTCGATGTGACGCTGCCGCCCATCCCGGGCGAGGGGTTCGCGGCCGCCGTCGATCAGCGCTGGCGCACCCATCTTGGACGCTCGGGTCTGCGCGACAAATCGCTGACCCTCACGGTGCTGAAACGTCCCGAGGCGGGCAGCCGCTTACCGTTCGGTCTTGGCGCGTCCCGCGCCCGGCATGCAGCCGACACCACTCGGCGCTTGCGCAAACTCGACGAGGTGGTGGGATTTCTGCTGTCGTCTTTCGATGAGCTGAAACCCCGGCTGCTTGCGGCCAGCACCGGCGAGCTTCTGGGCTTCCTAGGGTCACTGAACACTGGCGAAGAGCATCCGCTCTTCCCGAGGTCGCGCCTCGGCGTGATCGCCGAGGACCTGGCCAATACCCGCGTCACATTCCGCGGCACGACCATCGCGCTCTCCGACGGTGCCGTCGGCGACAAGCTCGGCGCGATCTTCGCGGTGAAGAATTACCCGGCCAAGACCGACGGCCTGATGCTCGACGAGCTGAACCTGCCCGTCGATATGGTCGTCACCCACTCGTTCGTACCGATCAACGCCAACATCATGGCGGGCCGGATCAAGCGGCAGCTGCGCCTGATGCAAGCCGCCAATGACGGGGCCGTCAGTCTCGCCCAGGAACTGGAACTCGCGCAGGACGATCTGGAATCCAAACGCCTGATCTTCGGCGAGCACCACATGACGGTGGCGGTCTATGCGCGCACCCAAGCGGCGCTCGACGACATCGCGGCCGAGATCCGCAACATCTCCGCCACCTCCGGCATCAACCTGATCTCGGAAGCATTCGGAGCACGGGCGCATTTTATGGCGCAGCATCCGGGGAATACCGGGGCGCGCAGCCGCAAGGCAGCGATCACGAACCACAACTTCGCCGATCTCGCCACCTTCCACCGCACCCCGCTCGGAAAGACTGGCCGGGAAGTGCCGTGGGGCGTGCCGATCACGCTCTTTCCGACACCCGAGCGCAGCGGCTTTCGCTTCAACTTCCACGAACAGGGCGCACCGGACCGTGAGCCCACGGGAGGGCATACCCTGATCCTCGGCCGCCCCGGCTCGGGCAAATCCGTGCTGGCGGCTTTCCTGATGACCATGGCCCGGCGGGCAGGTGCGCGGGTTTTCGTTTTCGATTATCGCGCTGGCATGGAGATGGCCGTCCGCGCGCTTGGCGGCAGTTATTCGACGGTGCGGGCAGGGCGTCCCACGGGCCTCAATCCGCTGCAGACCGAGATCGATGCGCGCGGTCAGGCCTGGCTTGCCGACTGGCTCGCAAGCCTCCTCGAGCGCCGGGACCGGCCTCTGACCCCGGTGCAGACCAACCGCCTGCAAGAGGTCGTGCGCCAGAACGCGAGTGCCGGGAACGCGGCCCTGCGGAACTGGTCGGATTTCGCATCGCTTTTGGTTTCGACCGATGATGAGGGCGACCTCTTTGAGCGCATGCAGGAATGGACATCCGAAGGGCGCTACGGCTGGATCTTCGGTGCGAACGCGGACGACACATTCAGTATCGACGGCGACGTGGCAGGTTTCGACCTGACCGGCATCCTCGATTCCGAGAGCGAGCGGGAACGCATGGCAGTCCTCTCCTATCTCTTCCGCCGCGTCGAGCGTGTGATCGAGGACCGCAAGCCCACGATCATCGTGATCGACGAGGCCTGGAAGGCGCTCGACAACGCGTATTTCGCGGAGCGGCTCTCGAACTGGCTGGTGACTGCCCGCAAGCAGAACGCGGTCGTCGTGATGATGACCCAGTATGCCAGCCAGCTCGAACGCACCCGGACCGGCAAGACCATCGTCGAAGCCGTGCCGACGCAGGTGCTTCTGCCCAACATCCGCGCCTCGGCTGCGGATTACGCAATGCTCGGCCTCAGCGAGAAAGAGCTGGACGTGCTTCTGGGCGTCGGGTCGGCCTCGCGGCTGGCGCTCGTGCGCGATGACCGGGGTGCTGTGGTGATCGATGCCGATCTCAGCGCCCTCGGCCCCCTAGTGACCATCCTCGGCGGCATGGAAAAGGGAGAGGCATTGGTCGGCCCTGATTACCGCGAACGACAAGATTTCTGGAGAGTGACATGACCCGTACAATCACCCGCAGCGCAGTGCTGCTTGGCCTTGGCCTGACCCTGACGGCCTGTGCGCAACATGAGCCCCGTCTGGCCAACTGTTTCAACTTCCGCGATGCGCCCGCGCAGACGGCTGCTGCCACGACGACGATCTCAACCATAGAGGCTGAGGTTACGCGCCGCGACACGGTCTGCGATTTCGTGATGCTGGGAGCGGGTGGCTAAGCGCATGCGGACCTGGCTTCCTCTCTCGATGATCGGCTTTGCACTGGCAGGTCCCACGGCGGGGCCAGCGGTCGCCCAAGGCGTGCCAACCTTCGATCTGCGCCTCTTCGCAGAGCGGCAGGCGATCCTTGAGCAGACTGATCGGGACCTGGCACTGCAGCAGGACCGGCTAAGCCGCGTGGAGGAACTGGCCGAGATCGAGCGTCAGCAACTCGCCTCCCTCGAAGGGCTGATGGATGCCATGTCCCTCGGCTCCGGCGATGTCGCAGGCACCGTGGCCGGGCTCGAGGCGGGGCAGGGGGTTGTTGGTGACGTCGAGAGTGCTGCGGCCAGCCTCTATGCGCCCGAGGATAACAACCCGGCCGCGGCCCGGATGTTCGGCGATGCCCGAGAAGGGATCGAGGAACTCATCATCCGCGCGGCGCGTCACACCCATAGCCTGCCCGGCGTAAGCCGCGCAGGCCTCTCTCTCGTGCAATGGCGCTGCCTGCTGCAGGCGCTGATCTGGCAGGAAAGCCGCTTCCAGATCGGCGCGCGCTCCCCCGTTGGGGCGTTTGGCCTCACGCAAATCATGCCCGGCACCGCGGGCGATCTCGGGATCTACCCGGCTTATTACGACGACCCCTGGCTGCAGGTCACTGGCGGCGCGCGCTACCTCGCGCAGATGCTGAACATGTTCGACGGCAACATCATACATGCGCTTGCCGCTTACAACGCAGGCCCGGGCAACGTTCAGAACTACGGCGGCATCCCGCCCTTCGCGGAAACCCAGCATTACGTTGTGGTGATCCCGCAGCAATACAACAGCTATCTCGCCGCCGTGGGTGGCATCGATGCGCTCGGCACCATCGACCCTGTCCTTTTGGCGAACGCGAGCTTCAGCCTCTCGGCCCATGGCGCGGGCGTCTATGGCGATTATTCGCTGGTCTCGGTACGTGCGGCAGCCTTGCGCGTTCAGGACATCATCACCCGCATTGGCGAAACCGAAGACCTGCACGAGGCCATCGCACTCAACACCTATGCCCGGGCCGAGCTTGCCCGGCTGGTCGCAATCCGGACCCGGATCAGGGCCGCCCAAATCGAGCCACTCAGCGCCGAGCAAATCGCCTTGGCCGCGGCTCAAGCCGCGGAGCGGCAATACATGGATTTCAGTCAGGAGGATTTGCGTTGAACCTGCGCCCGCCCCGTTCCCTTTTCGCCGGTAGCATCGCTCTCGCGCTTGCCCTAACGGTCACTGGACCTGCCGCGGCACAGGGTGTGCCCACGGTGGACACCCAGAACATTGCTCAGGAAATTCGCCAGCTTCAGCAGATGCTGCAGGATTTCGGGATTCAGACCGACCTTCTGGACAATGCGCTTGCGCAGCTTGAGACGCTGCAAGGCCAGCTCCAACAGTTGAACGAGATGTATGCCTCCCTCACCGGGCCGCGTAGCATACTCGGCCTCGCCATGGGCGGTGATCTCGACAACCTGCTCGAAACCGATCTGGCCGACATTCCCGACCTGATCCGAGGGGTCCAGGCGGGCGATTGGAGTGCTCTGATCGGGCCAAATGCCGGGCCCATGCGCTCGCAGATGGAACAGGCTCTGGCAAGTGCCGGGTTTGACGAAGATTCACTTCGCGAAATCGCCACCAGCGGCAATCCGGGCGCGGAAGGTGTCGCCACGCGGGCAACCACAGGTGCTGTGATGTCAGCGGCGGCGCAGAACAGCCACGCAGAGGCGGAACAATCTCTTGAGCGCGTCGAACGTCTGGTCGAAATGATCCCGGATATGGAAGATCTGAAGGCGTCCATGGACCACAACACCCGCGTGACGGCGGAGCTTGCCATCGCCCTCACGCGCATGTGGGAGCTTGAAGCCATCCAGACTCTTGGCGCAGGCAATACCGGTCTCGTCGATGCCGCAACCATCGCTGAAGAACAGCGCTACATGGACTTCACTTTGCCGGAGCTTCAACCATGAGCGGGGCATTGAGGGTGAGTGCGCGCGAATTCGTGGAAGAGGAACTGATCCATGGCGCGCTGCGCCGGGAACACCTCTGGCGGATGATCGGGCTTGGCGGGGCGGGTTTCGGCGTCTTGGGCTGCCTTGCGGCCGCGGTCGTCGCCCTGATGGTCGAGACGCCCCTACCGGTCGTCGTACCCTATGATCCCGCGACGGGCTTGGCCCTGCCGAACGCCACGGTCGAAACCGTATCACTTGCGGAACGGCCCGCCGTGATCGAGGCGCAAATCTACCGCTACATTCTCGACCGCGAGACCTACAACCAGCTCGACAACGATCTTCGTGTCCGCCGCGTTCTGGCTCAGTCCTCCGGGGCGGCGGAGGCCAGCATGCGCGCGATGTGGACGTCAGGGCAGGAGAGCTATCCGCCGACACGATATGGGCCGGCGGCAGAAATGGCCGTCGAGATCGCGTCGATCACCCTTATTGGCGAGAACCGCGCCCAAGTGCGTCTCAGAAAGCGTCTGACCAGCCCGCAAGGGGCACAGGATGGATCGTTCACAGTGACGCTGATGTTCGATTTCCAGCCCGAGCGAACCCGTGCGATCGACGATGTCTGGCAAAACCCGTTCGGCTTCACCGTCACCCAATATGCAATCCGATCGGACCGTTCCGAATGACCCGTACTCCAATCACTACCCTGTTGGCTGCCAGTATTCTCGCGTTCGCGGGAACAACTGCCTTGGCCGAGACCACGCCCCGCCCAGGTTCTCACGACAATCGCGTGCGCGTGGCGTCCTGGACCGAAGGCCAAGTTTACCGTGTCGTCACGACTCTGACCCGCGTCACCACAGTCGAATTCGGTGAGGGTGAAACCATCCGTTCGATCATCGCCGGCGATACGGTAGGATTTCAATTCGACGGTGTCCCGGGTGGCCGCGCCTTCGCCATCAAACCAACAGCGTCTGGCGTCGCCACAAACATCACCGTCTACACCAACCGCCGCTCCTACTACTTCCATGTCGTCGAAGCCCGGGAGACGCCGCACTATGTCGTGCAGTTCCGCTATCCTGAAAACCGCGTGCAACCCACCAAGGCGGTTGCGGCCGATGCGCCGAACGCGAACTATGCGGTCAGTGCCCGAGAAGAGTTCACGCCGACGGCCATCTGGGATGATGGTACCTTTACGTATTTCCGGTTTTCACGGAACGCGCCGGTGCCCGCCATCTTCCGATATTCGAACGGCAGGGAACGCGCGGTCAACAGCCAGGCCTTGAGTGACGGCGTCATCCGCGTGTCCGGCGTCAACCGACAATGGGTCCTTCGCCTTGGCGAAGAGGTGGTTTGCGTCCAGGACGCAGGACAGGCCACATCATGACCGAAGGTACGGAAGACCTCGCCGCGCGCCTCGCGGCTCTCGAAGGCTCGACTGGCAAAGCGAAGGCCAACAAGCGGCCTGCGCCGCTTGCCGCGATCCTTGGGGTCGTCGGCATCGCGGCAGCAGGTGGTCTGGCGTGGGCTGCGCTACAGCCGTCGGCAGAAGCACCAATGGCGACCGCCGCGCCGGAAGAGTTCCAGAGCAGCGGCCCCGGATTCGGAGATCTGGCGCCGATTTCTACCCCGGAGCCCAGCCAAGCCCCGCCTGCGGACACAGGTCCGAGCGAGTCTGAACTCGCGCTGATGGAAAGTCTTGCGACATTGAGAGCGGAACTCGAGGAACTGCGCGCAAGACCGGCCGAGGCCGCGGATAGCGGGGCGGAGCAGGCTATTGCGGACCTGACGGCGCAAATTGCCACCTTACAGGAAGCATCCGCCGAGGCGCAGCGTGCCCTCGAGCGGCAGCTGACCGAGCGGGATCGCGAATTGGATCAGCTCCGCATGGACTTGGAGCTTGCACGGCTTGCACCACCAGAGCCGACCTCATTGGGACCAAGTGAAGAAGAATTGCGGCTGGCCGAACTCGAAAGGCGGCGCGCAGCCGAAGCCGAGGCCCGCGCAGAGCGCATCGCGTCTCCTATGATCGCCTTCTCGGGGATGGGCGCGGGTGCGGATAGGGAGAATACGCTGGAAGCCGCGCGTCTGAATGCAGATGAAGCCTTTGTTCGTTCGGGCGCGCAACCAGCACAGGTGACACGTGCCGAAGTGATCGCGAACCCATCGAACACGGTTGTTCAGGGCACCATGATTCAGGCTGTGACAGAGACGGCCCTCGACAGCACACTGCCCGGCGCGATCCGCGCCATCGTCTCCGAAGACGTCCATTCCTTTGACGGCACGCGCGTCCTGATTCCGCGCGGCGCGCGTCTCGTGGGGCGCTACCGCTCCGATGTCGCGTTGGCACAGTCGCGGGTCATGGTGGCCTGGGATCGGATCATCCTGCCCGACAATCAGACCGTGCAGATCAGCGCCTTCGGGGGTGACGAACTTGGCCGTACCGGTACCACCGGATTTGTCGACACGCGTTTCGCGCAGCGCTTCAGCTCGGCCGCGCTTATTTCGCTGATCGGGGTATTACCTGCAGCAGCAGCCGGACAGATCGAGGATGAAGCCGCCGCCGATATTGCGAGCGATGTCGGTACGGACCTGCGCGACAGCACGCAAAGCGTGATGCAGGACTATCTGACGATCCGGCCAGTAATCCATGTCGAACAAGGCACGCGGATCACGGTCATGGTCGACCGCGACCTGGAGATCTTCTGACATGGCGGCGAGCTATCTCGAAGCCTCGCTCGACCGTCTAGGCGCGCCTGTGCATCGGGACGACACGATCGAGATCTGCATCAACCCCGACGGGCGGGTCTGGGGCGAGTTACAGGGCGATCACTTCATGCGGGGCCTCGGCATCCCGCTCACCCAGACCGAGATCAAGGATCTTGGCAACCAGATCGCCTCGGCCGCCTCGACCACGCTCAGCACCAAGAAGCCCATCGTCTCGGTCTCGATCCTCTACCGGGATCGTCCGATCCGGGCGCAGGTGATCCAGCCTCCCGCCGTCGAGGGCGGGTTCTCCATCTCACTTCGGTTCTTCTCCTCCCTGCCGCTGGAGGGCATCAGGCTCGGATTCCTGTATGGCAAGGAGCGCAGCCTCGAAGGGCTGCGTCGCGAACGCAACGCCGCGCTGCGCGATGTGGTGGCCTCCGGCGATATCGACGCCGCCCTGCGGTTCTGCGTCGAGAACAAGCTCAACATGATCGTCTCGGGCGGCACCTCGACCGGCAAGACGGTCGCGGCGCGCAAGATCCTCTCGCTGATCCCGCCCGAGGAACGGATCATCACGATCGAGGAGGCAGCTGAGCTGCGGCCCGAGCAGCCGAATGCCGTGACGCTGATCGCAGATCGCGACGCAGACGCCCGCAACGCCGATGTACTTCTGGCCTCCACCCTGCGGATGCGGCCCGACCGTATCGTGCTGGGTGAGGTTAGGGGTCGCGAGGCCATGACCTTCCTCGAAGCGATCAACACCGGGCATGGCGGCTCGCTGACCACCTTGCATGCCGAGACCCCACAACTTGCTGTTCGCCGCCTCGCCATCGCCGCCCTGAAAACCGATGTGCCGATGACCTATGCCGATATGGTGGACTACATCGAGGGCTCGATCGACGTGATCATTCAGGCCGGCCGTCATAATGGCGCCCGCGGCATCACCGAGTTCTTCCTGCCGGGGCAGGCGAGACATCCAGACCAGAACACGGGTCCAGCCGGGGGTGCCGAGCGCCCCACGGTCGCGGCCGAATGAACCGAAAGGAAATCCCCATGCGCAAGATCACCCTCACCGCCGCTGTCACCCTGCTGGCCGCGCCCCTCGCGGCCCAGACCGCGCCTCAGGTGACGAACGACCTCACCGTCACCATTTCGCCCCAACAGTACCGGATCTGCAACGACCGGCCAGCACGTCCGACCTGGATGGACGAGGTCCACCCACGCGAGGCCTACAAGGCACTGACTCTGATGGACCTCTACGAGCTGCGGGCATGGGAACAGATCGTCGAGACTGGCAACTGTGACTGCGACGTCCGCTTCCCGGGATGGGAAGAGGCCTCGGAAGAATTCGAGGAAAGGTACCTCCTGGCCTCTGCTGCGGAACATACAGCAGCGCAGCGGGACATCAGGCAGCAGCGCAATGATCTGCGCCACGCAGTACAGGATCTCTGTGAAGCACAAGGCAACTGGTAATGAGCGTGGTCAGCTGGATGGTCGAAACCGCTGACGGTTTCCTTGTCGATGCGGCCGAGTCTCAGTTCGGGGCCGTGGCGAGCAATACCGGCACGATCGTCCTGCTGATGGTCACACTCTCGCTGATCGGCGTCTGCATCAACATGGCCTTCCAGTTCCGAAGCATGGATGGGGCCAGCTTCTTCTGGTATCTCATTAAGCTGATGCTGATCGGCCTGTTCGCCTTCAATTGGGCCAACTTCAACGCGGTCGCCAATGCCGTGATCGGGGGCCTCGACTATGTCGCCGGCGCGCTGGTGTCGTCAGTCGGTGGAGCAGGGGCAGGTGCCACCCATTTCGCAGGAGAGTTCGACAACCTGATCGAGCGCTTCGCGACATATCTGAACGCGATCGGCAGCAATCTGAACTGGATGACCGGCGCGATCCTAGGTGGGATTGGCCTCGTGCTCCTCAGCCTGCTCGGCTTCATGACCGGCATCGTCCTCATCTTTGCTAAGATGATGCTGACCCTGATGCTCGGGCTCGCGCCGATCATGATCGCGCTGTCGCTCTTCGATGCGACCAAGGATTTCTTTCACAGATGGGTCTCGACAACGATCAGCTACGCCTTCTACCCCATCGTCATCGCAGCCATGTTCTCGACCGTTGTCGGCATGGCGAATTCGCTGCTAGCCCAGCTCGGTGATCCGAACTCCGCAACCAATATCGGATCGCTCGTGCCGTTCTTCGTGATGGTGTTTCTGGCGAAGGGATTTGTGGCAGCAACGCCCCTGATCGTGCGTGGTATCTCGGGAAACCTGATGGTTGCGGCCGCGCCCGCAGTTGTTGCTGGATCTAGTGGGATCATGCGCGGACTCTTTAACACAGCTGGCGTCAAGGGTAGATCACGGATCGGCGCGCTGACCACCGGTGAGGGTATTGGGCGAGGCGTAGCACAGGGTCCAGCAGTTGTACGAGCGGCAGCCACAACCGCCAGTGCACACCTGGTCAGAATGTCGGAGAGGGCGAAGAGGTTGTCCCAGTGATGGATGGTGCCGATTTCCAAGTGAATTCAGTTGGTTGGGCAATGTCATGTGCAGCGCATGTTCATGTTTCGATCGCGCGATTTCGTGCTGCATCGCGAGAATTTCGGTAAGCGGACAGAGATTGGTCTCTTCTGCATTCATGAGTGCTCGCCGGCGAAGTGGAATTGATGATGGCAAGTTCGCTGGACTCGTAGGTCGTGCAGAAAGCAGCCGTTCTACGTAGGCGCCATAAAGGTCGGCTGAGCGGGACATTCCGGTCTTGTGCGGTTGCGGCTATTGCTGATGCAGCATTTCCGCGGAGATGCGGAAAAAAAGATGCAGCGATGTCGCACTTGTCGTCGAATCCGCCGTTCAACAACACCAGTATTGGTGGATTTCAAACCAACCTGTCGCCGCACCACGCACGAGCCATCAAGACACGGGACAATCCGGTCATTCGAAGCAAATAGCCTACGTTACCAAAACCGCTCGGGTGAGAGTTGACTGATATCGACATCGGGTTCCCGCCCCTGAGCCAATTGCGACAAGACGCTGCCCACCATTGGACCCAAGCCGAAACCGTGGCCACTGAAGCCGGTGGCGACCAGCAGGCCGCTGGTTGTTGACACAGGGCCGAGAGCGGGGACCATATCCGGCAACGTGTCGATATAGCCTGCCCAACTTGCGCGAACCCGCAGGTTGGAGAATGCGGGGAAGAAATCGGCGGCCTCAGCGAGTGCCTGGTCAATGCGGGCACGGTTCGGGGGGACGCAGTCGCGTGTCGGCGGAATGTCAGCCAGGGGCGGCGGCGCGCCGCGCGACAGGAGACGCCGAAGGGGGGACAGGTAATTGATGCGCGAGGCATCGGGCTGCTCCTTCCGGACCTTCATGTACCAGCTTGCATAGCGAACGGAATCCATTCGCACGTCATATTCGCCACCCGCCACCGACAGATGCAGCGATCCGTCGGCGGCCTGCCGCATGCCGGTCATCGGGCAGGACACACAGAGCGGAAACGGAGCGGCCAGAGGCTCGGTCTTGGCCACGGTGGCGCGAATGATTTCCTGCGGCAGCTTGACGCCAAGCGGCCTGAGCAACCCGGCGCTTTTCGCTCCGGCAGCGCAGATGACTGTATCCGCACGGTAAAGCCTGCCTGCGGACCAGACCCCGGAGACAGCCCCGGCTGCCCTTTCCAGCCTTGACACAAGCTGGCCCGAGATGACCTCCGCACCATGCTCGACGGCGGCGTCCAGGAAGGCGCGTGTTGCCTGCGCAGGTTCCGCGCGGCCATCAGATGCAGTGAACATGGCCCCCAACACATTGGCATTTGGGTTCAGGCCCGGCAGTTTCTCCGCTACCTCTGCCGCGCTCAAGATCTGCGTGTCCAGCCCGTAGCCCTGCGCCTCTTTCCGCCAGGCAACCTGCCCGGCCATGTCATCCTCGGACAGGGCCAGCACGATATTGCCGCCCTGATGCCAGCCCAGTTTGCGGCCCAGGTCGCACTCCAGATCCTGCCAAAGACGGATTGCGCCCATGGCAAGTGGCACTTCCCTGAAATCGCGCGCCTGTTGGCGGACAAATCCCAGATTGCGGCCCGATTGCGCGGAACCCGGGGTGTCGCGTTCGAAAAGCAGCACGCGCAGGCCGGACCGCGCGGCATAAAAGGCGGCAGAGCATCCCATGATGCCGCCGCCGACGATGATCACATCCCAATGCTCGGTCCTATGGCGTGGTTTCATGAAGCACCTGGCATCACTACGGCCCTAGTTGACCTTGGACAGAAAGGTGCGGGTCCGCTGGTGGCGCGGGTTGACCAGCACCTCGCCGGGCGGGCCGCATTCCACGATCTTTCCCCCATCCATGAATGCAACGCGGTGGCAGACGTCGCGGGCAAAGGCCATTTCATGGGTGACGACCATCATCGTCATGCCGTCTTCGGCAAGGGCGCGCATCACGTCCAGGACTTCGCCGACCAGTTCGGGGTCAAGTGCGCTGGTGGGTTCATCAAACAGGATCAGCTTGGGCTTCATCGCCAGCGCCCGCGCAATGGCGACGCGCTGCTGCTGGCCGCCGGACAACATGCGCGGATAGGTATCCAGCTTGTCCCCCAACCCGACCTGTTCAATGATACCCTTGGCAAGATCGATTGCATGTTCCTTGGGCACGCCGAGAACCTGAATCGGGGCCTCGATGACGTTTTGTAGAACCGTCATGTGGCCGAAGAGATTGAAATTCTGAAACACCATCGCAATTTGGGCGCGTTGCTTGGCGATCAGTTTCTCGGGCAGCTCATAGGCCAGATTGCCGACCTGCCGATAGCCGATCAGCTCTCCATCCACGGTAATGCTGCCGCCATCGATGCGCTCCAGGTGGTTGACGCAGCGCAGCAGCGTGGATTTGCCCGAACCGGACGGGCCGATCAGGCTGAGCACCTCGCCGGGGGCGACCTCTAGATTGATCTCCTTGAGGACCTCCAGTGCGCCGTAGCTCTTGGATACTCGGTCAAACACGACCATCGCTTCTGACATGACAGGACTCCCCTAGGATGAGCGAAACAGCCGCCAGCGGATGGGCGCGTCGGCTTGCAGCAAGGAGCGCCCGTAATGGCGTTCGATCCGGGACTGGATCGCGGTCAGGATCGACGTCGCGGTGAGATACCAGATACAGGCCACGATCAGCAGCGGGATGGTCTGGAAATTGCGCGAATAGATGGTCTGCGCCGAATAGAGCAGGTCGGACAGCGCGATGACGCTGACCAGCGAGGACGTCTTGAGCATCCCGATGGTCTGGTTCCCGGTCGGCGGGATGATGATCGGCATGGCCTGAGGGATCACGATCCGCCACAGCGCCTTACCATTGGTCATGCCAAGTGATTTCGCCGCCTGGCGCTGACCGGAATCGACCGACATCAGCCCGCTGCGGATGATCTCGGACATATAGGCCCCTTCGTTCAGCCCTAGGCCGAGGATGGCAGCCATGACGGGGGTGATTACGGTGTTGGTGTCGACCGAATACCACAGCGAGGTAAAGGGAATGCCGATCGACAGATCCGGAAACAGCGCCGCCAGGTTGTACCAGAAAATCAGCTGCACCAGCACCGGCGTGCCGCGAAAGAACCACAGATAGGTATTGGCGACGACGGAGATGACTCTGTTGGATGACATTGCCATGATCGCCAGGATGGTCCCCAGGACAATACCGATCACCATCGTGACCACCGTCAGCCAGGAGGTCAGGACGAGCCCCGATATGATGCGGTCGTCAAAGAGATACTGGCCGACGACAGGCCAGCCGAAATTGTCGTTATCGGCAATCGAGATCAGGAAGGACGCCAGGATGATCAGCAACACGGCGGCAGCGGCCTTGCGGCCATAGCCGCGGATCGGAACATAGGTCAGCAGTGGCGTTTCGCCGACATTGCCGCCTTTGGCAGGGTCAGGGATGGGTGACGGCAGGTCCATGATCGCTCCGTGGCAAACCGCAGGGCTAGGTCCAGCAGGCATCCCTGCCGAACCCCGTTATCGTTCAGTTCGCGGGAATGGTCTCCGAGTTGATGCCGGGTTCATGCGTCATCATCATCGGGGTCACGTCCCATTCGGTATAAATCGCCTCATAGGTGCCATCGGCCATGATCTCGCGCAGGGCCTCCAGGATCGCTTCGCCCAGGTCCATTTCCTCGGGACGGAATGCAATGCCACTGGGCTGGCGCGGCAGGATGTCGACGGCGACAACGCTGACCGGGCGCGGCGCGTTGTTCATGATCTCACGCGCCGAGGCCGCCGAGGTCAGGACGAAATCGGTGCGCCCGGAATAGAGCGACAGCAGCACGTCATTGCCGGTGCCGTATTCGGACACGGACATCGGTTCCTGGCCATCGGCCACGCAGGCATCCGACAGCGTTTCAGCAATCATGTCGACCCATTCGGTGCCGCTTTGCGCCGCGCCATTCATGCCGCACAGGTCAAGGTGATCCTCGATCCCCTCGCCATTTTCCTCCAGCACATAGGCGGAGGAGGTGGTGTAGCCGTAATTGACGAAGCTCACGACCTCGCGGCGCACGGGGTTATCCGTGATACCTTCCATCGCAATATCCCACCGGCCCGATTGCACGCCGGGGATCATTGAATCGAAGGCCACCGAGGTGACTTCCATCTCCACGCCCAGACGCTCTGCAATCGCATCCCAGAGATCGACTTCGAAGCCGACCATCTCGCCGTTTTCGTCGATATATTGGAAGGGCGGGTAGTTTGCGTCGGTCACAAGCTGGATAACGCCCGCATCCCGATATTCCTGCGGCAAGAGATCCGCGGCACCGTCGGCTGTGGCAGATCCGGCACCGATCATCAGGCCCAGTGCAAGGGCCGATGTTCCGCTCAGGCAGGCGCGGAGCGTCTTTTGGTTGATAAATGTCATTTCTCTCTCCTCCTTGGTGGTCTTTCTGGCCCTTTGGTTCTCGACTGAATCGGGCCGATAAAGTCGGTCTCGCGGAGCGGCGCGCAGCATGCGCCGCCCCGCCCGTGGTTCACCCGATAACGAACGGGTTGGCGATCTCCTCGGCGGTCGAGATCCAGACCGCCTTGGTCTGCAGATATTCGCGGATACCCTCGACGCCGTTTTCCCGGCCAAGGCCGCTTTTCTTGTAGCCGCCAAAGGGGGTGGTGTAGGAAATGTCGCGGTAGGTGTTGATCCAGACGCTTCCCGCCTCCAGCTGCTCCGACATCTTCAGCGCCAGGCGCATATCCGAGGTCCAGACCCCGGCAGCCAGGCCAAACTCGCTGTCATTGGCGATGGCGATGGCCTCTTCGGCGTCATCGAAGGCGATCGTTGACAGGACCGGCCCGAACACCTCTTCGCGGGCGATCCGCATATCATTGGTGACGCCGGTGAAGATGGTGGGTTCAATGAAAAAGCCGCTGGCGCATTCCTCAAGCTCGGGATGCTTGCCGCCCAGGGCAAGCTTGGCCCCTTCGCCCTTGGCAACCTCGATATAATCCAGCACCCGCTGATATTGCATCTGGTTGGCCATCGGGCCGATCTGAGTCTTGGGGTGGCAGGGGTCGCCGACGCGCGCGGCCCTGGTGAACGCGGCCAGCTTTTCGACAAATTCGTCATGCACCTGGCGCTGCACCAACAGGCGCGAGCCTGCGATGCAGGTCTGGCCGGTAGCCCCGAAAATGCCACCCACGACGCCGCGCACGGCATTGTCCAGATCCGCATCGGCAAAGACGATATTGGGGGATTTGCCGCCCAGTTCCAGGCTGACCCGCTTGACATCGCGCGCCGCAAGCATGCCCAGATGCGCGCCGGTCGCGGTGGAGCCGGTAAAGCCGATATGCCGGGTCTTGGGATGGGTGGCCAGCGGCTCGCCCACCTCCTTGCCATAGCCGGTCACGACATTGACGACGCCGGGCGGGAACCCGGCCTCCTCGACCAGTTCCATCAGCTTGAGCGCGGTGGCAGAGGTGGTTTCGGCCGGTTTCATGACAATCGTGTTTCCCGCTGCCAGCGCGGGCGCTGCCTTGAGCGAAAACAGCAGCAAAGGCGCGTTCCAGGGCACGATGCCAACGCAGACGCCAAGGGGTTCATGCCGGGAATAGCTCAGCGCGGGCTTGTCGCAGGGATGGACAGTGCCCTCGATCTTGTCGGCCAGCCCGGCGTAATAGTAATACCACTTCGCGACATAGGCGATCTGGTGGCGCATCTCGGCCAGTAGGCGGCCATTGTCGCGCACCTCGATCTCGGCCAGTTCGTCGGCGTGTTTTTCTATCAAGGTGCCAAGCCGGTGGATGATCGCGCCCCGGTCCGATGCGTGCATCCGCCCCCAAGGGCCGTTGCGAAACGCCTCATCCGCGGCCAGGATCGCGCGGTCCGCATCTTCGGCATTGCCGCGCGGCACCAGGGCCCAGGGCTCAGCGGTGAACGGGTTGACCGTTTCGATATAGTCACCTCCCGAAGGTGCGACCCACTCGCCGCCAATATACATCTGAAGCTTTGTAAGGCCTCCGGCTTCGGTCATCTTCTACCTTTCAAACTTGGCCCGGATCCCACGGCTTGATGCCGGTTTCCGGTGTGTTGCGATCAATCAATCGACTTATTGACATCTCTTTCGATAGCTAATGATATTGTTGTACGACTTGTCAACGACGTTTTTTGGGTGCTAACCTGTAAGAGGCTACAGTTTCTTCGCGTGGACATGGAATTTTTGCTGAAGCATCAGTCTGCTAATGATATTATTATAGGGGCCAAACAGTGAGCACAGAATCAAAGCCGCTTTACAGCCAGGTCAAATCCGCCATCGAGGACCGAATCGAAAGCCGCGACTGGCATGCCGATTTCAAGGTTCCAAGCGAAGAGGCGCTGTCCGAGGAATTCAACGTCTCGCATCTAACCGTTCGCCGCGCCCTGCGCGAGCTTCAATCGGAGGGCGTGCTGGTCCGCGTGCGCGGGCGCGGCACGTTCGTGGTCGGCCCCCGGATGCAATGTGCCGTGTTCGGGATCGAGGATGTCTCGGAAGAGATCGAGAACAACGGCGGCGTGCATACCAGCGAGATCGTCACCCTCTGCGCGCTGGAGCCCGACGATCCGCGCAGCAATCTGCTGCCGGTTGGTGGCGGCACGGTCTATTATTCGCGCATCCTGCATATGGAGGACCGCACCCCGATCCAGATCGAGGATCGGTTCATCAATGCCGGACTGGCCCCTGACTACATCGCGCAGGATTTCACCCGCATCACGACCCATGCCTATCTCTTGCGCGAAACCAAGGTCACCTTTGTCGACAACACGATCCGCGCCGTTCGTCCCGATGACGAGGCGCAGCACCTGTTGCAGATCGACGCCGCGCATCCCTGCCTGCTGATCAACCGCCAGACCTGGCAGGGCGACACACCGGTGACCCGGAGCCGATTTCTATATCCTGGGGACCGTTATCGCCTCTCCAGTGCCCATGAAGCCACAAGCAATGCATCTGTGATGACGCCCCCGTCGCGCAGGTCGAACCCGTCAAGGAGATAGCCATGAGAGAATTTGTCGAACGCCTGCGCGCCCGCGGTGACCTGATGGTTGTCGACAAGGAAGTTGACCCGTTCCATGAATTGGCCGCCGTCACGCATGTCGCCATGAAAAAATGGGGCAAGCCGATCCTGTTCACCAATGTGAAAGGCACGAAATTCCCGGTTGTCACCAACGTCTACGGCTCGCGCGAACGTCTGGCCGAGGTGATCGGCATCGACGCGGATGACTTTTGCCGACAGTGGAGCAATCTGGCCAATCTGGGGCAGGGCGTCGATGCGCCTTTCGTCAAGGCGGAAGAGGAGGAGCGGATCGACGTGAAGATGTCGGACCTGCCGCTGATCACGTATTCGGACCGCGATGGCGGGGCGTATTTTACCTCGGCCATGTTTATCGCCAATGACCCCGATACCGGTGTCGGCAACCTGTCCTATCACCGCAGCATGTATATCAATGATGAGGAATTGCGCTGCCGTCTGGCCCCGCGCCACCATCTGACGATCTACCACGAGAAGGCCGAGGCAAAGGGCGAATACCTGGAGGCCGCGATGCTGATCGGCGCGCCGGCCACCTCCTTCCTGACCGCAGCCGCGCCCTTGGCCTATGACGCCGATGAACTGGAGGTCGCCGCCCGCCTCAAGGGTGAGCCGATGCCGATGCGCAAATGCAAGCATATCGACCTGGAAGTGCCCGCCGAGACCGAGATCGTCATCGAAGGCCGCTTCCTGCCCAATGAACGCCGGCCCGAAGGGCCGTTCGGGGAATTCATGGGCTATTACGTTCCTGAAGGCCCCAATGCCGTGTTCGAGGTTCTGGGCGTCAATGTGCGCCCCGATGCGCTCTTCCACAGCATCCTGTGCGGCTCCGAGGAGGAGGTGCTGACGCTGGAATTGTCGGTTTCCGCCAATATCTTCCAGCGCCTCAGCGCCGCCTTGCCAGGGATTCTGAACGTCACCTGCCAGCCCTTCGTCAACCACGCGATCGTCCAGATTGATCCGCAATTCGAAGGTCATGCGCGCCAGGTCATGCTGGCCACTATCGGCGCGGAGCCGATCTGGGCCAAGGTCATCACGGTCGTCGATGCCGATGTGGACATCTATGATATGGATGATGTGATGTGGGCCACGTTGACCCGCTGCCGCCCGGACAAGGACATGATGATCATCCCCGAAACGCCCTCCTTCTACCGCGATGAGGACAAGGACCATTGGGGCCGCCTTTTGGTCGATGCCACCAAGCCCTGGGGCCGCGAGGATGAATTCCTGCGCAAGACCATCCGCATGGCCAAGGATATTGATCTGGCAGACTGGTTCGATACCAAATGAAACCCGTGAGCGATCATCCGCCGCGCATCATCATCGGGATCAGCGGGGCCTCGGGCGCAATCTATGGCGTCCGCGCGCTCGAGCATCTGGGCCGTCTCGGCGTGGAAACGCATCTGGTGGTGACGAAGTCCGCGCATCTGACCCTGGCGCAGGAGCTGGACATGCGCCCCGCCGAACTGGAGGCGAGGGCAAGCGTCGTCCATAACACCCGCGACATCGGGGCCACGATCTCCAGCGGGTCGTTCCAGACGCTCGGCATGCTGATTGCGCCCTGTTCGGTGCGCACGATGTCCGAGATTGCCGCCGGGACCACCGACACCCTGATCAGCCGCGCCGCCGATGTCGTGCTCAAGGAACGCCGCCGCCTGGTGCTGATGCTGCGCGAAACGCCTCTGCATCTGGGGCATTTGCGCACCATGACCGCGATCACCGAAATGGGGGCGATCATCATGCCGCCGGTGCCTGCCTTCTACACCAAGCCCGCATCGCTGGAGGAAATGGTGGATTACAGCGTCGGGCGCGCGCTCGACCTCTTTGGCATCGACATGGGCGGGATGAACCGCTGGCAAGGTCTCAAGACCGAGATGCAAGACCAGTCGGGCGGCTGAAATGGATGAGCTGGACGCCCTCGATCTGGAAAACCCCGCCTGGGCTTTTGCTTTGGATTTCTACAGGCGTCCCGGCGTGGCCGAGGCGTGCCTTACCCTGCAGGATCAACTGAATGCCGACATCGTGGAGCTTGTGGTCGTGCTTTACGCATGGTCGCAACTCGGCATGTCTCTTTCCGAGACGCAAGCGGGCGATCTGCGCCGCAAAATGCAAGGCTGGCGCGAAACGACGGTGCTGCCCCTGCGCCATATTCGCCGGGCCATGAAACCGCCACGCTCCGATATGCCGCATGAGACCAAGGAGTTCCTGCGCGACCAGGTAAAACGGGCCGAACTGCTGGCCGAGCAGATGCAGATTGCCTGGGCCAACGCCTGGATTGCACGTGAGAAAACGGCAACCCATACCTTTGACCCGTCTCCAGTTCCCGAATGGCATTTCGCGAGTCCGAAGGGTGATCCCTTCCCGGAAAGCTGCACCCAAGCCCTTACTTTCATTGCCCAAACTGCAATTGACATGAAGCAGTGAAGCAAGAACCAATTTCGGATTGTCGATGGAGGATCGGGCCAACTTCGCAACGACGTGGGGCGGATAGATGATGCCGATGTGCGATCCGTGTGCAAGTCTCTGGAAGCCAGCAAAACACCTCAGAAACGCGGCGACCATCAATCATACATGTGCCTCAATGATCGTTCGCGTCGTTTGAACTGCCGCCGCCAGCGCGGCCCTATCCGGCTCCTTGAGCCCCAGCCCCACCGGATCAAATGACAACTGCACTGGCCCAACTCCACTAGCTCCCGCGCGAGCTGCTCGACCCCGCGCACGATTTGGCCGCGAAGGCGTGGAACTCTGCGTATTCGATGCGGGCATCTCCGCCGTTGCCGGTGAGGTCGCTACCCCAGAACCATTTGCGCCTGCAGCCGCCCGCACTTCCTGCAGTTCTTGCTTCAGCCTCTCCACCGTTTCCCGAGTCTCGGACATCTGTCGATCCCGCCGAAGACCGTCCTCGTCCGGATACGGGAAACTCCCCGACTGGCCCGCGTGCAGCACCTTGAGCGCCGGGTCCTCGAAATACTTCACCCTTCTCGCGCGGATCGGCATCTGCGCGTCGATCACAAGGATGACCTCGTCAAGGTCCATGCGCCGGGCCTCATCCTCTGTCAGGAGTGGGGTATCTTCTGTTCGCTCCGAGACGCTGCGCCCTTCGAACGGATTGCGCCCGACAGCACGGGAGCGGGTCACCACACGCTTGGTGGTCTTGCCGACAGCCTGGCTCAATTCCTCGATGGTCTTCTGCTCAGACGGGGTGAGGTAGAGCTTTACCCCGGCGCCGCCCTGCAGCGACCTGCGGGTGTTTTCACCATAGATCTCGTCCAGCGCGGGGATCGTCTGGGTCACGATGGCGAGGTTGCCGCCGAAAGAACGCAGCGTCTTGATGCTCTCGGCGACGATCGGCATTTTCCCGAGCCTGTCGAACTCGTCGAGCATGATCATCACCGGCCAAGGCTCGTCATCACCAGGTTCCTGCGCCTGCAGCGAGGCGATCAGGTCCGAGAAAAAGAGACGGATCAACGGAGCCAGTGGGCGGATCATCTCGGATTCGACCACGAGGTAGATCGCGTGCGGCCGCCGCCGGATATCCCGGAACGAGAAGTCAGATGTCGCGGTGGCCGCATCGATCGCGCGGTTGTCCCAAGTGTCGAGGCCCGATGTCATCAGGAGGGAGAGGTAGGAAGTGAGGGTGTCGTTGTTGGTCGATGCCATACGTTCGAAGATCAGTTTGGCCGACTTGTTCTTCACCTCCTGTGAACGCTTCAGGTATTCCTTCTGCTTGTCGCCCCCCGAGGCTGTGATGCGATAGATCTCGCCGATGGTCGGCACGCCGCGCTCGAAGGCCAGAAGGCCGGCCGCCACGAAGAGGTCGATACCCCCGGCCAAAAGCCCGCTCAGCTTTTCATTGTCGGTCTGCAGGAAGAGCTTGGCGGTGAGCTTCAGCTCCATCTGCTGCCGGTCGGGGTTGGTCATGGCCGCGATGCGCGCCAGCGGGTTGTAGCGATGTGTCGGTCGGTCCCAGTCGGTCGGCGCGAAGCGGAAAACCTTGTCCCCCATGCTGGCGCGGAAGCGCGAGGTCTCGCGGAAGTTCTCGCCTTTCACGTCGAGCACCACGGCCGAGCCCTTGTAGGTCAGCAGGTTCGGGATCACAAATCCCACGCCCTTGCCGCGGCCTGTAGGCGCCACAATCAGTGCGTGGGGGAAGGTTTTTGAGACAAGGAACGGGCGCTTGGACTTCGGGGAGCCGAGCTTGCCCAGAAGGAAGCCGCCACCGGGTTTGGCAAAGAAACCGTTCCTCTTCATCTCACCGCGGGTCTGCCAATGCGTCGTCCCGAAGCGGGTCAATGCATCCCCCAGAAGCGTGACACTCAGCATCAGCGATGCCAGGCCGAAGCCGCCAAGGATGAGGTTCACCCAGAGGAAGTCCTTCGGGGTCGTGTCGCGAATGCTGTGGAAATTCCCTAGCGGCGCGCTCCGGGCATGTGATGGATCGATGTTTTAGGCTGCGAGGTCAAGGGGCATGGGTTCGAGAGGCTTAGAGAGGGTCTCCCAGCCGTCGACCTTGCGCATCTGGATCTGGCCTGAGGCCAGCAGAGCCCAGAGGAGCATCGGCACGGTCTTGGCGCAGGGCAACACGGTCTGTGTCTTGATACGGCGACGGAACTCCTCGTTGAGGCGCTCGATGGCGTTGGTGGTACGGGCGGATTTCCATTGCGAGGGATCAAGGCGGGCGAAGGTGAAGAGCCGGTCGCCAGCCTCCTCCAGGCTATCGGCGACGGCCCTGCACTTCAGGCGCCACTTGCGGAGAAATGCCCTGCGCCTTTTCTCGATCTCGACTGCGGTGTCGGCATAGATCATGTCCCGGTAGTCTTCGGTCAGCTCGTCGTGGATGTGCTTCGGGGCATGGGCCAGAAGGTTACGGTGCTTGTGAACCGTGCAGCGCTGGATCGGCAGATCATCGCCCCACAACCCCACGAGCGCAGCCTCCAGCCCCGGGGCGCCATCGACAATCACGAATTCGGGCCGTTTCAGGCCGCGGGCATCAAGATCGTCGAGGAACTGGCGCCACGCGGCGGTGCTCTCCCCGCCCATATTCTTGATGGAAAGCAGCACCTTCTGACCGTCGCGGCGCACACCGATGGCGGCCAGCACTGAGATGTTCGTCGCCTTCTTATCGATGCGGGTCTTGATCACGGTACCATCGAGAATGAGCCGGACGATGTCCTCATCGGCGAGGCTGCGGGCGCACCACGCATCCCAGTCCGTCTCCACCTTGCGCCAGGCCCGGCTGACCACGTCCTTGCTCACAGCGCCCTCGAACAGCCCGAACAACGCTCGCTTGACGCGCCGGGTGTTGGTGCCGGAGAGATAGACCGCGGCGATCAAGGCCTCGGCCTTCTTGGTCAAGCGCTGGTATCGGGGCAGCGCCTTCGACCGCCATTCCGTCAGCCTTCCCGTTTCGTCCTCAATCCGGGCGCGCGGCACCCGCACCGTCTCGGTCCCGAAAGTGCCGGTCAGCTGCCGTTCCCGGTGTCCGTGGCGATAGCCTTTCGTCGCGCCGGTGCCCCGGCTGTAGCGCAGGCGGCCGAGAAAGTCGGCCAGTTCCTCCTCGAACACAGCCTCGATGGTCGCGCGGATGTTCATCCGCAACCGCTCCTCGATCGGGTCGAACCCGGCCTCATGGGCCAGTAGCGCAAAGCTCGAAGTATCAGTAATCTGGTTCATGGCGTGATCTCCCTGGCGGTTGCTGCCGCCGGTTAGGTGGGTGTTGGTTCACCCGGAGATTACGCCGCCTTCAAATTTCCACCATCTCCGAGACACGACCTCCTTCGGTGCAGACTGAGACAGACCCCGATATTCGCGGGCAAGCAGGGTGACGTCGAAACGCGAGGGAGAAAGCCCATAGCGGAACATGACAAAGCCGGTCGCCACGACATAGCCCATGGCGAGACCGACGAGTACGAGGCTCAACACTCCGAAGGCAATCTTGCCTTTATCCATGGGTGATCCCCTTCTCACCATGTGCCGCGGCGTGGCGCGCGCGCTGCGCCTCTATCTGTTCTTCCGCCAATGCATCGAGAACGCGCTCCATCGTCGGGCCGTGCGCGGTCACCTCGCTGCTCTGGAGATAGGTCTTGGCAAGTTCCAGCTGGCGCAGCGGATCTTCGGTGAACTTGTCGAGGACGTCTGCGTTGCCGGCCCGCAGCGCGTCGATTGCATCTGGGCTGAGCCGTTCGTTCACTTGACGGACGATGTCGTGCCGCTCCGCCTCAGAGAGCGGGGCCACGCCTTCGGCGTTTCGCACAAAGGCCATGACGGTTGGGGCGGTCTCTTCCATATACCGGCGCTCGGCGAAGTCTTGTCGCGCCTGGTCCTCGATCTCGAAACTGCGCTCGCTGATATAGGCACGCGACGCGCCGAGCGAACGAAGGTGGTTGATTTCGCCCCTAACGGCCCGCCCGAATTCATCATCCGGCATCTCCGTGCGATAGCGGGCGAAGGTGCGGAACTCTTCGGTGATCGGACCGAGATGATCCGAGGGATCCCGCAAGGCGAGGTCCATGTCGCCAGCATGCAGCGTGCGGTCCTGCTCCGATACCGCATATTGCGGCGGCTTTCGACTGTCGGTCATCTGGTCCCAGGCCATCGAGGCCAGTTCAGCATGTTGCGGCGATTTCTGCGCGTAGACGTCGAACGCGGCGCGGGCTTCTTCCACCTCCACGGCGCCCGTCCGCCGCACAGAGGGGTCGTCGGAGAACGGATGATCGAAATCCGTCCGGCGGAACTGCGCCACCAGCGCTCTGAACGCCTGCCGCTCCGATGGGGCAAAAATGTCGGACCCGTCTTGCGCGAGATCCCTCCCAGGTGTCGTCAACTGCTCACCAAGCGCTGGCTCAGCGTTGTCCACCTCGTCGATCTCGGTTGGCGCGCGAAGGACGCGTACGTCGGTCAGCACATCGCCCAACCGAACATGAACGGCTTCCAGCCGGTCGAGCGCTTCTTCCCTCTCCGCAGGTTTCTCCAGATCGAGTCCCCCTTCTTTGGCAATCGCCTGTAGGTCCTGTGCCAGCCACTGGGTTTCCAATGCGGCATTGCCAGCCCCTTCCCGCAGACGCGCGGCCACTGCCCCGGCGCCGATGCCCGTGCCTTGCAACGCCTCGGCAAGCTTTGGTGCCACCTCTCCACCGTCAAGACGCGCGAGGTAATCTTCACTGGCGTTTGGCTTTGCATAAATGCCGTCCCGGGACGGGGCATCGATCAGGGCGGCGGAGCGATCCCCGAGCGGGTTCAAATGCGCGACCGAGGCCAGCACGTCGGTCAGCTTGCGCTCGATCACCGGCCTCTCGGCCGCCGGCGCCCTGTCGATCGCCGCCTCGATCTGGCGAATGTTCTGAGAAAACTCGGTGATCAGCGTGTCGAATGCTGTGTCGTCTTGGGACATGTAAATGGCTCCGTCAGATTGAATCTGACCGCCACTGACAAGGATGGTGCTGGCCCTCTCAAGTGCCTCGGCCACGTCTTCGAAATTCGAGCGTGACGCCTCCGCCGCGAGCCCGCGATAGATCATGGCATTCTGTCGGACAGTTTCCAGAGCGGCCGCCAGGTCAGCGCCGGTTCTCTGGCGCTCGACTGGGGGACGACCTTCGTCGCGGGCCTTGTAGATTTCATCGATCTCGGCGCGGTAGGTCGTGACGCCGCGATCCAGACGACGCGTCGCCTCAAGGCGGATCCCATGTCCCCTAGCCGCTTCGACCATCCCCTCGCGAAAGGCGTCGTAGTTGAAGTGATGATCCTTCCCGAGAAAGAACATTTCGCCATCCTTGCTGCGGCGGTTCAGAACGATATGCGCATGTGGATGTGCGCGATCTTGGTGTATTGCAGCAATATAGTCGAATTGCGACCCCTCACCTTGAAAGAACTTCTCGCAGACCGCCTGGGTGATATCGCGCACCTCTTCACCCCTGGTCCCAACCGGGAATGCCATCAGCAGATGCGACGTATGGCCAAGCTTGGGGCTGTAGCGCTCGTTCCACTGGTTCTCGAACCGCCGCGCCACTCGGTTGATCTCGGCTTCCGAAAGCTGCTTCTTCCCGTCATGGGTGCCGCGGCTGTCGAGGATATGGGTCGACTTCGTCGTGAGATATGTGAGCTGCGCCCGTAGCTGCGCCCCGGTGTGGCAGCCCCCTTTCGAGATAGCCTTGAAGATCGCTGGCGAATAGCCGCGTGCGGCCCGAACCATCTGCGCGCCCTTGGAAAGCCCCTGCCAGGATCCCGAAACCCGGCTCCAGCCGCGGTCAAAGAGCGCCGGGTCGATGCCACGGACCCGGTCACTGCGCGCCATTCTCATCCCTCTCGGCGAGGCCCGCCAGGGCAGAGCTGATCTCAAGGTCCAGCACGCTGCGACGCGCCCGCGACATCTCCTGGACCTGGTCGGCCAGATCGAAGACCAGACCCGCAAGGGCGCGGACGTCACGGTGACTTGAGGCCGGGTAAGACAGTCTCTCACCCCGCACCTTGGCCTCGTTCAGACGTCGCGCGATCTGGTTCACGTTGTTGCCGACCCGGTTGAGCGCGGCGCCGAGGCTGCGCAACTCGTCGCACAACTCGTCGTCGGGCAGGAAGACACCTTCGGCCGCCAGCATCAGACGGCGCATGGCATCCGAGCGATGCGCGATCCCGCGTCGCGACAGCGCCGCGTCGAACCGGCGCAAGTCCTCTTCCGAGACCCGGATCCCCACAACCCGCGACCGGCTGTCGTTCGCTGTCTGACGCTCACCCCAGTGGTTCACCACGTTGTAGATCGTCTTCAGGCTGACATCGTAGCGCGCGGCCAATGACACCGCGGAGACGCCGTTCCGGCGCTCCTGGGCGATGGTCGATCGCTCGATCTCTGACAGTCTGCGACGGCGGGGCATTTTGAAGTTAACGTTCCTATTTCTTGCCAACTTCGTACAAGCCCGCCGACTCCCAACGCAAGTGGAGTCGGCCATAAGGGCTTGTACTCAATGTAGAAAATTGTCCTGCAGGGGCGATTTCCCGTCCTTTGTCAAATGGATCGCGCTTCGCGCTCATTGCACCACGCGATGCGGTCTCCGCATCGCGCATCGCATCTTTTGCGCCCCGTCTCTTGCACCCCGCAAGACGGGTTTTGCCGCGTGCCAACCGTCTCGCGTCACCCGCAGAACGACATACGCGAGGCTGCCTCCCGTCGTCTGGAGCGCGCTATCCGTCACCTGCAGTCCGTCCGCAGCACATCGCCAAGCGCATCCCGACATTTGGAGGGTGTGTGGTGCCCCGCGACGAATGCTGAAGGTGCTACGGCAGACGTCGCACGGTCATCGCACAACGCCGCCCGCAGCATGCCAGACGCGGGTCGCATCCCGACTTTTGCTTGACCCCTCCGCCTCATGCGTTTAGCGACATTTTAGCATTATCGTTGCATATCACTATTTTTGTGGAGAGTCAGAATGCCGAACGAAAATCTTGTGGTGATCGCAGCGATGGCCCGGAAAGGGGGCAGTGGAAAAACGACGCTTTCGCGCGCCTTGATCAGCGCCGCGATCGCCGCCGGACGCAGAGTGATGTTGATCGACACGGACAGCACGAGAGTACTCGGGGCCTGGCATACTCGGGCGCAAGCCGGTGGGCTGAGTTCGCCGCTTCTCTACTCGACCACCGTCGAAAGCGTGGCGGATGTCGAGGATCAGATCGATCAGGTCTACATGGCAGGCACAGCAGACTTCATCTTCATCGATACCGCAGGGGTCGGTGCCGAATGGTCAGACGGCATCGCGGTGCTTGCGGACCACATCGTGACGCCCGTCATGCTGTCGACGTCTGATTTCGATGTCGGCGCACAGACGGCTGATTGGTATGAGAAGCTGAAATCCCGTGTTGACGACCCCACCAGCCTCCCGCGTCATCACGTCGTTCTGAACATGGTCGACCCGAAAACGACCCGCGCTGACGCCGCCCTGATTGAAGAAGCGCTCACACGGTTTCCAGTGATCGAGATCGTCATGATGCGACGAAACACTTACAAGGAGATGGATCAGAAGGGGCTTCTCCACGCCTTGGCGCTGGAAAAGCAATCTGATCCAAACCCTCTGATGCGTCCACATGTACGTCATGTCGTCGAGGCGCTCGAGGAGGCGACGGACATCCTCAACAACATTCTTGCGGCGTGAGGACAGTCGATTGCGCAAGAAGATCCCGACCATCACCAGGCCCGACCCTGCCTACGCCGCCACCCTGCAACAGGGTGACCGCGAGGTTTCCGGGAAGGAAGATGAGGCACAGGTCACAGCAACAAAGACAGGGACCCCAGCCGCTGACGTTGACGCTGATCGGCACGAGTCAGAGCTTGTGCCGAAAGGTGCCGTGGCGCCACACCAAGTCACCGCGGAAAGCTCTGACCCGCATACCAGCCTGAGAGCTCCCGTATCGGCGCGCGCTTTGAGCCCGACCCGGAAGATCGACATCAGGGTCAACGCACTCGAACGACAGGAAGCAGCGCTCCAGACTTGTGGTGTTGAGCCAGCACATGTCGTGCGTGCCGCCCTGCGCCGTGCAGTCAAAGGCTGGCAACTGTCGCCGGTCTTCGCCCCAGTCGCGGAGGAGCGACGCACTCGCAACACACAGTGGCAGGCCCGGACATCTCTGGCAGTCGATGCCGCCAGCCTGAGTGTCCTCCTCCGGGACCACGACCCCCTCGACGTCTTGAGTAAATGGGCCCTGATCCGCGGCCAGGTGGAACCACGCATATGGGGCGAGATCGACAAAATCTTGGAAGAAATTGCTGCGCGTGCTGCATCGCCGCAAGAGAATACAGTGCAGTAAACCACCTATCCAAAAGGACACCTTGCAATCGGCTAGTGGAATTCCGCTGACGCATTCCGATTCATATTGCACATGCAGAAACGCGCCATTAACAGGCCGAAATCATTTAATTGGCCTCCATGTTCGAGCGTAACGAGGTCCTGGATTCAGGAGCGCAAATTGACCAGAATTCCCCGCCTCACCGGTGAACCGATCATGCACATCCTCTGCAAGAAAACCGGCAAGCTGGTGGGCTATCTCTACCAGTGGAATAATGGCGATCTGCAGCCAGCGTGGTTCGATGGTGAAGTTCAGGACGTCCTATACAAACCGATCGCGACAGCGGCATAGGCCGGCCTGCGTCATGGAAGACTGGTCAATAGCGACGAACCCCATTCCGAAGTACATGGAGTCCGCTCCAAAAGGCCCTCAGGGCCACTGCTGGCATACACTACGATGTAGTTGGGCCGAACGATCAGTTCGCGCGTTCCAGGCACTCGACCCGGGCGACAACGCTTCGGGTACGCGGTCAGTTGAGTGACCTAGGCGTGGATCTCATCCATTAGCGACAGAGCAACTGAGGGGTTGTCATCCGAGATGTAGTCGACAATCGCCATCAAGTCTTCGACGGCGGTCGCTTTCCACTCAAGTCCTGGCACGGGATTTCCCGTCGATCACTGCTCGCGCGCCTGACATGACCTCATCATGCGAGGCGTTTGGCCGTTCATCGGAAATAGCTTCCTGAACCTTGGCTCGAAACCAGGCGTCATAAGCATCGGGATTGGCAGCAAGCCCGGCGGGCAGCCCGCCCTCGGCCGCAACCCTCGTAAGCAGGATGCGAACGGCGTCAGAGAGCGTCAGCCCGACGCCAGCAAGAGCGTCCGCAGCCTGAGTCTTGAGCTGATCGTCGACTCGGACGTGAAGCATAGATGTGTGGGCAGGCATGATCGGTCCTCCTGTGCATGGCTCAATGTATCGCAAATGAGATACAGTTCAAGATGGGCATTGGAGCTCAAGACGAAAGCACGGTCTGCGTATCGATGGCAGATTGATGCAAATCCGAAGGTCGCGAAAATCGTGGCGGACGTCAGATGCAATCCGGTGTATCAGGGGGCCTGAGCAGAAAGATCATGCTATCGCTCACAAAATACGGCCTTTATGAGCGATAGACGTGCAATCTATCCCTCAGATGCTGGGCCTTTCCACTTGGTGGCGGGTGCTGCAATCGTTGATATCAGAACCAATAATGCCGATCATGATCCAGCTGCTTACCCAACGAGAGTGAGCAATGGGAGCGATCGTGTTTCGCCATGGCGGCAAAGCCGAATTTCTGCTCATCGCACTGGTGGAGTTCGAAGGGCCGGGCTGGATTGCGGCTGGCAGCGCGTGAAGACCCAAATTCAAGTGACCCTGGCGTCACCGATTTTGCCGATAATCCGTTTTATGTAAATTTTCTTGCGGGCCAGACTTCTCGAGAAGTTCGGAATTCCTCCATTTCGATCACAGTTCGCGGCGAATAAGATAACGCCTTACTTGAATACTAACGCTACAAATGTTAGCTTCCAAATTCATGTTAGAAGTAGATCAGAAATCCTCCCGGAGCCTCATCAAGGATGCGCAGTCTCACCTGCGTACAACGCTTCATGTGCCAGCCAGCCTGAAGGCTTGGGGGAGCAAGAGAGGGTTGCCGCTCTTTCTTGCCAATGGGTTCGAATACCGACAAACGGAGCTCTTCGGGCATGCGATCTTGCTCGTCGTCCCGAAGTCAGAGGACGCCAAGAATCCTTCAGGTCTTTCCAAACAGCTTGGAGCTATCCAACGCCACTTTGAGGGAATCCTCGTATTGGTCCTGGACCACCTATCCGCCTATCAACGCAGCCGGCTCATCGAGGAGTCCGCGGCCTTTATTGTCCCGGGCAATCAACTGTTCATCCCGCAGCTTGCCATGGACCTCCGGGAGCATTTTCGGCGAAGACGTGATTTTGCGGAGGACCAGCTTTCGCCGGCATCACAAGCGCTCTTCTTGCGATACCTGAACCTCAGGGACGTGGAGAACGCGCGACCGAGCGATCTCGCGGAAATCTTGCGATACTCGGCTATGTCGATCGGGCGCGCCTTCGAAGAGCTGGAGGCCAGCGAGCTAGCGCATGTGGAAACGCGAGGGCGCAGCAAGCATATCCAGTTCTCCGAAGCTCCTCGAGAATTGTTTGAAGCCGCGGCTTCAAGACTGCGCTCGCCGGTCAAAGCCGAACATTGGTTTCGGGCACCCTCCCTGCCGAAGGGCTTCCACGGCAGCCCATTGCCTGAGTACCTGCCAACCGGTGGCGAAAGTGCACTCTCGGAGCGATCGACAATGTCCAGGCCCCGCATCATACGTTTTGCTGCCGGGCCAAAGGATTGGAAACGGATTCAAAGTGGCGAGTTTGGGAAAGAGGTCGAACAGGACGAGGAGCCGAACTTCGCGATCGACGTTTGGTGGTACGACCCCGATATCGTTTCAGGTGCGCGTGAGGTCGATGTGCTGTCGCTCTACCTGCAGTTCCGCAATAACCCAGACGAGCGGCTGGAAGCCGCCGCGGAACAATTGTTGGAGGAGTTCGCATGGTAGTCGGTCTGGACAAGTTTCGAGAGCATTTCGCGGACCATGCCGACCATTATGCGGTTATCGGCGGCACTGCATGTTCGATGATTTTCGAGGAGGTCGGCATCGATTTCCGCCAGACCAACGACATCGACATGGTTCTCTGCGTAGAGGTGGTGGATCCGCCCTTCGCACAGTCCCTGAAGGCCTTTCTGGATGGCGGTGGTTACCAGGCGCGCGAACGCAGCAATGGCCGCCGGGAGTTCTACAGGTTCCACAAGCCGACCGACCCATCGTATCCAGCGATGCTCGAGCTCTTTGCGCGAAAGCCCGAAGCGCTGGAAATCCCGGAGGACGCAGGGCTGACGGTGGTGGAGTTTTCGGACGAAACCCTGAGCCTTTCCGCGATCCTGTTGGACACGGACTACTACGAGGCACTCCTCGAGAGCCGTCGCGCTATCGACGGTGTTCTGGTTCTCGATGAACGCCTGCTCATCCCATTCAAGGCCAGAGCATTCGTCGACCTGTCTCAGCGAAAGGATGATGGCGACGCGAATGCCAAGGGAAGCGATATCAGGAAGCACCGGAACGATGTGTTCCGGTTGCTTCAACTTCTCCCGACCGATCAGCCCATCGAGGTTACCGAGCCACTGAAAGCTGACCTCAGGGCCTATGTGGAGAGGGTGAACGGGCTGACAGACTTCGACCCGAATACATTCGGTGTCCCCTTTGATCGAGAAACTGGCCTCGGCCTGATCTCCCGCCTCTACCAACTCTAGCGACCCCTATCCAGGGCATCTCCGAACCGACCCTAGAACAATGATCATATGAAACTCAACGCATACGGCGCAAGCTGCGGCGCAACGCGCGGTTGCCCTCGTCTGGGTCATCCTCTCCAGGGTGTTTTCCCCCGCCTTTCCAGTCATCCGACACGAGCCATTCCTCGAAATAGATCAGCCAGAGGTGGGTCCAGGGGATGATGGTGAGGTCCAGACGCTTGCTGGCGTCCCATTGCCCGGTCCCGGGCAGATAGAGACAGAGCCGATCCGGGTTGTGGTAGATATGCGGCAGGTCGCGTCCACCGGCGACCAACCTCAAGTCAGGTTCTACGACCCGAACATCCGGCGTCCCGTCCCTCTCCAGGACAAGCGTGACTTGATATGACCGGGAAAGCGGCGTCGGTTGCGCCCGAAATCGCCACTCCAAACGGCCGGGCCGGAGCACACCTTCGCCGGAGATCGTCTTCGACCTCTGAAGGAACAGGTACTGCTGAGGCAGTGACAGTCGGTTTCTCGTGGTCGATCCCGCCATCGCGCCTAGTCCCCGAAAAACTCGTTCTTGGGAACGGGCGTCGAAGCGGCCGACTTTTGGGTGGTCAGGCCAACACCCGCACCAAGCACGAGTGCCCCCGTCTTTCGCCCCTCGTTCAGCGCACCCATCCGCCGGTTCATGGTCTGGGCAACAAGTTTGTCACCCAGGCTGTCCTTCATGGAGCCTACAATCGCGTCGAGGCCAACGAGGTCACGTAGGGATTCGAAATCCGCTAGCGCCTTGCTGTGCCACTTGTAGAAGGCTGCGACCCGCGCGGGTTCTTCATTCCAACGCTCGGCAAAGTTTTCACCTCCGGTGGTCTCGTCCCAGACCGCGTAGATCTGACGGCCATTGACCAGCGGTCGCTCGATGAAGACCGGCATCAGGCGGATCGTATCGATCAACACCTGGAGGTCGTCGGCGAAAACGTGGCGCCTGACGCACATCTCATAGGATCGCATGGCCAGGGTCGTGATGATGATCGAGATCGGCGCGATTTCTTCCTGAACATGCAGGAATTCCAGATCCCGGTGACGCTTCAGGAGCTGCACGGTCCGCCGCAGAATACCCTTGACGGACTGACGTACCGGGAAAGGCTCTGTCGTCGTCGCATCGCGCTGTGCCGCGATGATCGACTGCGTCATCCTCGGAACCAGGGCCGCCCGTTCGTCGAAGAGGGCCCGATAGGCCCGAGGATTCGTAGCATGCCAGTCTCGCAGCTTGCGATCGGGCACCAGCTCACCGCCGTTCATGCAGTTCGGATTGGCAATGGTCGGGGAGATGTCGAGGTGAAAGTCGCCGGCGTAGTTCAGGCGCCAGCAGCGCTTCTTTTCTTCCAGGATCGATGCGTAGTAGGCATGTTCGCGCAAGCGCTTGCCGATTGCAGCCTTCAGGCGTGCTGGTGCGATCTCCGGGCCAAGGCCGAGGATGAAGCTGATCAGGTCGACATCGAATTCGTCGCGTCCGATCGGTTTGATCGAGGTGCCGAGTGCGCCGGAGCCGTGCAGGTAGACGCGGAGAGAAGCAAGCATCGGGTCGTTCGATCCGGCCAACCAGTCCGCGACCGCCTCGTAGCTGGTTCGGGCCTTCTCGAACTGGGTCTGGGTCCATTCCAGCTCCTGGCAGATTTCTTCGAGGATCGTGAAGACCTGCGCCCGCCGCTGAATGGCGGTATCGGTGAGGGGGTGCGAGAAGATCTGGTTCATGCCGCGTTCCGTTCGAGTTGATGCACGGGCACGAACGGCTCGGCAGGTTGCTGGAAGAAGATGGGGGTCAGGGTGGGGCTCGCGTGCCGGGCGCTGGAGGCGCCAAGCCCCTTGAGCCTCTGGATCTTGCTGGTGTCGTCGAGGGAAAAGAATCCGTCCGGCACGCTCGGCGAATACCGGTGAACAGCCGTCCGGTCGTGCGGATCGCCTGTCAGATGACGGGCAATGCCGAGCGCTCCGCGGGATTGCCCGTCCATGAGAAGGCTGAGGGCCTTCAACCCTAGGCCGGCTTTTCCGGGGGATTCTGGCAGCATGTAGACCTCGTCGACACAGCCGAGGCTCAGGATGTGCAATTCCTGCGGAGACCAGCCGAGCATCGAGATCGCTTCAACGGTCGCGACGCCCACCGGATTGTTGCACCAGGTGCCGCCATCGAGAAGCCCGACATCATCCACCGTCTTATGGCGCGCGAAATAGGTTGGAGCGGCCGACGTCGCCATCGCGGCGTCGAGGACCGGCTTCCTGTAATCCTTGGTGAGCCGCGGATGATGCGACGTCTTGTAGATGTAGACGCTGCGCTGATCGGCATCCCAGGCCGGGATCAGCAACCGGGTCTCCGCTTCGCCGATGAGCTTGTCACCGAGGACGGCACGGAGCTCGTCCCGAAGCGTCGATGCCTCGTGCTTCGGCTTGACCAGATGGCGCAAGGCCGCACGCGCATCCCGGGCCTTTCGTCCGAGCCAGCTCCTGTCTCCGGCTTGCCCAAAGATCGTCGGCCCGCGATTTTCGTAGAGTTCGAGGAGAGTTTTGGCCGGGATGCCGAGGGCAAGGCCGATCGCGAGAATGCCCCCGGTTGACGTTCCCGCAATCAAATCGAAGTAGCGGCCAACCGGTTCATCAAGGTCTTCCTCCAAGCCCGCCAGAAAGGCCGCGGGTTGGGTGCCTTTGATGCCACCGCCATCGATGCACAGGATACGTCTCATGGTTCACTTAGCCTTCCGGGGGGTAGGGGTCTTTGCCGTAGGTGTTGCGCTCACGGATGCGACCGTTGGTTCCGTGGATGAACATTTCCGAGCCCTGATTGCGGGCGATGTCACGCGCCTGGGTGATCGCGGATTGCTGTGTCGGGTGGATGGCCGTTGCCTTCGCATTGCCGGCGCCTTTCACGGCCCAACCGTCCTTGTGGGGAACAACATGCTGATTCTTCTTGGTCATTTTGATCTCCAAGTGCCTTTTTTTCTTGACGATGCGTCAATCTTGTGTTGATATATACAGCAAGAAATGTCGTTTATCAACCGACGTTCTCAGGGGAGTAGGCCATGTTCGGACAACGGTTGCGACTGGCCCGCAAGAAGGCGGGCTTGTCGATGCAGGGCCTTGCGGACCGCACCTCGCCAAGGATCACCGCACAGGCCATCAGCAAATACGAGGCGGACAAGATGAACCCGTCCTCCTTGGTGCTCGTCGGTCTGAGCAAGGCATTGGGCGTGTCGCTCGATTTCCTGATGGGAGGGCAGGTCGAAGAGCTTGTCGGCGTCGAATTCCGCAAGCATTCCAGCACCTCCGCGAGGGATCGCGCCCATGCGGAAGCCATCGTCATAGAGAGGCTGGAAGACTACCTGGCCATCGAAGATATCCTGGAGATCGCACCGCCGGATGACCCGTTCGGCGATCTGGTTAGGGATGTCGTCGAGAGCTACGAAGAGTTGGACCTGTTGGCACGAGAGCTGCGAAGGCATTGGAAGCTCGGAAACGATCCAATTCCCAGCATGTCGCGGCTGCTCGAGGACAAGGGCATCAAGGTCATCGAAGCCGATTTCGCCGAGCGCTTCGATGGGCTGGCCTGCGAGGTGCGACGCAGCGAGGGTCGAAGCGCCACCGATGTCGTCGTGGTTTCAAGCCGCACCAATGTCGAGCGCAGGCGGTTCAATCTGGCCCATGAACTGGCGCACCGTGTCATTCGGGCGACCGGAAACTCGGCGATCAAGCTCGAGAAGGCGATGAACCGCTTTGCCGGGGCGTTCCTGATACCGACCGATCACCTGATTGAAGAGGCCGGTCCCTCGCGCAGCGGCATGACCTATATGGAGATCATGCGACTGAAGCGGCTCTATGGCGTGTCGGCCGCCGCGATGTTGATGCGCCTCGGACAGGTTGGCATCTTACCCCAGTCAATGATCGACTACGCGTTTCGGACCTACGCACGGCGCTGGCGCACCAGCGAACCGGACGAGATACGGGATGACGAAGGGTTCGGCGCATTCGAACATCCGCAACGGTTTGAGCGTCTGGTTTGGCGAGCGCTCGGTGAGGAATTGATCTCGCCAGTACGCGCCGCTCAGATGCTGCACCTCTCGCTGTCCACCGTTGAAGAGAACATCAGGGGATAGTCCGTCTCGTGGCCCGCGTGATCGTCAACGATGCCAGCTGCTTGATCGATCTTCGGAAGGGTCGGTTGTTGCACGTCCTGTGCACCCTACCCCACGAGTTCATCGTACCGCTTCCCGTGCGCGCGAGCGAGATCCTGGATTTCACACCTCAGGAATGGGCGCTCCTCGACGGAAGCGGCACGGCGACGTATGACCTGCCGCCTGCCCAAGTTGGCCAGGCATTCGACATCAAGAAACGGCACGGGCGTCTGTCGGCGAACGATTGCTTCTGCCTCGTGACGGCACAGGTGCACGCGGAAGCTATTCTGCTCACCGGAGACCGTTTGCTGCGGCGCGTGGCCGTGGACAACGGGATCGCCGCGCATGGCGTTCTATGGGTGATCGACCAACTACTGAGGGACAGCCTTTGCGACCCCAAGTTGCTTGAGACGGCATTGACGCTTTGGCGGGACGACAAGGCTGTCTTCTTGCCAAATCAGCTCATCGATAACCTGCTGCGTCGGGTGCGATAGCGGCGGCATGGCGTTACACCGGATGGTTACGACGCGGATCCAGTGCCGCCAAGAAACCTCCATCTCCTGAGGAGCAGGAAGGACAGGTCAGGGATATTCGACCTCGACAAGCCGCAGCCAAGCACCATCTTCGGACGCATCGGCATCAACGACGTTTTCAGGGCCGGCAAAGAGCACGACATTGGCGGCCGTAGACCCCAAAGCCGAAACGTAGCGGATGCCGTGGGGTTTCCCTGCAGAGTATGACCAGTCTCTGAAGAACTCGGTGACGATCTGGGTCGGGATGTATTCGACATTTACACGATTGTCCTGCTCGACCGGCTCCGCCATCTCGCGAGTCAGTTGGTGCAGAAACGACAGGCCCTGACGAACCCACCGAGGCGCACTCGAAAAGAACCCAGGAATCCGTGGAAGCTCGGCAAGGTCGACCAGGGTGATCGGCATCTCGGTTTGGAAGCGCGCAAGAACAGGCTCGTCTGCTCGGGCCTCGGCGATTGCGGAAGGCGCATCTTCAGCCCCGTAGAACATGGGGATCCCCGGCGGGTTCATTCGGTTTGACTGTAGACAGATGCGGGCGGGTGGCGGGCCAAGGGCGGCAGCCGTAGGTTCGAATGGCGGAACGGTCTGGTTCCGCACGCGATAGTAGGATTGCCCAACAGGCACCGAGCGCACCAATCCCAGTTCTTCGATGAGCTCTGCAAGTTCGACAAGAAACATGCCAGCAGAGCGTTCATCAGGGTGAGACACATCAGTTGCGCCGACAGAGTGAAAAAAGAACCTTCGCTCCGACATCGTGATACGCCGGAAATCGCGCCAGCTAAACGCCATGCTGTCGTCGAATTCGAGGGAAAGCCAGTCGTACTCGCACCAGACATCATCCTCGATCTCGCCGAGCAGATCGTCCATCAGCCGGTCGTGATCCCGAGCTTCGATAGCCAGACCAATCTCGTCGAAAAGCAGCTCTTGTGTATCCCAATGCGACCCCAGGTAACCACCTTCACGGGAATTGTAGGGCAACTGATCGACTGCGGCGCCATAGAATGTTCGCATCCGGCCTTCGATGAACTCCGCGATCTCTTCAAGGGGCAAAACCTTCCGTCGACGCGCGCGGCAATAGTTGCACCTGCCGGGACCCCCATCGTTCCGGATGATGTCCTTGAGATCTTCGTCGCCAAAACACTTTCTGCAGACGTATCTGTCGAAAACGCGGTCTTGTCGGAAGTTGGCGGGGTCGATGCGGCTCATTGCACTAGGGTATCAAAGGGCTGGGGGCTCGATAAACTCTGGCGGGAGATATCTTTCTCGCTATGTGGGTTCGACAACATTCGGAAGCTGGAAAGCCAGATCCAGCCGCGCCAAAATCCGGGCAGCCAGAGTCTCGGTCGCCGTCCAGCCCGGTGTGTAGCTATCCGGCGTCAGGCAAAGTGTCAGGACTCCGATGGTGCCACGATCCATCGCATCCTTGAGGCCTGTGGCGACGGCGTCAATGTAGTCATCGGAGACCATCATGCGAATGTCGGTCTCAAACTGACAGTAGAAGTAGTCCAGGTCGATGTTGACGATACATGGCGCTTCCCGTTCGGCAAGCCAATACGAGAGATTCTCGGGTAGTTCCCATGGCGAACTGTACATTGGATGACCGAAGTTTGGTGAGTCCCCGTCTTCATGGGTTAGGCATCGGAAGGTCGTGAGGCTGTCCCCGAACTCCCGCAGGTAGATGGAGAGATAGTTGTCCCAGCGGATGACAGGGCAATCGAAGTCGTCGCTCCGGTAGGTCTTTCCGAGATAAGCGTCGATCCCAGTCGCCCAACTTGGCAAATGCTTAAGCCACTCGTCCAAACGGCTCTGAAGTGCGTCGGGATGACGGTCAATGTGTATGAGGGAATGGGGTGCGGTGAGATCGAGTTCCTGCAGCCAGCACCAGAGGGCTGCACGATGATTGTCCATCACGTAGACATTACCTGCTCTGCAGAGAAAGTTCTGTTCGACGGACCCTGAATGGTTTCGTCCCTTGAAGGGTACGATCCACTCCCATTCGGTTGTCATTCGTGTTCGTTCCCCATTTCGCAATCCGGGCTAATAGGCAGCTATTCAATTACTGCGATGTTGCGCGTCGTCTGGGTCTTGCGCTCTGTGATAGTCTGATCGATACCATCGGAAAACAACCGATACCCTCGCCGCTTCTTCGTCGCCGACAGCTTCATCAAAGCGTTGACCGCCCTGCCCTCGTCTTCATGCTGTTCGACCAGCATCTGGCCACGGTAACCGATCCGACCCCATTCCCGCACCAGGCATGCGCCGCCAAACAAGTCTGGCTGAACGCTCATTCGATAGAAGCGCCGCATGTTGAGAGACGGGTCGATCCGCTTGAGATCGACTGCCGTCGGAAACACCTCCAATTGCTGCAATTCATCGAACATTTTGCGGTCACCTTGTCTACAGCAACAATACCAAGTGTATGTTCGTGTTTCCACAATGTTCTATCCCGAAAGGAAAGAGGGGGCTCACGCCCCCTTCTCGAACTTCATGACCGGGATGCCCAGCTTCTTGGCTTTATCGGCGAGGTTTTCCTGAATACCGGTCCCGGGGAAGACGAGGACCCCGACCGGGAGCACATCCAGCATCGCATCGTTGCGCTTGAAGGGCGCGGCTTTGGCGTGTTTGGTCCAGTCGGGCTTGAAGGCCACCTGCGTCACGCCCCGGGCTTCGGCCCATTTGGCGGCGATGAGCTCTGCGCCCTTGGGGCTTCCGCCGTGCAGGAGGACCATGTCGGGATACTTGGTCCGGACCTGGTCGAGCTTGCCCCAGATCAGGCGGTGATCGTTGAAATCGGTCCCGCCGGTGAGGGCGACCTTGGGGCCTGCGGGAAGCATTACCTCGGTCTCGGCGCGGCGCTTGGCGGCCAGGAAGTCGCGGCTGTCGATCAGTGCTGCGGTCATGTGCTGGCGGTTCACCATCGAGCCGGTGCGGGGCCGCCAGGTCGATCCCGTGTGATGGACGAACTCGGTGGCGGCGTGATCGCGCATCATGTCCATGCAGTTGCGCCGTTCGACGAGGGTCAGGCCTTCGGCCGTCAGGCGCTCGAGTTCGGTGGATTTCACCTCCGAGCCGTCCTGCTCGCGCTGAAGGCGGCGCTGCACCTGCTCGTTCTCGTCGAGCGACCGCTCGATCCTCGCCGTGGCGCGGTGAAAGAGGTTGACCTGGCCCCAGAGCACCTCTTCGAGGTCGGGTTCCATGCGGGTGTCTTCAAGGCTCGCGACGAGGGCATCGAAGATGTCGGCGACGGCGACCGCAAGGCGCTGCCCATCGGGCATCGGGCGCGGATCGGGCTCATCAAAAGGACGGTAGCCATAGAGCTGCAGCTCATCGAGCGCATGGGCGGTCTGGGATGCAGTGTGGGCGGGTTCATACGCGTCGTCGTGGGTGTGGATCGTCATCGGTTTCTTGCCTCCGGGCATGTCTCATCCGCGCGACAACCCGCGCGGCCTTCATGGGCAGACCCGAGCCGTCGGGGCGGTTGCCCCTTCACCCCGGCTTCACCGGGGCCGGAACAGCGTGGAGGAGGTCGGCAGGGAAGCTATTTGTCTCGCGATGCAAAGGCGGCTTCGCCGCCGGCGGAAATAGGTTCCCTGCCGACCTTGCAGGGGCAACCGCTTTGACGGCCTGCCCATCTCTTGAAGGCCGCTCGGGTGTCGGGTGGATGCGCAAGGCCCGGGATGGGGTGAGGACGACGATCCAGAGCCACGACTGGGATGCAGCCCCCCTGCCCCGCACTCCCAGACCCCCCTGCGCGATGCAGCTCAGCACAACAGGCGATGCTTATCCTCTGGCCCGATCTGACCCGCCAGATGCTGGCGCAGCGCGTCCTTGCCGTTCGCCCGAAGATCATCGTTGAAATCCCCGAGCCGCGGTTCCAGCACCCGCACGGGCACCCCGACCTCGGAGACTCTGGCGCTCAACTTCTCTGCCGCGCGCTGCCCGGCCGGATCGCGGTCGATCGCGATGTAGAGGCGCTGAAGCCCCTCCGGCAGCAGGACCGCCCCGAGGTGACCCGACGAGAGCGCCGCCCAGACGGGAAGGCCGGGGGCCGCCTCGGACAGGGACAGCATGGTCTCGATGCCCTCGCCGATAACGAGGATGTCGTCATACGGGGTCAGCCTGACGGCATTGCCGAGGAGGTGACCCATGGCCCGACGCTTTGGATTCACTGCCGCCTTCCCTTGTCCGTCAGGCGCCAGCCAGGTGCGATGCACGCCCTGCACGGCCCCTGCCCCATCGGTGACCGCCGCGATTATCGCAGGTCTGGGGATGCTCCGGGTCTGCCCCTCTTCCCGGTGCCAGCACTTCGGGTGGAAGCGTAAGGCGCCGTTCGCCCCGAATTGAGTGATGCCTCGGGAACGGAGGTAGGTCTCAGCAAGCGTGCCTGTGATCGGGTTCGAGGCAGCAAACAAGCGCGCCGCCGCCGCAGGAGTGCCACCGGGCGCCTTGGCCTTCCTCGGCTCTTGCCTATCCGGGACGACCGGCTGAGGACGGCCAAGATGCGCTCGGGCCTCGGCGAGAAGGTCGGGGAAGCGCGCGATCCCCGTCCGGGCGCGGATGATGTCCAGGAGATCGCCATGCTCGCCTGTGGCCCCATCCGTAAACTTGCCCGCTGCCCCCGGCCCCAACGCAGGGCCCGTCAACCGCACGAAGAGCGAGCGGCCAGGATTGTTTTGCAGGTCACCCACGATCCAGTAGGATCCTTCCCGCCGTCCGGCGGGAAGGTAGGCACGACAGACGCCTTCGGCATTTTCTGCCAGATCGCGCACGAGGTCTTCGGTCTCGGAATACATGGGTCAACAGCCTCCGCGATCATGTAGACTTGCGACAGGACAACGTGCAAGCAGACGATCCAGTATCGCGACGCCATCGGCGTCGGTCGGGCAAAACAGCCGAAGCTTCCAACTAATAATCTCCGAGAAGAAGCCATCGGCCTTGAGCCGATCCTTGGCTGCCTCCGAGAAGCCCGACAGTTCGATCCGGTTCGCGCCCATGACGCGCGAGCGGTACAATTCCATCCCTTCGGACAGGCGCACGACAGTTTTTCCCTCCAGAACGAGGGCATGGACCTGCGCCGCCGAGAGCTTTGGCGCATCGGCGGCCAGCGTGGTCGCGACCCAGGCAGGCGAGACGCGGCGGCCGATGATGCGCTGCCCGTCATCGGTCTGCAGCCGGTAAACGCGGGTTTCATCCTGGGGAAGCTGCTTCCAGATCGGCAGCAGTAGACCTGCCACGATGTGCAGCGTGGACTCCGAGAACTCCGGCACCTCAGCCAGTTCCGCGGTCCACGTGGCAGCGAAGGCTGCGCGGTCGGCTTCCAGCCAACGCGTATCTTCCATGATTTTCGCCGGGACCGTGCTGGCATCAAGCGGCCGGATCAGGCGCAGGCGGGGCTCGATAGTGCCGTCATCCAGCATCAGGCTGGTGGCGGGCACCTGCACGGCAGCCCGGCCCGAACGGCTGTTGACCAGCAGGCGTGCTTTCGGGTCATCCAGCCAGTCGAGTGCATCCGCGAGGGAAGACGGCGTGTTGCGGCGCCTTTCCGCGATGGTGAGAAGCTGGGTTTCTGCGCCAGAGCCGGGATGGGTGTAGATGACCTGTGCGTCGGTCACCCGAAAGCTCTCGGCACGGAGTGTCTCGAGCCCGAGGTCGTAGACCCCGGCGGCGATGGCACCCTCGATCCGCTGGTCGAGGAGTTCTTCGAAGGCAGAGAAGAGCACAGCCTGCATGTCGATCGTCAGCGCCAGCAGGCGATTGAGGAAGGTCGTGATCGGCGGCAGGTCGTCCTTCAGCCCGTTGTCATCGGTGAGCTCAAGGCCAGTGGCATCCTCGAAGGCCCCGAGCGAACATCCCGCCAGATCGCCGCGATAGATGCGGCGGTAAAGCTGGCGCAGTGCGTCGCGGGCGTAGGGAGACTCGAGGTTATCCTCGGGGCGGAACAGCCCCTGCCCACCGGTCTGACGCTGGCCGCGCGTGATGGCCCCGAGCGTGTCGAGACGCCGCGCGATGGTCGACAGGAAGCGCTTCTCCGCCTTCACATCGGTGGCGACCGGCCGGAAGAGCGGCGGCTGCGCCTGGTTGGTGCGGTTGGTCCGCCCGAGGCCCTGGATCGCGGCATCTGCCTTCCAGCCGGGCTCCAGGAGGTAGTGGACGCGCAGGCGCTGGTTCTTCACCCCAAGATCGGCATGATAGCTGCGCCCGGTGCCGCCGGCATCCGAGAAGATCAGGATACGCTTTTCGTCATCCATGAAGGCCTGGGTTTCTACGAGGTTCGCGGCTCCGGCGCGGTTCTCCACCACGAGCCGTGCCGAATGCCCTTCGCCCTTGCGCACGATGCGCCGCGAGCGGCCCGTGACTTCGGCCACGAGATCGGTGCCGAAACGCTGGACAATCTGGTCGAGCGCCCCGGGGACGGGCGGCAGCGAGGCCAGTTTCTCGATCAGCGCATCGCGCCGCCGGACGGCCTCGCGGCATTCGACCGGTTGGCTGTCCCGTGTCACGGGCCGAGACGAGAGGTTGCCCTCGCTGTCGGTGAAAGGCTCGTAGAGCTGCACCGGGAAGGAATGGGCGAGGTAGTCCAGAACGTATTCCCGGGGTGTGATGTCACAACGGATATCCTTCCATTCGTCGGTTGGGATCTCCGACAGGCGGCGTTCCATCAGCGCCTCACCCGTCGAGACGATCTGGATGACCGCCGCATGACCCGCAGCCAGATCGGCATCGATGGATGCGATCAGCGTGGGGGTCTTCATCGAAGTGAGCAAATGGCCGAAGAAGCGCTGCTTGGCGGACTCGAAAGCCGAGCGCGCAGCGGATTTCGCCTGACGGTTCAGCGTGCCCGACCCGCTCGGCCCGTCGGCCGCGCCGGAGATGTTCGCCGCCTCCAACGCAGCGGTCAGGTTGTTGTGAATGATGGCGAAGGCCCCGGCATAGGCATCGTAGATGTCGCGCTGCTCGAGGCTGAGCGCGTGTTCCAGCATCTCGTATTGGACACCGTCGTAAGAGAGCGATCGCGCCGTATAGAGGCCGAGCGCCCGGAGGTCGCGGGCCAGAACCTCCATCGCCGCTACACCGCCAGCCTCGATGGCTTCCACGAATTCCGACCGGGTCTGGAAGGGGAAATCCTCCCCGCCCCAGAGACCGAGACGCTGCGCATAAGCGAGGTTGTGGACGGTCGTTGCGCCCGTGGCCGAGACATAGACCACGCGGGCATTCGGAAGTTTGTGCTGCAGGCGCAGGCCCGCCCTGCCCTGCTGCGAGGCCGTGACATCGCCGCGCTCGCCCTTGCTTCCTGCGGCATTCGCCATGGCATGGCTTTCGTCGAACAGGATCACCCCGTCGAAGTCGGCCCCCAGCCAGTCGACGATCTGATCGACGCGGGACTTTTTTGCGCCCCGCTCCTCGGAGCGCAGCGTGGCATAGGTGGTGAACAGAATGCCCTCGCTCAGCGGGATGTCGCGGCCTTGTGCAAAACGCGACAGCGGCGTGACCAGCAGCCGCTCCTGGCCAAGGGCAGACCAGTCGCGCTGAGCGTCCTCGAGAAGCTTGTCGCTCTTCGAGATCCAGAGCGCTTTGCGCCGACCCTGGGCCCAGTTGTCGAGCACAATCCCGGCCGACTGGCGGCCCTTGCCCGCCCCGGTGCCGTCGCCAAGGAAGAAGCCGCGGCGGAAACGGACGGCGTCAGCGGCATCGTCCGGCGCGGCCGAGACCATGTCGCCGGTCTCATCGACGGTCCAAGACCCCGCGAGATAAGCGCCATGCGCCTCGCCCGCGTAGATCACGGTCTCAAGCTGCGCGTCGGACAGAAGGCCATCGCGCAGGATGGCGTCTGGAAGCTTGGGCCGGTAGCTGGGTTTTGGGGGCGCGACCGAAGCCATGGCCGCAGATTGCACAAGCTTGGTCGGGTGCGGTTCCGCTCCGGGAATTTCGATCGCCTGCAGCCGGAAGGTCTCGTAGATCGCATCCGAAAGACATGCGGCATCTTCTTCCTCGGCGGCGTCGCGAAGTGCGTAGTCCAGTTCCTCGACCTCGATCGGCGCTTCAGGTTTCGCCGGTTGAACCGCAGAGGTCGCGCGCGATCGGCTGACGGGTTTGCGTGTGGTGGGGCCACTCTTCCCTCTTCCCGGGAAGAGGGAAGAGTGGCCCAGACCCGCATTTGCGACCTGTTCCAGTTCGAGGCGCGGCGGAACCTCTGCGGTGATCCGGGACATCAGATGTGCCACGTCCGGAGACGTGGGTTGTCGCAGGTCAGCGGTGGTGCCGCCCGGCTCGACGACACGGCATTTATCGAAGACAGAAATCCGCGTCTCGAAACTGGTGCCATGTTTGGCGAAAGCCGCGCCCGAGACCGCGCCGGTGAAGACGAGATGCGCCGTCTCGGTCAGACGGCCGAAGGTGTCGGCCCAGGTAGGCTCATCCGGTGCGAATCCGGCTCCGGTGATGGCCACGAGCCGTCCCCCAGGCGCCAGCCGCGCAATCGCCGAGCGCAAGTGCCGCGCTGTCGACTCGGTCGTCCGGCCATCGACATTGGCCACGGCCGAGAAGGGCGGGTTCATCAGGACGACGCTCGGGCGGACGCCAGCGTCCAGATGGTCGTCGATCTGCGCAGCGTCGAAGGTGGTGACGGGGAGCCTAGGAAAAAGGTGGCGCAGAAGATCGGCGCGCGTGTCGGCCAGTTCGTTCAGCGCGAGACTTCCGCCCGCGAGCTCGGCGAGGATCGCGAGAAGCCCGGTCCCGGCGGAAGGCTCGAGGACGATGTCACGCGGGGTGATCTGCGCTGCCGCCAAGGCCGCGAGCCCCATGGGCAGCGGCGTCGAGAATTGCTGGAACCGCTCCATCTCTTCCGACCGCCGGGTGTGCGTGGGCAAGAGGCCTGCCACCTTGGCGAGGATCGGCAACAGCCCCTCAGGCGAGCCGGCACGCGCAAGCAGCGCCCGACCGAACTTTCGCAGAAAGAGGATCAGCGCCACCTCGCCCGCCTCATAGGCGAGCTTCCAGTCCCAGGCGCCATCGGCGTCAGAGCCGCCAAAGGCGCGCTCCATCTCAAGCCGCAGACGCAGCGCGTCGATCTGGAAGCCCTGCGCCAAATCGGGCTGCAGCGCTTCGGCCACCGCGAGGATCGCGGGAGCGGGAGCGGTGGAGGAAACAGGAAGGGGAGGTGCAACAGGGGCCAGGTAGGTCATCGGGAAACTCCGGAATGAGGGACAGGGACAGCCCCGGACACCCTCTCTCGGGCACCCTCAGGCCTGATCTTTCCCAGCCACTCTCTTCCTCTCGAACCGACGCACCCCAGACGCTCGGCTTGATTTTGTTCCTTTTATGTTCTATCTTCAAAACCAAGCTAGAAATGGGGTTTCACCATGGAAATCACCACGCACGCCCTGCCCGTAACGCCCAAGCAGATCGCCTATGCGCGGTCGCTCGCCTTGCGAAACCGGACGCTCCTTCCTCATGAGGTTCAGCAAGACCGGCGATCTTTGAGTGCTTGGATCGAGGCTCAGGCCCAGCTGAAGCCGGTATCGGACATGGACCGGCTGCCCACGTCCAAGCAGGTGGCCTTCGCTTAGAAACTCGCCCGGATCAAACGGCGCGCCGGTCCAGACGAATGCATCCGCGACAAGGGGCTGATGTCGAAGTGGATCGACGGGAACAAGTGATCCCGGATCAGCGGGGCCGCGTTCCCTTCAGAAGTCGATCCAGATGGTCTCGGTGCGCTTGCCGGCCGTGCCATCCTTCCGAAACCGTGGCCCTTCAACGATGAAGAAGGATCGGTTCTCGGTGATGTTCATGCTCGTCCGAGAGACTCGAATGCGCGTGATCTGGCCCTTGTGTGATTGAATCAGGACATCACCCAAAGCGATACCCAGAATGGAGCAGCACAAATCCGCTCGTTCGGCCTCGATCTCTTCTCCCCAACGCTCCATCTCGTCGGACAAGCGCTCCCATGCCCTGCGCGCATTCAGCATCGGACGCTCTCCCCCGAACCAGATGCGATCCGCGATGGCGATCTGGTCGTCCGGGATATCCCGCTCCAAGGCATAGGTGCTGCGCTCCAACATCTCATGCACACGTTCGGCCTCGATAAGGGCCCGTAGACGGGGCCAATGCTGTTTGATCCGCACGCGGCCAATCGGTGGCGGGATCTCCACTTCCTCCGATGGCATCAAGTCGATCGGCATAATGTCCCGCAAGGCGACCTTCTCGGTCTTGAAGGTCTCGGTATCAGCGCCGCGGTAATGCGGTGCGGTCATGGTGCAATCCACCCAGAGTTCAGTTGCCGACACGCAGAGCTGACTGAGGGCTGTCATGTAGGTTTCCGAAGAATAGACATGATGCGCAGACCAGGCATGATCGAGCGTGACGAGCGGCATGACGACATGCGCAAGCTTCTGATCCCGCACCAACGTCGCCAGCTGGGCTATCCGCTCCTGCAGATGTGCTGTCAGTCGGATCAGGATGGACGGTTCCCTCCGGTCCTCATCGAAGCTGCGGTCAGCGCGAGGCAGCACAAGAACCTGTGGCTTTGCCACCGGAAGGATCTTGTCAACGAGACCCGCAAGACTTTGCCTGACGCCATGGCTCAACGCGACATCGACATCGCCATTCTTCACCCAGACGAGGTAGCGGTTCTGGATGAGGAGCAGCAGCTGTGTGGCGATGTCAGGAGGTATGTCCCTGATCTGGTTGGACACGACCTTTGTGGTCCCAAGGTCGCCTCCCTTCGCCACGAACTCCAGAAGCGCCTGATCGACGAACTTACGCTGAATTGGCGACAGACTGACGGCGCCCGGACGCGGACGCGGTCGCGCGAGGGCTTTGCGGCGCTCCTCGATTTCCTCGCGAAATGCGCGAAGCGAAGGACGCCGTGGCGCTTGGCCTGCCTCAACGCGCGCCCAATATCCCCGGGGCGGTTTCGGCACTTGAAGGCGCGCACAGAGCTTGGCAACGGCAACGTCCGAGATGCCCATTTCACGCGCGACCTCCACGGTCGGCTTCTCCCAAGTGAGCGCAAAAAGCTCCTCGCGCGATATGTCCATTCTCAGTATCCGGCAACCACAGACTGTTGTTATCAATAGAGCTTTTCAAGTTCACACACCATGACTGCGCCCTACCCACCGCAGGGCGCCGCACAAAGCGGATGACGACGTGTACGGGGACCCGTGAGAGTGCTGTTCAGGGCGAACAGTGCCGGGGACGTGATCATGGCAAACCTTGTGCCACATCCCAGCTTGGCACAACCATTGTGCTTGCCAATCGGTGATAGGGCAGAATAAGACTTACTGCACATCTCTGATGTTGCCAAACTAGGATACCTGCCATACTATAGAATTGCGTATTATGCACGAATGCAAACTCTCAGGTAGGCAAATGTCCGTCACTCGCGCGAAGCAACGTCAGGCCCAAGACCGCGTCAACCAAGCTGCCAGCCTGGCGAAGTCGCTTGCAAAGCCTGTCGGCGGCTGGATCGCCGCGTTCCAGGAGGCGATCGGGATGAACGCGCCCGCCCTCGCGGAACGCCTCGGTGTCTCGCGCAACACGATTTACGCATCGATCAAGAACGAGCAGGCGGGAACGATCTCGCTGAACCAGCTCGAGAAGATTGCCGAGGCCATGGGTGGACGTCTCGTCTATGCCATCGTCCCGCGCGAGGGCCCGGTCGAGGAGATCGTCCTGGCCCAAGCGCGCGCGAAAGCCCGGCGCATCATCAAACGCACGCGCGCACACATGGCACTGGAAGAGCAGAGCGAGGGGCTGCGGAGCGAGGCCGAGATGGTGGAGGAACTAGCAGCCGACATCATGCGCGAAGGCCGTCGGGACTTCTGGCAATGACGCTGGAGCTTCATGAACCCGCTGGGGCGACACCCCTTACGCCGGACGAGTTGCTTGGCCTCAAGGCCAAGCACATCGCGACCCGCGGCGAGTTGAACGAACTCGAAGGCGAGAACATCATCGCCGGTCTGACCTGGCTCGACCGACGCCCCAAGTCGTTCGAACTCCTGACCGATGCTGCCGTCCGCGAGATCCACAGGCGCCTCTTCGGCGAGGTCTGGGATTGGGCGGGCGTCTACCGCCTGACCGAGAAGAACATCGGCGTGCCGGTTTGGCACATCTCGACCGAGTTGCGCACCTGCCTTGATGACGCCCGGTACTGGCGCGACCACAAGAGCTTTGACCCGCTGGAAGCCACGGCACGCCTGCATCACCGTCTGGTCTGGATCCATCCCTTCGCCAACGGCAACGGACGTTGGGCGCGGATCATGGCAGACGCCTACTTGGCAAAGTTCGAACCAGACATCTTCCTCGACTGGTCCGGCGACGGCACGCTGAATGCCGACAGTGACCACCGCACGGCCTATATCGCAGCCTTGCGGGCGGCTGATCAGCACGACTTTGACCCCTTGGTAGCGCTCGTCAAATCGATCGCCCGATAGACCTCACCCGAACCGCCGCCCGGCTTCCGTGAACGTATACTCGTTCACGATGATCCCCTCCTCGATGGACTCGTCCGAGGTGAGGTGGTCGTATTCCGCCTCAAGCTGTTGGTAGAGCCAGCGGGCCAGATCGCGCAGCGCCTCGGTCACGATCTCCTCCGCGTCCTCGGTCGGCGGCTGCCAGGTCGGGCTGTCGCGCGTGACGTCCACCGACATGGTGTGTTCGTGGTAGTAGCGCCCGCGATGGCTGACCGCTGCCGCGAGCTGGTAGAAGTTCCGCCGCTGAATGGTCTGCAACCGATCCGCGATGCCATGCAGCGTCGCGTCCGTCGGGGCATAGTCCCGGATGCGCGCGGCAGCGCCCTTCGCGTGGGACCAGTAACCCTCGAAGCAAGCGCCGTCGCCTTGGCTCCAAAAGCCGGAGAACCAGATGCAGGGCTTGGCGCGCGTCCCGCCGCCCATCAGGCGGACGGGTGTGGTCTTCAGACGGATGCCGAGGATTTCGCAGACCCGCTCGAAATCGTCATAGACCGCGTCCCACCAATCGTCGTGGGGGCCTAGCTCGCGATACCAGCTGCGCGCCTTTTCCTTGGCCGCATCGGAGAGTTCGGGGAACTGGTAGACGGTAGTGCAGATGACCTCAGGCATCGACGTCCTCCCCGTTCAGCGCGGCGGCCAGCCATTCCTGGCTGCTGGTCCAATCGACGGATTTGCGCGCGCCGAGATCGATAACATGCGCGCCGCCACCAAAGGCGTCGAGGCGGGGCCGGGAGCAGGTCAGGGCGTACTGGAAGCCCCAGAGGCCGGTAAGGTCGAGATCTTCGGCAAGGCGCAGCACGAAGCGGATGACGGCTTCGACATCGCCGTGGTCGTCGTCATGGATCCAGAGCGTGCCACCCTCGGGCGCGTCCTGGCGAACGAGATCGAAGCCCGCGACCTCCGGGTCGTCGGCGTCCTGATCCGCGTCGCGGAGTTCCTGAAACAGCGCGAGCGCGCGGACGGCCTTGTCGGGGGTGCCGACGTCGATCAGGCATGAGAAATGGGTGAAGTAATCCGCCATGGGGACCTCCTGAATGGGAAAGACCCAGCCGAGTGGCCGGGTGCTGTGTCGGGGTGAAACGGTGGTTGACGGCGATCAGCCGGATGGCTGGTCGTCCGCCGCCTGTCGCGCTGCATGCGCGCGGAGCATCTGCCGGTAGAAGCGCCTGCGCGCCGTCCGGAAGCCTCGAACCGCGCGCGTGTCGGGGTGGAGCGCCCGAACCGCTGCGCGCAGGACGGCATAGGACGAGGCCGTCGCGGGCAGGCCGAGGCGCTGATAGGCCGGATCGGTCATCTCAGGTGACCTCGACCACGGGCGAGGCGAGATGCGGGTCGACCAACGACTCGATCCGCGTGGTCCGGCCCATCCAGGGCTCGGGCCGGATGGCCTTCACCCAGTCTGCAAAGCTCGGGATGAAGCCAAGGTCTTCCTTAATATGCTGCTCGCCGACCCACCGGGTCGGGATGATGCGTCCGGTCGAGAGCGTGAGGGTCTGGCCGAAGATAGTCTCGGCCATGAAGATGCCCTCGGCATGGTGGCGCAGCGCCCGGTGCCGAAAGTCGGCTGTGATCTCCTTGCTCTGGTCGATTATCTGGACACTTGCGATTTCACCTCCAAGGCTGAAGTTTTCACCTTTTTCCGAGGACCGATTATGCAAGTCACCAGAACTCCAGAGGGGACTGTCCCTCGCTATTTTGTCCGCGACGATGCGGGTAATTCCGTCGAACCGATTCACGATTTCCTCCGTTATCTTGACGCTAGGGGCTCATCCCCGAACACCATTCGCTCCTACGCCTACGACCTGCGGCGCGTGTGGGAGTTCTTTGAAGCCCGAGGGCTCGAGTGGCAGGGCTTCAACATTTCGAACGCCGTCGATCTGATCGCTTACCTGCATGACCGGATCGATATGCGCCCCGGCCGGGGCGCAACCTCGGCTGGCCCGGATCGGCTGTCACCGGCAACGGTCAATCGAGCGCTGGCGGCAATGTCGTCTTTCTGCGACTGGGCGATCATCGCAGGGACGCTGACCCCGCCGAACCCGATGCGGGTCAGCAAGAGTATCAACAAGCCTGCGGTCACTGATCGGCACAGACCGTTCTTTGAAGGCATTTCCCGTCGCTCAGCGAGTGTGCGCGTGATCCGTGTCCGCAGCGTTCACCGCCTGCCTCGCCCGTTGAGCGACGACCAAATCGAACGTCTACTCGCCGAGCTGACCAACCTACGCGATCGCGCCCTTGTGCTGCTGATGCTGCACGGTGGGCTGAGGCCAGGCGAAGCGCTCAGTCTGCATCTCGAGGATATCGCCTATGGGCGGCGGCGCGTGACCGTTCGATGTCGCGCTGACCACCCGAAAGGGGCACGCGGAAAGTCGCGCGTCGAGCGTGTCGTCGACCTCCATGACGGGCAGGCCCTGGATACCATCAGCGCCTATGTCATGCGTGACCGTCCCCGCGAGACAGAGACACCGTTCATCTTTCTCGTCGGAGGAAACGGCACGAGGCGGTCTGAGCCCTTGTCCTATGCCGCGTTGGCAAAAGCCTTCGCGCGAGCGGCGGAACGCGCCGGGGTCAAATCGCCCGGCGTCACACCGCATGCGATGCGACATACCCACGCCACCCGCATGTGGGAAGCCGGCATGCGAGAGCTGACCCTGCAGCGCCGGCTCGGGCATGCGTCGCCGGAATCGACACGCATCTACACACGCGTGTCCGACGCCACAGTGCTCGCCGAGTACAGCCGTGCCATGGGACTGAAGCCATGATAGACCCCTTCCCGAAAGCCCTGATGACGTTTCCGACCGACATCGCGCCGTCGCATAGCGAGGAGGAGGAATACCGCGCATTCCTCGCGGGCCTCGACATGACCCGCAATATGAAGAACCGGTATATCGCTCAACGTCGAGAGTTCGTCGCCGCTTTTCCCGATCTCGCTCTTTGGTGCGAACAACCGCTTGAGGTTCGGCTGGGCCGACTTCACGGAACGTCCGCCTTCACACCTGAACACCCCGCCTCGTTCTGGGCGCGGCAATATCTCTACTACCTCGCCTTCACGGACCGCCTGCGCCTCGACTATGGGTTCCTCCTGTCGATTTCGCCCATGTATGCCGCCCAACTCGCAAATCACCTGGGCATCGATCTGGGCATTCCGGATCTCCGCAAGCGCCAGAAAGCGATGGGGTATCACCAGACGACGCCACAGGGGTCGACCATCTGGGTGGTTTCCCGCATCGCGCTTCATGCCGGCATACGTTCGCCTGAACTTATCACCTCCGATGACCTTGACCTGTTGAACGATGCAATTTCTGCATATGCGGCGTCTTCCCTGATGAAGCGCTTCCATGGCTACGACCCGCAGAAGGCCAAGGCGACCGCCCATTTCTGGCACCGCTATGTCCGACAGACACAGCTTGTACTGCACCACCTCGGCAACGGCATCGCGCGACCGCGAATGACCGCCGACAAGCGCAGGCCTTATGTCTATCCGAGGCCGGATATGGGTGTTTTCATCGAGCGCTGGCTGGAGATCAAGCGCACCAGCCTTTCCAGGGTGACGGTCGACCACTGCGCCGTGTCGCTCCGCCGCTTTGTCGACTTCCTGGTTCGCCACGATCCAAAGATCGAGAAGTTCGCAAATGTCACGTCCGAGGTAATGACCGCCTTCCTGATCGATCTTAGGAGCCAAGTCGGCGCCAGAACCAAGCGTCGATTGTCGATTACCGCCCAAAGATCCCGTGCACTTCATGTCGCGCAATTCCTCAGCGAGGGGGCGGCCTGGGAATGGCCGGATTTCCCGACGCGACCAGTTCTGAACACCCGCGATCTTCCCCGCCTTCCGCAGCGCTTGCCTCGGTATATCCCGGCCGAACAGCTTGGCCCGCTCATGGAAGAGGTCCGCAAGCTTCCATGCGATTTCCAGCGCGCCGCGATTCTGATCGCGCGATGGTCCGGCGCCCGTCGGACAGAGATCGCAAGGTTGCCCGTCGACTGTCTGGACGCCTATCCGGACGGAACGCCACGGCTGCGCATTCCGGCGGGAAAGACCTACAGGGAACGGCTCGTGCCGCTTCACCCTGAGGCTGCTGAAGCTCTTCGCAAGGTCATCGACCTGCGCGCACAGTCGGACGAACGCCCGGTCCCGGATGCCAGAACCGGCCAATACGTCAAGTTGCTCTTCTACCGCCGCGGTGTCGCGATCTCGCCCGACTACCTGTTCAATTATCCACTCAAAGACATCTCTCACCGACTCGGTCTGGTCGATGGAAAAGGGCAGAATCTCATCTCGGCACATCGCTTCCGCCATACGGTCGGCACGGAACTCGCCGAAGGCGGTGCGCGGATGCAGACGATCATGGACGTGCTGGGGCATCAAAGCCCGCACATGTCGATGGTCTATATCCGAGTCAGCGATGAAGCCGTGCTCGCGGACTATCAGGCCGTGTTGAAACCTGATGCGCCGATCGCCGGACCCGCGGCCGAGATCATCCGCAATCAGCGCCTGCCGCAAAGCACGGTCGATTGGCTGAAGTGCAACTTCCTGAAGACCGAGCTCGAACTCGGCCATTGTCTCCGACTGCCGGAAGAAGGTCCCTGCGAATGCGACCTCTATCTGAACTGCGCCAAATTCGTCACCACCCGATCTTATGCGCCGAGGCTGCGAGCGCGCCATCGCCTCGAACTCAATCTGACGGAAGACGCGCGTTGCCGCGGTTGGACACGAGAAATCGAACGGCATTCAGGAATAGCTTCCCGCATCGAACAGCTTCTCGTCGAACTGGGCGAGCCAGTCACAGACGCGGCACAAGAGGTCGGGCAGACGGTCGAAGCGGCACGGAAAATGTCGCGGTAGCCCACAGGTACCTCCCCGCCGCCCGCTCCGCTGCGCGCGTATCCGCGCTACGCGGGCGGCGGGGGCCCTCCTATGGACAACCACGACAAACCCCGGTCGGGAGAACAAAAACAGCTTGATTGTCCGGATAACATCGAACCATGTATGCACCGCGATGAAATCATCGACCGTGCCGCCCCATTTCCTCACCGAGGAGAGCGCGTGGTGATAGGGATGT